>JAJZGD010000036.1 GCA_021804985.1 Planctomycetota bacterium
TTTTTGGTGGATTAAACGGGGCTGCCCTTGATCCGCTGAAAGCCCGGTTTCCCCGATGTTCCGCTGAGGTCGGTCGATACAATGCCGGGAGTATGGTTGCCATCTTTGCGCATTCGCCACCATTTGTTTTTTGATAAACCGACTGTTTCATTCCGCAGGGGATATCTTATGAAAATGTTACGCACAGCGGCGGTGGCGGTGTTGATGCTTTTTCTCTGCATGGGTTGTGCTCAGCAACCTCACGCAATGCAAGCCGGCATGAAACCAGCCGTGCGGGCGGCCGCCCCGACAGCCGCCGATATTGAACAGTTGATCACGCAGGCGAAGCCGTACTCAACGGTTTATTTGCCGAAGGGGCGGTTGGTGGTATCGCACGGCCTGATTATCGGTGGCAAGCGCCAACTGCGGATCATTGCACCGGCCGGCTTCGTGCTTCTTTGCAGAGACCTTAATTCTCCGGTTCTGACCATCACCCATTGCACCGGGATCACACTCATTGGCGGCAGCTTCGCCCACTTAAAGCCGCCGGGCCATTATGAATGCAACGCCGGCGTTTTGTTCATTAACCATTGCCAACATATCGTCATACGCGATGCCCGTTTGCACGGCTGTGGTGCGATCGGTGTGGATGCCGAATTTGTCAAAGGGATCGAAGTCATCCATTGTCTTTTGTACCACAATTCATGGACCGCCATTTACCTCAGGGCGTGCAGGGGTGTGAAGATATGGGACAATATCATCAAGCAAAACGCCAACGAGCTCCAAACGCAAGGTGTGGGCGAGGTCGACTTTTCTGGAAACCTGATCAAGGACAACGGCGGTTATTGGCGCAAGTTGCCAAAACATCCCGGCCCGTGATGTCTATTTGGCAAGCGTGCCCATTGGTTGGCTTGCAGGACAAGCCCTACCACGAAGAGAGGGGCAGCGGCAGACGACAATCTGACACAGCGGCTGGTGCATACGTGGCTGATGCATGGCACGCATCAATGGCATAAATACGCGCCGAGCGGATTATTCGCCCGGAATGATACGGAGGCGCTTTCCGACGGAATAAATCCATCGGCTGGTAGAAGCACTTTCGCACCCCCGCGCTATTTAGCCGGCGGCATGGTGCCGCCGTGCCCCGTCGTCGTCCATCGGCCCCCCGCGCGTTGCGCTTGCTGCTGCGTGGCGGCGCGCCAATCTCCCCGGGGCCGGCTTATCGGCACCGATGAGGACAATAAGTCACTGGGGCTTCCGGCCGTGTGGCATTCTAATTTCAGCGCCCCACACGCGGCGCGATTCTCTCACGGCAATCAAAATGCGCTCCAGCGGATGCCGTGGGCGTTCGTGGATGCTAATCACGATCAGTGACGGCCGGACCGACGCAATGCCGGGTTTTAATACTCGCCGATTGCCATCGGCATCCATGGCGGAAACTCGAATATCTTTGGTCGCTGCGGAACAATCGCCAATCGTGATGAGCAATGTGCGGGCAGATCGATCGTTGCGCGATCGCACGGGATCGGGGCTTTTCAATTTACCGGGAGATGCGATGGCCGATGGTTTTATCTGGTAACCGACGGCGATGATCTGCGGTTGTAGATGCGGGCTTGCCGTGCGGAGTGCCGCAAGAAGGGAACTGGCCGATCGCGTTGAATGGACGAAGGCGAATGGCAATCGCGCAGGTACGCGTGGCAAGCCGGGATAATGCGGCGGTATGGTCAAGCCCGTCTGGTTTAAGACGGTGATAGCACCATTTGGATCCATCAGTTGCAGAAAAGATTTCGGACGGATCGCCCCTGCGGGCGGCCATTTAACGCGTGCGAGGTTTCCGCTCACCCAGCGTGTGTTAATCTTTACCCCGGGAATTAATTTTGGCGGCGCCGTCTTGCGCCGGCGCACGATGGCGGTGCAATCGCGGCCGGTCTGAAAAATGCTGGCGGTGCCCCAGTGTCTAATCCGCTGATTTTCCAACCATATGCCCGCTCCCAGCAGATGGATAAGCCAGCCGGAATCCGGGCTATGCCACGGGCTGCAAACGCCCACCACGGTGGCACCGGAGCAAAGGGCCATGGCCGCGGGTGTGTTATTGCGCAATGGGGTATTGATGGGAGGCAGCGCCCAGCGCACGCCGCTAAAAGTATTTGCGGGTCCGGCGGCAACATGGGGGGCGGTATCTTCCGCAATCACCTGCCCGTCGATGTATTTACGAAGGGCCGTCGGAATATCGATCATCTGCGATTGCGGAATTAGAAGGCGGATATGACGCGGCCGCAGTATCGACACGGCGGATCGGAAGATGCCCGCGATGACGGCCTGCATCCAGGCATGGGGGCGGGGGGCGGCGGAAAAAATAATTTCTACCGCAGCCGGACGATGCAAATCCACCAGGGCAGCGTTTAGCCAATGATGCGTGGCGCGGTAGGTGAGATTTGCAGCGTTCCCTGCGGCGATCGGATAGATCACTCGCAAAAGCAGCTCGCCGCCGGCGGCACGGATGGTGGCGGCAAAAAGCCGCGTTCGGCGATTTATCGGATCGCCGGTGCAAAGCGTCAGCCAATATTTTTTAATACCCGTGATTGCCGCCAATCGCTGAACGTTGGAAGCAAAATAAGGGGATGGCAATCCTGCGGGGCAGGCAGGCATCTGAGCGATCCATAGCGATCGGTCTGCCGGCGTGCGCAATCCCGTTGGCGGATAAATGCAGGGGAGGGTGAAAATGGTGCGCCGCTGTTTGCCGTCACGCCATTTAAGCATGTAATCTCCCGCGCGGGGTGTGGGCAGATTCAGGTTTAATTCAACGGTTGAACGCGCCTGCATGCGGGTGGGTGCAATGTGAAATTGGTGAATAATCTGCGCGTGCCTGCGGGCGTTGTGGGGGGATGCTGCTACCAATTCCCACAGCAAACTGCCGCCCAAGGTTTTGGCGTGCGGGCGAGAATGTTTAATGAGCAGTCGAAGCTTCCAGTGATTGCCGGGATGGGAAATGGAACTCCAGCGGCAGTAGGGGGGCAGCGGCGGGGGGGCTGAACTTGGCGGCGATTGCGGCTTGAAAAGGCCCAGATAGGCCTGAAATGTGAAGGCCGGCGGCACCGCTAAAGTAGCCCCTAATGGCGGCGGGGGCGTATTGGCGACGATGGCATGGAGGTAATGGGCGGCGAGCAGCAAAATGGCCCCAATTCCATGGCCAGATGGGGGCCACTTGGCGCCATTCACAACTTTCGCGCCGAGCGTGTAAAATACCTGCATGACTCAATCCAATCTTTACACCGGCCCGGGTATACAGCTTAGCGGCGAAGTCTGGATTGACCGCCAGCAGCTGTTCTACGAATTTTCGCGCTCTGGCGGGCCAGGGGGCCAGAACGTCAACAAAGTAAATACCAAAACCGAGTTGCGGGTCAACCCCGCATCCATTTATGGTATGTCCACCAAGGCGCGGCTGCGGCTGATGACCATGGCAAAAAATCGCCTCGACGCCGAGGGTATGATCGTCATGGTCAGCTCGGATCAGCGAACGCAGGAAGCCAATCGCCGCAATTGCCTCGACAAACTTCGGCGGATGGTGGCGGCTTCGCTCATTGAGCCGAAGATACGTCGCAAAACCCGTCCCACGGCGGGTAGTCGGCGGCGCCGGGTAGAGGCAAAAAAAACGCGCAGCCGCGTAAAGCAAACGCGCCGTGACTCCAAATCGGTTGCATCGGTTTAATTTAATCGCTCCATTGGTCATTCTGTGTCGTCGCGCCCAGCGAGTGAGCCAGGCTCGCATCGTTCATGGTGCCGCCGGTTCGCGCTCGCCCGAAGCATCTGAATGATGCCCATCGCCATGGAAGAGCGATATGGGATTGACATATTCCATTATCAGAATATAATTTCGGTATGGCGCGTGCTCGAACAACGCTGGATGCCTTCAACGCCGTTGCCGAACCACGGCGTCGGCAGGTACTTGGGCTGCTTGCACACGGTGAACTGCCCGTTAACGACATGGTGCACGCACTGGGCTGGCAGCAGCCGCAGGTTTCTAAGCATCTCAGTGTGCTGTTGGAGGTGGGGCTGGTACGCGTGCGGCGGGAGGGCCGGCAGCGCATCTACGGACTTGATGCGGGGCGACTGAAAGAAATTCATGATTGGACCGCAACGTTTGAACACTTTTGGCAGCATCAGCTTGAACGCATCAAAGAACGTGCCGAGGCAAAAAAAACTTCGGCTCGCCCTCGGGGCATTGTGCCACCGCGCGGCTGAAGCCGGAGTTAAGGTGCTTTTTTCGGAGGATACGTCATGGTCGCAATGACTTGGCCGGAGCAGTACGTACTTCATATTCAAAAGGAGATTGAGATCAGCGCGCCCCCCGTGACGGTTTTCGAAGCGCTGTTGGAGCAGATAGGCCCCGGGGCAGACCGGCCCGACGGCACCCCGATGCCCATGAAGCTTGAGGCATGGCCCGGCGGCCGGTGGTTTCGCGACCTGGGCAACAAAACCGGGCATTTATGGGGGCACGTTCAGGTTATTAAACCGCCCACGCTGCTGGAAATTTGCGGCCCTATGTTTATGTCTTACCCGGTGATTTCCCATGTTCAATATCGACTGGCCGAAACCGGTAATGGCACGCGGCTGACGGTTCTGCATCGGGCCATTGGCGAGATTGCCCCTGAGCACCGCCAAGGAGTTAACCGTGGCTGGGAATATATTTTGTCGCGTGTTAAAGAGCGTTCCGCAAAATAACCGTCCGGCACCGTTGTACGCCGTTGGTGGAAAAAATAATAATCCGCAAATTGGCGTGGATTGCTAAGATGACAATGGGCACCTTTCGGTGCTCGTTGGGGACTCATTATCAGGAGAACACTGTGGAAAGCTCATTTGAAGTCGGAAAGAAACTTGTCGCGCTGATAAACCAAGGCAAATCGCACGAGGCCATTGATACCTTGTACAGCGAGGAAATTATAAACATCGAGGCCGCAGCCATTCCACCGCGGCCGAGACAAATCAGCGGCCTGGCTGCCGTGAGAGAAAAAAACCAATGGTTTGAGAGCAACCACGACATTCATCACTGGGAGGCTACCGGGCCTTGGCCCCACGGCGACCGCTTCATCGCAATCTTTAAGCTTGACGTTACCCCGAAGATTGGGCCGATGGCGGGCAAACGGACCACCATCGAAGAGGCAGCACTTTATACCGTGATGAATGGAAAAATCGTGAAGGAAGAGTTCTTTTGCCACTTCGGTGTTTAAGCACGCAAGGCTGCAATTGGGTTGAGCTGGGGATGCGGCAGGTGCCACGTGCCGCGACGGCGAAGGGGCGAAGGGCCGCGACGGCGGCGAGGCGGCGATGCGGCGCCGGGGGAGCCGGGGGAGCCGGGGGAGCCGGGGCGTGGCGAAGTAAATCATCACCGCGCAGTCGCATGGCGGCCGCTTATGGTGCCCCACCGGTTGGCTCCGCGATGGCAGTGCGGACGCGCGGGCGTGGGTCTGGTTCACCATTACATGCCGACATTATTTTTTCGGCGTGGTGTTCGTCTGCGAATGCGCCTCGTTACGCCACTTCCGCCATTTCAGATATCTGCAGCCAAGCGGAAAGCTGCTCTGGTGTGTTGCGCTGCACAAACTGCCGAAAGCTTTCATCTTCATCCACGCGATGTTCTTTGTAGCGCTCCACAATTTGTGAGATCGGCTTGTGGATAAATTCGGCGGGCACTTTTTTCATGGCAACTTTGGCAAAACCGGCATCTGCGCCCAGGCCGCCGCCAAGCATGATCTGATAGGCCTCGGTACCGCGCTGGCCGCGAAAATTGCAGACGACGCCCATCAGGCCGATGTCTGCAACCTGATACTGTGCGCAGCTATTGGGGCAACCGGTCACGCTGATCATGATCGGTGTATCGATGGCGACGTGCGTCTCGAGGTGTTTAAGAATGCGCCCCGCCCGCTCCTTGGTTTCAACGATGGCGAGATTGCAAAATTGTGTACCGGTGCAGGAGATGAGATTGGTGCGCCACAGGGGCGCAGATGGAGGCAGGCCGATCGCGTCAAGTTCGCGTGCGAGTTCCGCGGTGCGATCCGTCGGCACGTTAATCAAAATGAGATTCTGTTTGTTTGAAAGGCCAAACCGGGCCTTGTCGCCGGCAAATTTTTCGGCCAGCGTAGCAACTTTGGCCATCTGCTCCGCGGTAATCCGGCCGCGCTCAACCGGCACGCCCACATATGAAAGGCCAATCTGCTTCTGCGGGCCGATGCCCATGTGGTCGGTATGAGGGGCATATTCCGGCGCGGCGAGATTATCATCGTGCTGAAGTTTAAATCCGATGTCCCCTTCCAGATAATCGCGGAATTTTTGCCAGCCCCAATCCGCCACCAGATATTTCATGCGGGCCCGCGTGCGCTTTTCGCGATAACCGTGATCACGGAAAATGTGGGCGATGCCGCGACAAACCGCAGGCACCTGTTCGGGGGTGATAAATACACGCAGGCCTTGGCCAACATAGGGTTGGCTGGATAATCCACCGCCGACGGTTAAGCCATATCCAACTTCCTGAGTGCCGGATGTCGGGTTAATGCGTTTAACCCCGTAAATGCCGATGTCGTTGATCTGAGGCTGATGGCAGTGGAGATGGCAGCCAGCCACAGCCGATTTAAATTTTCGCGGCAGATTGCTGAACTCGCGTCCACCGATCAGAAACATCTGATTCACTTCTTCAACCACGGTACCGGCGTCGATAATTTCGTGTTCTAAATATCCGGCGAGCGGACAGCCGACAACATTGCGTGGCGTATCGCCGCAGGCAAATTTGCTGACAAGACCAACG
The DNA here is from genome assembly GCA_021804985.1 of Planctomycetota bacterium. GTDB lineage: Bacteria > Planctomycetota > Phycisphaerae > WQYP01 > WQYP01 > JAJZGD01. Next base: position 6,779 of record JAJZGD010000036.1, read on the forward strand.
CGTTCAAGCCGGGGCAAAATATCCGCAAGAGCCTCGATGGTGAGCCAATGAAGCTGAAAGCATTGGCGGGTGGTGATGTCGGCAAAACCGCCGCCGTATTGCCGACTGATGGCCGCCACTTCCGCCATCTGCTGCGATGTGACAAACCCATTTGGTACGCGTATGCGCAGCATAAAGTGGCAAAGATTGGGCAACTGCTGATAGATGCCGAACCAGCGCAACCGGACGAAATCATCCTCGGGAATGCGACTGCGCCGTTTGGCGCTGTTAATCACCTGCGGATCGGCTGCCTGCGGAATCAGCTGCTGGTAGGTGTCAAAATCCTTCGGTGAAAGCAGCGATTCGAGGGGTTCATCAATCTCAGCTGCGGCATACCGGAAGATATCATCCCAAACATCAAGACCATCTTTGGTTTGCTTAAGGGCTTCAACTTTATTAAGTTTTGAAGCCGCAGGGGCGGGGGGTGAGGGGTCTGGGGTGTCACGTGAATACCTCAAAAAAGCATCGAATACCTATTAGAACACTAGGGCTTTAATTAGTCAACTGAATAGCGGTTTTATCGGTAAAATCCGTCGCTGAGAGACAAACCCATACTAAATTGATAGGTATTCACTTTTGGCTCCGATTCGGCCTGTTTTTCGACCTGTCTCTTAATCCGTTTTCGGCGGCGGTGGTGCAAGCGTGGCCTCGCCCGAGCCGCCGCCCTTCGCGTGCATAATAACCGAAGGATGCCCGCGGCAGCGCGCCGGAACGCAGCGCGCCGGGGCGCCGAGTTTATATTTGGGCTTCGCGGCGGCATCACCTATAATCCCTTTCGCTTATGCCCTGCGAGTTGGGCCACGGACAATCAACCCGAGCATTTGGGATCAGTTTGAAAAAAATCTACCTGGAAACTTTTGGATGCCAGATGAATGTGCTCGACAGTGAATTGGTCGAGGGGCAGTTGCGCGCCTTGGGTTACGATTTTGTCAAAGCCCCTGAGTCCGCTGATATCGTGCTTTACAACACCTGCTCGGTCCGCCAAAAGTCGGAAGATAAAGTTCTCTCCCGCCTCGGCATTCTCGGCATGCGGAAAACGGCGGAGCCAAACCTGGTCGTGGGCGTTATTGGGTGTATGGCCGAGCGCGACGGCCTATCGCTGCAAAAACGCATGCCGCAGGTTGATCTGCTTTGCGGTCCCGGCGAGCTGGACCGATTACCGACCCTGCTGGAAAATGTTTACAAAACCGGTCGGCAGCAATCCGCACTGGCGGGCAATTCATCACGCCGAAGTTCCGTGACTGCGGATCTGAATGATGATCATCTGGAGGCGCTGGATTTATCCCGCTCGTTTTCGCCGGAAAAAAATAAATATCAGGCCTACGTTCGCGTGGTCCGGGGCTGCAACAAATTCTGCACCTATTGCGTGGTGCCCTATACGCGCGGGCCGGAAATCAGCCGCTCTCCGCAGGCCATTTACGATGAAGCCCGGCGGTGCTTGGATGCGGGCGCCCGCGAAATTACGCTGCTGGGACAGACGGTGAATCATTATCGTCATGAAAGCTCCGCTGCATCCGCCGGCGGCGCTCCGACGCCGCGCACGACGACCTTTGCTCAATTGCTCGAATTTCTTCATGAGCGGCTTCCCGATCTTCCGCGCTTGCGCTTCATCACCAGTTTCCCGGCGGATTTCGGTGATGACATTCTGCGCACCATGAGAGATTGTCCGCGAATCTGTCGTTATCTGCATTTGCCGGCGCAATCAGGGTCTAACCGTATTCTTAAAATGATGAATCGCGGCTACACGGTTGAGCATTATCTCGATCTGCTGGAGCGCGCGCGGGCCTTTCTGCCGGATATTTCCATCGCGGGCGATATGATCGTGGGCTTTCCAACCGAAACCCGAGAAGAACATGCGGCGTCGCGGGGGCTGCTGGAAAAGGCGCAGTATAAAAACTGCTTCATATTCAAATACTCGCCCCGGCCGGGTACGGTAGCGATCAAGCGCCATCCGGACGATGTTCCCGAGGATGAAAAGCGCTGGCGAAACAATGATCTGCTCCATTTGCAAAATGCGATTTGCGAAAAGCAGCACCATGATCTGATTGGTAAAACGCTGACGGTGCTGTGTGAGGGGCCGAGCGGGTGGGATCAATCCGCAGATTCCGTCATCGCGGGTTTTGCCGCCAAGGTCGAGGCGGCGCACGCCCAGAAAGTTGAATTGGGCAGTCGGCTTAAATCGGTGATGTCATCGGGACGCGGCGGCGGGGCAAAGAGCGAAGAGCGAATCCAGTTGGTGGGGCGCACCGGCGGCGACCAAATCGTGGTGTTTGACGGACCTGCGAGGCTTGAGGGGCAATTGGTTCAAGTGCAGGTGCGCGCCGCAAGGGCGCTGACGATTTTTGCCTCATTGGAACTCGGGCCGATGGCGGTCAATGCGGCTTCTCCGTTGCCTGAGTTTTCCACCGTGTGATGGGCTTGGCCCAAGAGCGCGGGCCCGGAAATATTCATCGAAGCAGAATCCTACGATGTGTCTGTTTAATTTATCGGAAGCTCGTCGGCGCAATTTGCTGGCCGATGAACGACGCGGCCCGGCCAGCAGGCTCGCCGGCTTGACACGCGGCGACACCATGCCCCCGGCAAAATGACGCCAACGCGCGGGGCGGCGCGGCGTCTTCGCCCCACCGCTCTCTGCGACTTGCCTGCTCTGCGTGAGATATTAAATAATTTCATCATGCCATTGGCATGATTCCATATTGTTTGCCTTCGGCAAAAATCGCTCTCCCGCTCACCGGCAACGACCTATTGCGTCACGCAGAGACGCAGCGGAACAAAGGCACAAAGAATGCATGGGCAGGAGGGCCAATATTAAGATGGCGCATGCGCCGGCTGGGGACACGGCGGGGCTTCTTTGGAATGCGGGGGCTTATGGGACGGAAGTTTCATTAATTCCGCAAGTATTTGGCTTGCTATTTTACGGCACCCATCGGTAGGATGCATTGAGAAGCGTCCAATTAAGAATTGGGCAACCGACCTGGCACTTAAAATGTGCGAGCTCGGTTGCAGGACAAGTCAGGAAGGAGAGAGTCAATGGCCATCGATCACGAACTCGGAATCTATCTCGGAGAAATCAGGCAACTGCCGCTGCTTTCCGCGGAAAGGGAGCGGCTGCTCGCCGGTCGGGTGCACGCGGGCGACACGGCGGCACGCGATGAAATGATTCGCTGCAATCTGCGCCTGGTGGTCAGCATTGCGCGGCAGTTTGCCAATCGGGGCCTGCCGCTGGCGGATCTGATTGCCGATGGGAATGTTGGATTGATTCGCGCTGTGGAAATGTTCGATCCGGCGTTCAAGACAAGATTCAGCACCTACGCGACCTGGTGGATCCGGCAGGCGATTCGCAAAGCGATTTCAAATACCGCCCATTCCATCCGCATGCCATCGTACATTCATGTACGCCTTGGCGAGATGAAAGATGCGACCGCACGGTTTGAAGAGGGAAATGGTCGGCTGCCGAATAGTGCCGAATTGGCCAAGGCGATGGGCACCACCAAGCGGCAGACGGCCCTGGTGGAACAGGCTGGCCGCACCCGGCGCATTGCGCTGCATCAACCCAATGAGGAGCGTGGATCGCACCCAATTCAAGATGTGCTTGTGGATAGCAGCGGGCAGGCGCCGGGTTTTCAAATGGAGCGGGCCGAGGCGGTTTCGCTGATCCGGCATTGCGTGCAATACCTGACGGCCCGAGAGTCGGCAATCATTACATGGCGGCATGGTTTGGATGGAAATCGTCCGTGCACCCTCGACCAGATCGCCAAACGGGTCGACCTGACGCGGGAGCGCATCCGGCAGATTGAAACGCACGCCATGGCCAAGCTATATCGCCTGATGCATGATCGGCAATACATGCTGGAACAGCCCACCCGGCAGATTCGGGGCACGCTGAGAAAAATGGCGTAATGCAGCGGCCCGACCTCGCGCGGCCCGGCAGGATTGGCCTCGACCCCGTATGGCCCGGCTGCGGCGCGCCGTCAATCGGCCCCGCACAGCCCGCTCCGTTTACGCCAGCCCCATTGGGCCGCATCCGGCCCGCTTGTCCGCGATATTAATTACTGCGCGTTTTGGGCCGGTAAACCAGCGCGAGGCCCACAGCCGCCATGGCCAGCAGCCAAGCCGCGCCGGGTTCCGGTGCCAGTGCGGTATATGTTCGGACGTAGTCAATTTTCATGGAATAGGTGCCCGCACCCGGCGTCTGGTAATTGACGTAATCGCCGCCGACCGCCAGATTCATAATCATGTAGAACGGTTGATCAAATGGGGCATTGGTGTCGCCGGCGGGCGCTGAGGGGGGAATGGTCCAGCCGCCGCGCTGCACTTCATAAACTTGGCCATCCACGTACCACGTAAACTGAACCTGCTTTCCGCCCCCGGCCGCGGGTACAAGTTGCCAGAGCAGATCGTAGGTGTGCCATGCCGTGGTTTGGCCATTGTTCGGAAGCGTATAAACCGAGTATTGGGTATTTTGCTGGTTGTAGGATGGGCCTGAATGCAGGCTTCCCTGCACCATATTGGTGGAGCTGCCTTTGGATTCAAGCATGTCGATCTCACCGGAATTGGGCCACGATCCATACGTGGAGCTGGCGGGCATCATCCAAACGGCCGGCCATAAGCCATTTCCAGCGGGCAGTTGGGCGCGAAATTCAAACAGGCCATAGGTCTGACTGAACAGGCCTTGCGTGGTAATGCGGCCGGAGGTGTAGGTGGTGTTACCGTTGGAAGTGGTTCCGATGGCATCGATATTCAGAGTTCCGCCGGAAACAAAAACGTTGTTAGTGGAATTGGTGTAGGTTTCAACTTCGCTGTTGCCCCATCCGGCGTTGTTGCCGAGGTCGTACGTCCATCCATTAAGGTCTGCGGGACCGGTATTAAATTCATCGCCGTAGGTTTGAGACCAATAAGTTCCGCTGGGGGCGACCACCGCCGGCGAGGCATTCGCGGCTGCCATATCCGCCGTCACGGCAGCGGAAGTGAGCGTCGCTAAGACCAACGCCGATGGAAAAACTCGCATCAGGCATTTGAACCGCATGAGTAAACCCTCGAAAAAGAAGAAAACGGTGCCGTTATTGGCTCTGATAGCCTGAAAAGACGCATATAAAGTGACTTTCCAAGGCTGACTGGGCGGAAAAACAAGCGCCGCCGGAAACAGTTAATGAAACAGAATCATGGCATCGGTAAGCGTACTGCATGAAATAACATCCGTCAAGAAAAATCGGCCGAAAGTTTAAAACATGCACCCCGTGGGCAGGGCCCGTGCCTGCTGGCGGAGCCCAATGCGCCGGCGGTAGTTATTGGCTGCAAGCGACTCAAGCGGCTAAACTTGAAGTTTTGGCCTCAGGCCGTCTGGAGAACGCCCCCTATGAACCCTGATATCCGAGGTGTTCTAATCGTGAAGCCCGCATTCCGGTTTACGCTGGTGGTGGCGGAATTCAATAAATTTTTAACCAGTCAGCTGCACATTGGGGCATGCGAAGAATTGCTCAAGCTCGGTGCGCTCGAATCGCAAATTCGTTCGATCTGGGTTCCCGGCAGCTTTGAAATTCCAACCATGGCCATGGCCGTAGCCAAGGCCGGCGACGTGTCGGCCATTATCTGCCTCGGATGCATTATCCGTGGGCAGACCGCGCATTTTGATCATGTGGCAGCCAATGTGGCCTCAGGGATTGCGGGGATCGGCCCGCTGACCGGTGTGCCGACCATTTTTGCCATCATCACGGCCGACACCACGGAGCAGGCGATGGATCGGGCTGGATTGAAAATGGGTAACACGGGGGCGCACGGGGCGCGGGCGGCCGTTGAAATGGCCAATACAATCAGCCGGATCGGCAAAGGTACGGGCAAATGACGCAATCGACGAATGAACCCGAACCGATGGTCGAAACCGACAATCGACAAAAAGCTCAAGCGCGGCGGCTTGCGCTTCAGGCGCTGTATCAGGCCGATGCTCAAGGCGATGACTTTCTCGACGGTAGCCTTATCGATTTCGTGACGCAATCCACCACCGATATTTCCGTTCGGCTATTGGCCATATCCATGGCGAAGCATGCCTGGCGCTACCGCTCCATTTCGGATGACTGGATTTCGCGCCTGATGAATCAGTGGTCGCTTTCCCGCCTTGCTGCGGTGGACCGTTCAATCTTGCGGCTTGGCATCTGGGAACTCACCGCCGGAACCGATACCCCACCGCGCGTGGCGCTGGATGAGGCGATCAATATGGCGCGAGAATTTTCAACTGCGGAATCTTCTAAATTTATTAACGGCGTGCTGGATGCGGCGTATAAGCAGCACCGTCTCACCCTGGGCGGCGAAGGCAAAACCGCGGCGAAACCGGAGCCGTGATGGTTTTTAATTTTATTAAAAAGGCGGTTGGTGCAAGTGCGGAAAAGCTGCGTGCCGGTTTAACGCGCACGCGCACAGCGCTGATGGGCTCGTTGCGTTCGATGCTGGCTGGGCGCCGCCTCGATCAGGCGCTTCTCGATGAGCTGCGGACGCGGCTGATTGCGGCGGATCTGGGTGTGGCATCCACAGATCAGATTATGAGCGACCTTGGGCAGGCGTGGAAGCAGGGGCGCATCAGTTCCGGTGATGAGGTGTTGGCTTTTCTGAAAGCTGAAATGCGGCGCTACTGGCCGGTGGAAAGCCGCGAGATACGTTGGGCCACGTCCGGCCCGACGGTGATTTTGGTGGCGGGTATTAATGGGGCGGGCAAAACAACGAGCATCGCCAAGCTGGGGCAATGGTGCCGGCAGCAGAACAAAACGGTGGTGGTGGCGGCCTGCGACACTTTTCGGGCGGCGGCCGTCGAGCAATTAAGCATCTGGGCCGAGCGTGTGGATGTTGAAATTGTTAAACATCAGATGGGGGGGGATCCGGCGGCGGTGGCCTTTGACGCCTGCGAGGCGGCGGTGGCGCGCAAGCGGGATGTGCTGATTATTGATACCGCCGGTCGCCTGCATACGCAGGATCATCTGATGCGGGAACTCCAGAAAATTCGTCGGGTGATCGGCAAGGTTATTCCGGCTGCGCCGCATGAATCGCTGCTGGTTCTCGATGCGACGATCGGGCAAAATGCGATTCGACAGGCTCAGGAATTTAAAAAGGCGATCGATCTGACCGGCATCTTTCTGGCCAAGCTTGATGGAACGGCCAAGGGGGGAATCGTCGTCGCCATTCGCCATCAATTGGGGCTGCCGGTGAAGTTTGTCGGCCTCGGAGAAACACCCAATGACATCGAGGTGTTTGATCCGGAGAGTTTTGTCGACGCGCTTTTCTCTGATTGACCTTTACCGGTGGGTATTTTGCGGCATCGGCCACATTTGCCATTGGGACCGTGCGCTTGGCCCGCGGGGATGGCGGCAGCGTTCGCCGGAAACTTTCCCCCAGCGTGGGTCGGGCCGTATGCACGGGGCTGCATGCGGCCGCATGCACGGGGCGTGTGCATTGGGCGAATCATTCCACCGTGACGCTTTTTGCCAGATTTCTCGGCTTATCCACATTGCAACCCCGGGCGACGGCCGCGTGATAAGCGAGCAGCTGCAGCGGAATCACCGTCAGCAACGGCTGGAGCGGTTCGATGGTATTCGGCACGGTAAATACATGATCGGCGACCTGCGAGATGTAATCATCTCCTTCGCTGGCGACGGCCAGAATTGTTCCGCGGCGGGCTTTCACTTCCTGAATATTGCCGAGCAATTTTTCATACTGGCTGCCGCGTGTGGCAATGAACACCGCAGGCATGCCGGGGTTAATCAGGGCAATCGGGCCATGCTTCATTTCAGCGGCGGGCAGGCCTTCGGCGTGGATATAGCTGATCTCCTTGAGTTTCAGTGCGCCTTCCAGCGCCACGGGGAAATTAAATCCGCGCCCGAGGAAAAGCCAATTATCCCGTTTGGCGTGTTCGATGGCGACCTCGCGAATTGCATCGCTTTGCTCAAGCACCTGTCGAATCTGATCGGGAATTTTTTCCAGCGCATCGAGAAATTCCTGCAGCACGGCCTGCGACATATATTTACGCCGCGCGATGCTCAGGGCCAAAAGTATTTCCACCACAATTTGCCCGGTGAAGGCCTTGGTACTTGCGACGCCAATTTCGGGCCCGACATGCAGATAAACGCCCGCGTCGGTTTCGCGCGCGATGGTTGACCCAACAACGTTAACAATGCCGAGGCTCAGCGCACCCCGATCCTTCGCTTCGCGCAGCGCCGCGAGGGTGTCGGCCGTTTCACCTGACTGGCTGATGGCCAGCACGATGGTGCCGTCTTCGATGATCGGATTGCGGTATCGAAATTCGCTGGCATATTCCACTTCGGTGGGAATTTTTGCCAACTCTTCAAACAGGAATTCGCCCACCAGGCCGGCATGCCACGCGGTGCCGCATCCGGTGATAATCAGGCGACGGGCACGGACAATATCGCGGCTGTATTGACTGATGCCGCCAAGTACCACGCGTCCCTCACGCCGGTCAAGCCGACCGCGCAGGCAATCTTCAATCGCATCGGGCTGTTCAAATATTTCCTTGAGCATGAAATGCTCGTAGCCACCGAGCTCAATCTGCTGAAGGGAAAACTCCACTTCGCTGACCTTTTTGGTCACCGGGGTGTCGTCGATGGTGGTCGTGCGGAAGTGATTGGGGCGCAGCACGGCCATCTCGTTGTCATTGAGATAAATCACCTGCGTGGTGTGTTCGACGATCGCAGCGGCATCCGAGGCTACCACATATTCATCGCTGCCTACGCCGATAATAAGTGGCGAACCGCGTCGAGCAACCACAAGTGTATCCGGCTCGTCGCAGGACATGGCGGCGAGGCCGTAGGTGCCGCGCACTTCATGGAGGGCCGTCTGAACGGCTTTGGAGAGATTGCCTTCGTAAAAGTGCCCGATGAGAACTGCCAGCACTTCGGTGTCCGTCTGGCTTTTAAAGGTGTGGCCGAGATCGGAAAGGAATTGCTTAATGGCGGAAAAGTTTTCGATGATACCGTTGTGAACGATGGCAATTTTGCTTTTGTCATCCATGTGTGGATGGGCGTTGCATTCCGTCGGTTCACCGTGGGTGGCCCAGCGTGTGTGCGCCATGCCGATCTGGCTGGCCGGGACGGTTTGCTCATCGAGAACGGATTCCAGTACGCTGATGCGCCCGGCGGCGCGGCGTATGAAAAGCTTCCCATGATCCATCAGACAAACGCCGGCCGAATCATATCCGCGGTACTCAAGGCGTTTAAGCCCCTCAATGAGCAGGGATCGGGCATCTTTATTACCGACATACGCAACGATTCCACACATGGCATATTTCCTCTGAAAATCCGCCGCCTTCAACGGTACATCTCATTATCGGAATATCATACCGGGACACTTCATTATTACCCGCCGCGCGGCAGCGTCTGCGGTTCTGCGGTTACTTGGACAGGCTCTCCGGGGCGGGCGGCGAGGTAGATGCGTCGGGACGCCCCGTGCCGATGGGTGGGGCACCCTGGGCAGCGCTAATGGCGTTTTGCCGCCGGCGATGCACCAGAAATATCACCACCGCAATGCACAGCGCAATGGCCACGCCTCCATAGACCCAGTGTTTAAATTCTGCGACTTTAAGCAGAAATTGATGCAGGTGATGCGCCTGCCAGTGCCCCAGCCAAATCAACGTGGGCACGCTGATAAGGCCGGCCAATCCATCGACGATCAGAAAGCGGATATACGACATTCCCGCAATGCCGCAGAATGCAAACACACCCGCGCGGATGCCGGGCATGAATCGCCCCACAAAAAGCGTCGCATCGCCATAGCGGGCAAAATGTCGTTCAATGCCGGCGCGGCGTTTGGGGGTAAGCACTTTTCGCACGTGGCCGGCAATAATGTTTTTTGAATCGATGCCGCGGCGGCCGATAAAATACAGAATGCTGTCGCCCGCGAGCATGGCAATCAGGCCGACGCCGGCCATGACCCAGATGTTGGGCGCCAGATGGGCTCTGGCACCGCTGAAAGGCCCCCAATGCGCATTGCAAAGGTATCCGGAGAGAATCAGCGGCATATCTTCGGGTATTGGTACGCCGCAGCCTGCAATAACAAGCAGGGCGGCGAGCGCCACGTAAGTGAACTTTGAGAGCAGACTCAGCAGGAAGGGTACCATCGGAATTTCTACAGGCCTCCAGGATTCCTATCCTAACCGGCTTGCCAACGTGCGGACAAGGCAGTGCAAGCGGGCGGCACAACAGGCGCCTGGGCGGCGGCCGGGCAGCGCACCGGGCTGCGTATCAGGGCCCATTATAAAACCGACCTTCGGCATGTCGGCCAATCACTGGAGAAAGTTTTGACTATCCGTATAATCCGGGTGCTTGTTGGCACGTGATGATGCTCTGACTAGAGGGTTTTTGACATGCGGAAAAGTCTGCTTTTGACGGTCGCCATTTTCACCCTGTGCTCCGGCCTGCTTGCCGGCTGTTCGCAGGAGTCATCTACGGTCGTTATGAACAACACGCAGGTTTACACGGCTTACCGTGTGCTTCGGTCCCAGCCGCAGTTCTCCACATTTGTTAAATTGCTCAAGGCGGCTCGGCTTCGATTCGCTCTGCAAACCGCCGGCAACTATACGGTCTTCGCGCCCACCAATGCGGCCTTCGCCGACTTGCCGGCCGGCACCGTTAAAAATCTTGAACGATCCGTCAATCGCAATGAGTTGCGGCAACTCCTCTGGTATCACATTGCGTCGGTGCAGATCACTCCGGCGGCCGCGGCGGCGTCGCCCGTGCACCGGATGACTGATCGGCAAAACGCGATGATTAAGGCCGAGGGTGGCCACATCGTTTCCATTGACAATGCTGCGGTCGTCATAGGCCCGCAGTACGCCCAAAATGGCGTGATTTACGGTATTGATCATGTCATCATGCCGGCAAAATAGTCGCTGGCCACGGCTTAAACCACCATCCGTAACGATCAGAAAAAAAATGGCAGAATTTTCTTGCTTTCGAAAATTCACACGCTATATTGACTTTTGAAGCCACTGCAGGCCGCCAATGCAGACCGTCGTTACGACGCGCCATAGGCGAAACCCTTTTGGGTCGATCTGTGTGCGGCCTCTAAGCGTGGATCGGCGAGAGTCCGAATGGTGCCCGGTTAAAGCTCTGAGGAAGCTCTGAGAAAAGCGGCACCAGACAGCTCTTCCGCCCCGTGCTTTTAGACAAGCAGTGGCTTATTTTTTTGTTTACCAGGCAGCCGTTGGTATCCAGCGGCTGTTTTTTTTGCTGCATGGTTACCGCGGGGCCCCCTTCCCTTTAATGCAATTCTTACAATTTCTTTGTACACTCTCGCGGGTTTAAGCGAGCCGAATTCGGCAGCGCCAGGAATGCCCCGCTTTAAAATTTCGGCTGAGCAGCAGCCCGCGTGGTAGTAGCCCTTAAGGCATTGAGGAGACAAAACATGGCAAAAGTGAGTCGGAAAGACCTTTTAAAATATCCCATTAAACATATCGATATCACGTCTTTGCCGGGCATTGTCCCGCTCGTTGAATCGATGCAACATATGGCATTTTCGTCGCGCGACCTGCACCGGGCGGCGGATATATATGATCGGATGCTGCGCGACACCTCGTGCGCGGTGGTGCTGACCCTGGCCGGATCGCTGATCTCGGCAGGCTTAAAAAAGGTGATCGTCGATCTGATCCGGAACAATATGGTCGATGCGATTGTTTCAACCGGCGCCAATATCGTCGATCAGGACTTTTTCGAGGCCCTTGGCTTTCACCATTATGTCGGCTCGCCCTATGTGGATGACACGCTTCTGAGGGATTTGCACATTGACCGCATCTACGACACGTTTATTGATGAGGATCAACTGCGGATATGCGATGACACCACGCGCCTGATTGCGGATTCCATGTTGCCGGGGGCATACAGCAGCCGAGAATTTATCGCTGTGATGGGTCACTATTTGGCCGACCGCGCAAAAAATCGCGACAGCATCATTCTCGCGTGTCACCAGAAGGGTGTTCCAATATTCTGCCCCGCTTTTTCCGATTGCTCAGCGGGCTTCGGGCTGGTGGTGCATCAGATAAACCATCCCCAATCGCATGTCAGCATTGATTCGGTCAAGGATTTCCGTGAACTGACGCAAATAAAAGTAATGAACCGCGACACCGGCATCCTGATGATCGGCGGCGGCGTGCCAAAGAACTTCACGCAGGATATTGTGGTCGCGGCCGAGATTCTTGGCTCGGATGCACCCATGCACAAATATGCGATACAGATAACCGTGGCGGATGTGCGCGATGGGGCGCTCTCGAGTTCCACCCTGCGCGAAGCAAGCAGTTGGGGGAAGGTGGACATCGTCGATGAGCAGATGGTATATGCTGAGGCGACGCTCGCGTTGCCGCTGATTGCCGGCTATGCGTATCATAAAAAGAGCTTTAAGAATCGAAGCGGCATGGAGTTTGCTTCCAAACTCGACGCGATGAATCACGGGGCAGGGCTGGTGGAGAAGCGGAGCGTTAAAAAGGTGCTTGCCGCCTCGCAAACCGGTAAGGTTCGCCGTAAGGCGGCGACCCATCGATCGAAAGCGGCCGTCTAAAAAGCCACTCGCGTGCCTTGGTGCTGGTGCAGGGATAAAAAGGGGCCCCGGCAAGGTGATTCCCCTTTCGCCCCCGATGTCTGCTTGCTCGCTAATAAACCGGCCCCGGGCAGCGCTGGCCAGCGTTATGCGCCAACGTCATGGCCGTTGCCTTGGGCGGATTGCGAGGGAATGATCTTGCGGGTACATTTCGTCTACAATCGATTGGCAAAATTTCGAAAAAGATATTGGATTTGGAGATGATGGTGTTTAAGAAACTGGGCGCAGAATTTCTAGGCACATTTTGGCTGGTTTTCGGCGGTTGCGGCAGTGCGCTGATTTCGGCCGCGTTTCCCCATCTCGGCATCGGCTTTTTGGGCGTTTCCTTAGCCTTCGGCCTGACCGTTTTGACGGGCGTCTATGCGGTCGGCTACATTTCCGGCGGACATTTCAACCCGGCCATTACCTTTGGCGTTTGGGCGGCGGGGCGGTTACCCGCGAAAGACATTCTGGGATACATTTTGGCGCAGCTTGCCGGGGCCGTCTTGGCCGCCGCAGCCCTTTATCTGATACTCAGTGGGCGCCCCGGCTTTGTTGCTGGCGGTTTTGCCTCCAATGGTTACGGGGCATTAAGTCCGGCTCATTTCAGTCTTCTCTCCGCGTTCGTCGGTGAAGTGATTTGCACTTTCTTTTTTCTGGTGGTGATCCTCGGTTGTACTTCGGCACGGGCACCCGCCGGCTTTGCAGGGATAGCCATCGGATTTGCGCTGACGCTTATCAATTTAATCATGATTCCGGTGGATAACGCCTCGGTGAACCCGGCGCGCAGCACCGGCCCCGCTTTGTTTGCCGGCGGCATGTACATCGAGCAGCTATGGCTATTCTGGGTGGCTCCGATTATTGGCGCAATGCTCGCCGGCGCTTTGGCACGCTGGTTTGAAAAGAATTCGGCCTAGGAGCCTATCCGAGTAATGGCCGGGATTGGGATGGGTCTGAAATGTGCCGAATGCGCGGCGCCTGAACGCAT
>JAJZGD010000002.1 GCA_021804985.1 Planctomycetota bacterium
CTTTGCCTTCGGCCGCATCAAGATATCCGAAAGTCCTCGCTAAGTTGTTCCAGCAACCCATTCAGCGCTCTGACCACATCGCCATTCAGCGGTTCGGTTCCATCGCCTGCTTGAACCTGAACGTGGAATTTCAACGGGATGCCTGCCTTGGCGCTGACCTTGAGTAATTGGGGAATCAATTCCGCCAAATCCTGTATCTGTGAAGGCGCAAAATCGGCCGCCGCAATCGGCGCATGAATAGCCGGCTGGCCAACGCCGCCGCCGATCGCCTGCCCCGTCGGTGTGAAACTGCCGCTTCGGATGGATGGCACCTTCAACCGTACACCTTGTGCCGCAGGCAGGTCGCACGGCCATACCACGGAGCCGTCGGCCAATTCGATGAATTTCGCCCGCAGGGCTCCGCCAATCACGTCACGGGCCGTCCTCCACGGAAGATTTCGTTGCTCTTTCTGCGATAGCGCCACCAAGATTGCCAGTGCTGTCGTTACGCCTGCCTGCCACGCTGCGGGCAGAATTTCGGGCAAAATTGCTGCAGCCGAAACAGGCTCGGGCGGTTTGCGCAGTATGCAGGTTGGGCCCAGCACGCCCGGAGGAATTGTTTCACCCAGCAGGCTTGCCGGGCCTGAAAGCAGCCATGCACTGCCACTGGCCACAACCGCTTCCACCGCCGCATTAACTACATCTGCGGCCGCTTTAGGTACCGCCACCGCCTCGAAAAAGCCGCCTTTATCCACCTGTACCGACCTGCCACCGCTGAAATAGTCCAGAATCGTCTGAACGCTCAGTTCTTCGCCAAGCCACAATCCCGGCAACGCGCCAGGTGCAAGCAGTTCACCGGCAATTTCCGCCAGTTCCGCCGCTTCAGGCAATACCAATTCCAAGGCTGGGTCGCTCAGGGCCGCTTCATCGGGATGATTACGCCACCAAGTGCGGAATGTACGATCAGGCCGCATGAGGCGCAGCACAAACGTCCCCTGCATGCAGCCGTCCACCAGCGTGTCCATGACGGCTTGCGACTTGAGCATCTTGGGCAGATGCGGAAGTTGCGCAAAAGCTCCGGCCAAGTCTTTCACGCGCCGGCTGGTCTCCCCCTGCCTCCACAAGCTGTACGGCCCACCCGGCAACAGGGCGTCCGCCGTTATTGGCGTATCCTTTACGCGCGATCGGCCGTCACGCTTGATGGTGTCAAAATGGCCTTCATCGGTGACCGTGATCTTGAAGGCTTGGGCCTCGTTTTCTTTCGATACCGTCGCCACGATGCACCAAACTTGGCGGATCGTTTCCGGCACGCGGCGTTTAGCCCTTTCGAGGTTGAGGCGCAGCGTTTCCATCCGCGCAATGTCAACTGTTGCAGCAGCCGCTGTCTCTCCGCCACCACCCGGTACCAGGTCTTGTCGAACTTTTTCCCACGCAAGGTAATCCCGAACACTTGCCTCGGCCAAATCCAGGGCATCGCGCGAGGGTACAAGCAACAGCACAGCATTGCGAAACACACGCGGATTTTCTGGTCCGGTCTTCTCATCCAGGAATCGCCTGGCTTCGGCGCTTAGCTTGCCGGAATCCGATGCGGCGCTCGGTGCCATGATGGCGTAATGGAACAGCCCATCGTCTTCAATATCCCGCGGCTTGGCGGGCAGCATATGCACGCGTACGCCCGCTGCGGATGCTCCGCCGGCCAACCCACGCACACGGGGAAGTTCCTCTACCAGCCTCGCCCTGATCACCTCCGGCGAGAACTGCGCTGCGGCCGCTGCCTGCATCTGCGTCAAATTGGGCCGGTTTCCCAGCCGCCATTGATCTGGTAATTGGTCGCCCCTCTCCGGCACATTGACGTCATCTAACCAGTAGCTGCTGTGCGCCCAGCGAACCAGTGCTTTTTCCAACTCAATTCTGTCCGGCCGGCATGGACCAATCAGCAGCATCAGATCACGTGCCTTCGCGCTGCGGCCTGTTGGCTGCGAATGCAGGAATGTCGCCATCACGGCCTGTCGGATTTCCCGCAGTTTCAGGCCGACCGATTCGTCTTCGACCTGCCGGGCACAATTAAGCTCGGCCTCAAGGATGCCGGTCCAGCGGTTCGCCTGGCCGTCGACCACGATGGTGTCTGCAATGGCTACTAATTCACGTGCCGCTTCAGATAGCCCCAGCAATCCGGTGGCGTTGAGGAAAACCGCCGGGCCAATCAAGGGACTTTCATCCCATTTTTCAGCTTCGCGCAGCGCCAGCGCAAAGGTTCGCAAAACGCCGCGCGTCTTCTGAAACCGCTCAATCCCCGCCGCCCACTTGGAGTAGAACACATCCGTCAACTCAGGGTGAAACGGATAGCTTTGAAGATAGCGATCTTCCTCAGCGGCGCTGGCCTTTGCGGTTTGCTCATCCAGGCCGGATATCCCCTTAAGTGCGGCAATCACATGCTGCCGCCACGCCTGGCGGTCTTGCAGTGACGATGTATCCAGCAGCCGGCGGCGAAGCACCTCGGCCACGTCGCCTTTTTCGACCGGCTGCACCGCCTCTTCCCGCTGACGCTGAAAGATGTCATAAAGTTCGGAAACAATTCGCTTGCCCAATTCGTCCGCCTGATCTTTTGGCTCGCTCGATAGCAGCGATGCCACGATACAGCATCTGGGTACCTTGGTGGCAGCCTGCGTCAGATACTGGAAAAATGAGCTAAGCAAATCCAAACAGCCGGGATCGGAGCGCACCTTCACTTTGGCATACAGCAGCACCTCATCCACCA
Organism: Planctomycetota bacterium; assembly: GCA_021804985.1. Lineage (GTDB taxonomy): Bacteria > Planctomycetota > Phycisphaerae > WQYP01 > WQYP01 > JAJZGD01. The sequence continues at coordinate 2,738 of JAJZGD010000002.1, forward strand.
GCACCAACGTGGAAAGCTTGTCCATCGCCGGTAGTGCCAGCAGGCCTGTCAATGTTGGCTCGGCCGGCGGCGTGCGCCTTTCCTCGGGCCGGCCTTCTGGATGCAGCAACTGCAAACCGGCATCGCCGGCGATCTGAAATGCCAGGATGCTCCATGGATATTTGAGCCGCCTTATTTTTCCATCGGGCGAACGTACCTCGCAGCCGCTTTCCACATCCACTTTATCAAAGCAAAGTGCGGCAACCCGTGCCCTCGGAGGCGTCAGACCAATCGTTTGTTCAAATTCCTGCACCGCCGGCACGTCGGGAAGTGTGGCCGGATCATTTACAAGATGACGCAGAGTGATGAGTGTGTGGGTCTTGCCGCCGCCGTAAGTTAGTTCAAGTTGGCGCACGGCTTTGTCATTTTGGCCGGCCAGTCGCAGCACCACATCGCGGGCAAAGTTGCGCAGGTTATGGGTCGGATACGTCAGGGCAAAGAAGCTTACCGGGTCTTCGTAGATCGGCAGTTTGCCGCCCTGCATCATGACTTCATAAAGATCGGCTGCGAATAGATGCAGCGGCAGCTCGCCGGACTGCAAGTCTTTCCGCAGCTTCACCACTTCATGCCAGGGTTTCCAATGTAACTTAGCCATGCTTCTTTCCTTTCACTGCCGCCCGTGACTCAAGGGCGTGCCGGGTCACGACGATCTCCTGTCGTAGTGCCTCCGGGTCAGGCAGTTCCGTCAGATACCTGGACGCGGACACCTGGGCCCGGATGGCCCCCATTGCGTACCTCACGACGGCGTCTGCGCAATTTCGAATTCTTCCGTTACCGTCGGAACAAACGCCGTTGCGGATTCGCTCGACAGCGCCGCCCCGCGCGTTGCCTGCTCAAGCGATCGGGAAACGTCCGAAACGGGCCGGTCATACTCACCCGCTGCCCGAGGTGTCCGCGCCGAGCTTGTCACGGTGCGTTTATGGCTCATGTTCCATCCTTGGCAAATCCCATTTTCATTTGATCGGCGTCGGCCCGCGTTCCCCTTGCCCCGACATGGTTGCTCATGCTTTCCAGAATGGATCGCTCGCTATTCGTGGACAACTCGATCAGCGATTGCACCACGCGCTTAAAAAGCTCATTCTTACGCAAGGCCGACGCATCCAAATACTCATCCACCTTATGCACGTCCCCCTGCTTCCACAGGTGCATCAGCCGATGGATGCGGTCGATCAGTGGAATCGCCTTACCACCCGGTGCCTCGTAGCCCATGCTTTTTCCGTGCCGCTGGCTCCAGGCCTTAAGTTTAATTTTCTGGCCTGGGGAGCCGGACTCCACTTCTTCCTCTTGGTCGGGCTCGGCGTCTTCTGCTTCCGCTCCGTTACCGTCGCGGCTCGGACCGTCTTGCTCGCTGCCGCGTCTGGCCAGCACGTTCCATGTTTTCTCTAACTCGGTATCCGAGAGTCCGCAGGCGGTGGCGTAAAGAATGCACGCGCCGACGGGTGCGTCTTCCAAGCCAAAATCATTGCGGTGCAGCAAGTAGTATGAGGTTACATCGTCCAAGCGGTCCGTGGGAATTTCCGCTCCCTGACGGTCGCGGCTCGGACGGGATTCGCCCACCGCGCTACGCGTAGCATCCGATCCGGGTGTAATATCCTCCCCGCCGCCGGTCTCCGCGCCCCCGCCGATTCCCGCGCCGCGACCAATATCCGCACCAAAACCAATATCCGCACCAAAACTAATATCCGAGCCGCGACCGTCAGGGAGCGGTACACTCAACACCCGCCCGACGACGAAGTCCACCACCATCCGCCGAACGTGCGTGAGAAATTCACCAACGGACATGGTGGCGTTGGGCTGGTCTGCCTTGCGCACTACCGGATGCTTGCTGTATGCCTCAAGCGCCGGCCCCGTGGCAGCCCAGACAAAATCGGGCCCGCGAATACCGGCATCCCAGAAATCGCGCAGCTTGGTCGCGACGTTGCTTCGCATTTCTTCCAATACCGCGTTATCCCAGCCGGGCCGGGCGTTTGCCGGGCGCTTCCGCGCAACCAGCCAAACCGATGATGCGAGCGCGGCCGAAGTCTTGGCCCGCATTCTCGTGGCCATTTCGGTTTGGATTGGCCAGCTTCCAACGGCCACAAATCCGGCGCGAATGATCGCGGACACGAGTGTCTCCCAAGCGTCCGGCTGCTTATTAGCGAACACAACGACCAGCCGGCCATGGACCGTTAAGGCCTCAGCGCACCGCGAGAAGGCGGTCGCCATCCCATCCTCGTACGCCTGCTTGCTCTTAGCCCCGTCGTTGCCGTGGCGGCTGGAATCGTCAATTAGCTCACCATCGTTCTCGTCGTGGTTCCATTTCGGCGCAACGGTTGATGCGAAGGCGCGGTCGGCGGTTGGGGCGAGCCCGCGAAGCGTCCGCCGCAACCAAATGTAGAAGAAATCCATCAGGTCGGAGTACGGAATCGCGTCATAGTAGGGCGGATCGGTGACAATAACGTCCAGCACGCTCATCCGAATCTGGGTGGAGGAGAGCGTGACAACATCGGGCGCCTCGGCCCCATTCCCAGCCAACAGGCCGTGATCCACATAGCGAGCCAGCCAGTCAAGCTGCGCCGAGAACGCTCCCCCGACATCGCCCGTGGCGGGGATTTCGGAGAAATCCCACGTTATTGGTAGAGCGAAGCGCGTGAATGTGTGCCCAATCAGTTCCCGCGAAAGGTGCCACACGCAAATCGTCGAGTTGTAATCAGCCAGCTTATCCACCCCGGATGCCAAATAGGCCCCGACCGCCTCCATCCACTCCGGTGGGTAGCTGGCGGCAGCCATTGCCTGCCGCGCCGCCCGTGTCGCTGAAACGAACCTTCCCAACGCCGTCAGTTGACGGGGAGTGAAAAGGTCACGCCAGCGCATCAGGCCGTATCCCTGAACACTGAAGGCCCTGCCGGCACCGGACCCGCCACCTTTCGGCGTCGGCTCTTCCGGCACACCGAACGGCACATCCTTGAAGGCGGCTTGGATTTGCTCCTCGCTGATCGCAGCGACGGCCAGTTCATGCCCGGTTGGCAGCCGATATTCTTTACCGTTTTGTCCATCCACCACCACCGCCGTCATGACACTGCCCACCCGCCCGGCTTTGCCCTCTAGGCGAATGTCTTCCATCGTATTAACTGCCCCGCAGCACGGGCATGTTGCGCCGGACCGGCTCATGGTGCCGGCACCGATGCGTTTGTCATGTTCGCGCTTTTGCGCAGCATTACCACCTTGCACTGGAACATCGGTTTGGACACCGAAGGCAATTATTTTTGTCGCCGCGACCGGGATAAGCGCTCCGTTACCGTCGCGGCTCGGACGGGATTCGCCCACCGCGCTGCGCGTAGCATCCGATCCGGGTGTAATATCCTCCGCGCCGCCAATTCCCGCGCCGCCGATTCCCGCACCAAAACCAATATCCGATTTGCGCCCAATTCCCGCGCCGCGACCAATATCCGCACGAAAACCAATATCCGATTTGCGCCCAATTCCCGTGCCGCGACCAATATCCGCACGAAAACCAATATCCGAGCCGCGACCAATATCCGCACGAAAACCAATATCCGAGCCGCGACCGTCAGGGAGCGGTATAAGCGGCGCAACTCCCGCCCCATCCTTCACCCGCGGAAGTTCCGCCCCCTGCCGCTCGTTAACGTACACACACGCCCCCTGCACCGCATCCATGTCCCATAAATAACGTGTGCTGCCGTGCCGAGTCCACGCCCGCGTTTCGGCGGGAAAAGCTCCTGCCTCAACCATACGGCGCGTCGCATAAGATTTCAGGTCGTTCATCACTCGCTCTGGCGGTACTGGGGCCGCCACCACGATGTGTACGTGATTTGTACGGACATGCGCCGCGTGCAGCGTCCATCCGCGATACTGGCAAACCTCGAGGATGGTTCGTTCAATAACTTCGCGCTGTGGGGCGTCGAAACTCACGGGGGTGTGTTTGAGGCGTTGAAATTCCGCCTGCTCTCTTAACCCGTCATCATCAAGAACCGCCGTTCCAGGAGTGTTGTGGCCACGGTCAACCGACCCGGCGGCCTTTCCGTGCAGCCAAGTTCCGTAAGCGGTAAATGTGATCATATACGCCGCTGGTTGGTGCGGTGGATTGTCCGCTCCCTGACGGTCGCGGCTCGGATTTGAGTCGATGCCGGAGTTTACGAGTTGCAGCGTTAGAAGCACGCGTTTGCGATCCTTTTTGCACAGCCAGCGTGTCTTCAACAAAGGCAACTGTGCGCGGCAGTTTTTGCATTTCACCGTGCGTGCCCATAGGTAAGCTACCGTAGGCTTTGCCACCCAGCGGATATTGCGCTTGTCCGCAAGATAATCCTTGGAGAAATCCGCATTCAACGCATTGGTATTTGGTGTTCCATCATCATTCAATGGCACCAGCCGCAGGTTATCTTCAACCGCTCCGTTACCGTCGCGGCTCGGACGGGATTCGCCCACCGCGCTGCGCGTAGCATCCGATCCGGGTGTAATATCCTCCCCGCTGCCAATTCCCGCGCCGCCGATTCCCGCACCAAAACCAATATCCGATTTGCGCCCAAAAACCGTATCGCGTCCAATTCCCGCGCTGCGACCAATCTCCGCACCAAAACCAATATCCGAGCCGCGCCCAATATCCGAGCCGCGACCGTCAGGGAGCGGTCGTCCCCCCCGTTTCACCCGCGCCTCGCATTCGGCATACGTTGGATACAACTCCGCCAGTTCTTTTCGTGCCCGCGCCAGCACCCATTGCCCCCATGCCCGCACGTGCCACGCGAGGTCGGCGTCCGGTGCATGGGTGGCCTGGCTGGCAGCGAACAGCGTCCCCTTCTGCCTTATGGTCGCCTTGCCTTGGCCTTCAGCGCCCGGATTGGCCTTGTAAAAGGCCTCCATGAATTCTTCGTTTTCCAGAATGAACGTCGGCAGCGGCCGAGTCTTGCCCGCGAACTGTTGCGGGTATTCCAACGTGCATTTAAGAATGAACCACGCCACTGGATTAATATCATCTGCCGTCGCTTCACATCCCAGCCGCATGGCTTCCAGCGGAATCGCTCCGCCACCGGCGAAGGGGTCCAGCACCTTGGGCGCTCTTCCACCGTAGGCCTTCTTAATTTCCTGACGGAACCATTCCAAATCGGCCGCATTTTCGGTTTCTCGGCCCCAATGCAAAATGCCGCCTTCGGTTTCTTCTTTCACCCGTTCCACGGTCTGCCCATTGGGCATTTTTTTGCGTTCGATTCGCTTGACGACCTTGCCGGCGATTTTCTCGCACAGCTCTTTGCGTTTCTCCGGCGTGCCGGGATCGGGCAAAAGCGTGGCGATCAGCGCCGCCCGGCACGCCGCCAGCGGCCGCCGCGCCGGCCAGATATGCAACGTGGAAATATGCCCATGCCGGACATTCTTTTCGTGAACAGAATCCAGCGAAGTCTGTTTCAGTGGAAAAGCGTGTTCAATAAGTCTGGGAAAGTCAGTCATGCGCTTCCTCCTTAGGCAATTCAACCGCTCCGTTACCGTCGCGGCTCGGACGGGATTCGCCCACTGCGCCGAGCCCATCATCCGATTTGTGTTCGATATCCCCACCGCGTGCGATACCATCCCGGCGCCCGATTCCCGCACCATAACCAATATCCGCACCGCGACCAATATCCGCCCCAAAACCAATATCCGATTTGCGCCCAAAAACCGTATCGCGTCCAATTCCCGCGCTGCGACCAATATCCGCCCCAAAACCAATATCCGAGCCGCGACCAATATCCGCACCAAAACCAATATCCGAGCCGCGACCGTCAGGGAGCGGTATAAGCGGCGCAACTCCCACCCCGAAGCCCACCCGCGCATGATGGCACGCCGCCAGCGGGCGCCGCGCCGGCCAGATATGCAATGTGGAAATAGGCCCATGCCGGACATTCTTTTCGTGCACGGAATCCAGCAAGGTCTGTTTCGGTGGAAACGCGTGCTCAATAAGTCTGGGAAAGTCAGTCATAATCCCTTCATTTGCTTCAATGTTCGAAGCAGCATATCACCGACGATGCCCATCACTTGCGTCGCATGCCGAGCCTCCTCGGTGGTAATGGACGGAAGCCAAGGATGGCCGTGGCCAGTGCCCTGCTTATTTCGCAGCATGTTCACAGCGCAAGCGGCGTCGTATAACGCTCGCTGTAACCTATGTTGCGGCGGGTCACCGGTCGCTGCCGTATCGGCCGAGGTCTTGAGACCAAGTGCAACGAACGCCTGACCAAGCAGTGTCGGAAAATCGTGCGGCGGGCCGCTTTTGTTATATACCTCCAGAAGCACATGTGCCGCGACTGCCTCCAGCAAGTCCTTCCCCGTACCTACGACGAGTGCCGCATCATCCGATCCCCTTTGGGCGCGGCGCACATACGCAGCGAGAGCCTCGGTAAGCTCTGTCCCCGAGAGCGAGTCCAAGGCAGCAGTTTGAATTTCCCCGTCAGACGTCAGCGCGAACCCTTCGGCCGCCATCGCTTCGCGGAGGCCCTTGACGGCTTCTGCCCCGACGAAATTCGGCGAGTCAGGCCGGAACCCCCCGCATGAGCGGATATGGGTGACTAGTTGGCCGACAAAGCAACGACCGTTCTCAAACGAGTTCTCAATCGCCCACATCAGTACCGCGCGGACACGCTTGGTTTTGCCGACTGTCTGGCCCTGGGACTTTGGATCACCGCCGCTTAGGTGGGACTGCGCGATACAGAAGTCAATATCGGAATGGCTCGGATCACGGCGCTCGGACTGCGCGTCACCCACCATCCGTGCGAGCGCAAAGGCGATTGAATCGGTAAGCGGAGGCTTGTGACTCATCGCGGTGTCTCCGCGCGGTCCCAATGCCACGACGGCCATGAACGCTCATATTTCATGGGACCAAAATACTTCATCCGTTTCTCCCCAGTGCTACAAGGGAATTCGGTGCCGCATCACCCCACCATTTCTGGCAGGGAACGCTGCGCCTCTCAGGCCACCTGGAGGAACGTGGCAGCATACGTGACACGAGGGTCTTCACGTACCCGTCGATCAAGGCCCTCTCGCCGTCCCACTCTTCGGCAGCCACAAAGTCGTGAAGCTCTGCGTAGCGGTGCAGAATGAAGGCATAAAGATCAGCTACCTGCACAAGCCCCGCATGGTGCGACTTAACGGTAAAAGCACTGTCTATGAGCTGGTCAAGTTGCCCCTGGCCTTTGGCACGACCGTAGTACGTATCCGTCCAGCCAGGAGGTTTGAACAAAAGTTCCGCCAAGTCATCAGCCATTTTTTTGTTTTCATCGAAGATTAAAAACGTGTGGCCCTTGTTGCTCTTCTTGCCTTGGTGATGTTTCTGAAGTTGGAGAGCAATATGGAGCGCAGCCACCAACCAAGGATCATGCTTTATTTCGGCGAAGCTAGCCGGACCGCTTTGTGCGAACTTTTCTCTATCAATCGCGGAGATCGCCAAATAGTGTTTACGCTTTACGAGCCAATCGCAAAAGAATTGGACAATGCGTTTTCGCTTGTCAGGATCAACGTTGCGCCACCGGTCCCGACCAAAGATTATCTTCGATCCTTTGAGCTCGCGCAAATTTTCTTGGAACAGTTGCTGAACAGAATCGAACTCCTTGTCAAACTCTTGTTGCGTTCGATTGAGTCTCGTTGCATCGACAACGATTCCGACCATGACCAGGCAGGGCCCTTGGGCGTCGTTACCACTTTCGTCGACATAACAGACTTTCACGTAACTTCCTCCACAGAAGCATTTACGATTGCGGCCACGCTCACCACGACGCTCCCCTTCGCCTTCGCCAACAAACTTCCAAATGGGTCCTGCACGCGAACCAGTCGCGGCGCGGGCGTTGCGCAGTCGTAAACCACGTACAGCCAATAGCCATCCCGCAAATTCGCCGCGCGAGCCCATTCGTTGGACGTGACTTCCACATCTCCGGTGCCGGCGCGGCCTTTCACTTCAATGGCCTTTGTGCGGCAGGCCCCTGTGCCCGTCATCGACAGGAGATCAAATCCCGGATTGTCGGTCAGCCCCGCCGCACGGGCCAATTCCGGCGTCTGGACGTCCTTCACAGTCGCCCCGGCGGTCTCTTCGAATGCACGGGCTACATCTATCGCAATCTTCTCAACCTCGGCGTCCTGGCGTTTCACGTCATCGGGGTCCGCCGATGGCACAACCAACGCGTGGGCTAAGAATTTAATATTACCGGGGCCAATTAGATCCGGCTCGCGGGTAAGCGTCGCCAACGCCATGTCGCGGCGATGGGCCAGCGACCGTTGTTGCTCCTTAATACCGCCGAGCGCCTTGGCGGCGGCGGTATTGCCGGTTCGGGCCTTTTCCGCCCGCTGTTTTTCCCTGGCTTCCGCCAGTTCCACCTCCTGGTAGGCAAAGCCGCGCCGAATGAAATCCCGGCGCTCCGCCATTGTGGCCAAAAGCGTCTGCCGTCGCTGGCTTGCCAGTGAACGTGCAACGCTTTCAGTCGCGTAGGCGGAAGCCTGTTCCGTAAGCCTCTCGGCCGCCATTGCCAGCCGCTGGGCTTCCGGCGGCAGCCCCCCGTGCCTGCCCTTGAGCAGCAGCAGATGCTCCACCGCACATGGGGCAATTTCCGCCCCTTCATTCTGCCTAATCCCCACAAGCCGACAGTCCAGCAGCTCCTCTTGGGCGAGGTCCGCCAATTCGCGGTCGGCATGGCGAAGAATTTTGATCAGAGCCAAGTGAAATAGGTACGGCTTAGTGCACATCGGATCGACAAACACCGCGCCTCGGCGGGCCTGGGCCTGTAGCTGCTCACTGACGATCGACCGGAATCGATCGAACACCGGCTCGCCGGGGTGCAGCCAGATGATGCGGTCCTTTTCCGCCGGGTCGGGGCGAATCACAGAGAAGCAGGAGCGCTGGCGTGGCGAATAAATTTCGGCTTCCCGCAGCAATGCATCAACCGCTCCCTCGCGGCCCGGCCTGAGGGTGAAACAGCCGTTCATGTCGCCATCAATTTCCACGTCCACCAGCGGCGCTGCGTTTTCAACGTAGTTGCGAACATATCCCGGCAGCAGCCGGCAGTATGCCTCTTGCTGCAGGTCCCGCCGAAGTTCCGGCAACCGACGTTTCACGTCGCCACCGTCGCCATATATCCTTGTCTCCTTCGCTACCAAAGCCGCGACCTGCTCGGCGGTGAGCCTGCCGTCAAGTTCGTTGGCCACGGCGTCCGCATCACCCAAGGCTGCGCGCTCCATATAATCCCTGAGCGATACCCCCTCAAACAACCGGCCAATCGAGTCATATACTTTTTCTGTGCCCAGGGCATTTCGTATGGCCTCCAACTTTGTCAACAGCGTTTTAAGCACCAGCCCCTCACGCGTCTTGGGCGCGATCAGATTGACAATCTGCACAGGATCGTGCTTTTGGCCGTAACGGTGAATCCGCCCCATCCGCTGCTCCAGGCGGGCCGGGTTCCACGGCACATCGAAGTTAATCATGATCCAGCAGAACTGGAGATTGATGCCTTCCGCCGCGGCATCGGTGCAAACCATAAACTGCGCGCCATCTTGCTCGTTGGGCCGCCGGAATTTCTCCACCTGCTCCTGCCGCCGGACGTAATCCATACCGCCATGGATGCGGGCTATTTGTTCCGTGTAGCCCATCCCCCCAAGCCGTTTGGCCAGATAGTCGAGCGTGTCACGATGTTCTGTGAAGATGATAAATTTTTCACCGGCGAAGCGCTGGTCGGCCAGCACCTCGCGGAGTTTGTCAAACTTGGATTCGCCGCCGTGCTCGTAAACATCACGGGCCAGATCGCAAAGGCGCACGACTTCATCCCGCTCGGCGACCAGTTCCGCCATCGATGACGCCAAAACACCGGCAAGCAGGCTTTCTTCCGAAATTTCGCCTTCCTCGCATCCGGCGGAACTGTCTTCCTCGTCGGCCGTCTTGCTGTCCAAGACGTCGTGCTCGCGCTCCAGGTTGCGTTGCAGAATGACAAGCTGCTCCGGCGTCAGTTCGCCGGTCTGAAGTTGGCGAATCAGGCCTTCAAGCTTGTCAATGCGTCGTCGCAGGGAACGCAGCAGGGCGTAGGTGGAACTGGCTAGCCGACGCTGCAGCACACTCATCGCCATCTGGGCGGCGGAACGATTGAGCACTTTGGCCCGGTTATACACGTGCCGCATGTAATCTGTGGTCTGGTCGTAGAGCGCCTGCTCGCTGTTCGGGCCGCAGGTCAGATCGTAGCCCAGCGTGTCCGATATGCGCCGGGGATACAGCGGCTTGCCGTCAAGCTGCACCATTTCTTCCTTGGTGCGGCGGATGAATTTGGCTAGACGTTGTTGGGCGGGGTATTCGTCGAATGCGTGTGGCGTTGCGAGAATTTTGGGCTCCAGCAAACGCCAGAGCGCGTAATACGGATAATCTTTCCCTTGATGCGGCGTAGCGGTAAGCAGAAGGACGTGGTGTGCTGCCCAGGGCAATCGCCAGCCCGGTTCGGCATCCGGCACACCGCATAATCCTTCAGCGAGCTTGTAGCGTTCGGTTTTGTTCACCCGCAGGTCGCCGCCACGATCCGCCGAAAGCTTGTGAGCCTCATCAAATATCACGAGATCATACGGCTGCACGTCCGGCTCACCCAGGCGGGCAAACATGCGCGCACCGGCCAATGTATCCACGCTGACGATAACACTGTCGCTTCGCTCACCGCCAAATGGATTGCCGCTTTTCGCGTCCACGCCCCTGATGATGTTGAACTGCAGGCCAAAGAGCGTCGCCAACTCACTTCGCCAGTTGCCAATCAGACCGGCCGGCGGAATTACCAAAACGCGCCGAATCAGGCGGCGGCTTATCATTTCTCGGATATACAGGCCGGACATAATGGTCTTGCCGGCGCCGGCGTCATCTGCCAGCAGGAATCGCAGTGGTGATTGTTTGAGCATGTGCTCGTAGACGGCGATTCTTTGGTGCGGCAGGGGGTCGATTTGCGAGATTTCCGTCGCAAACACTGGGTTGAACATGTGGCCGAAACTCAGGCGTTCGCCCTCGGCCAGTACGCGAACAACTTCCGGCGACGCGGTAAAGTCCAGTGGTGGCGCTGCGTTCGAATCCAGACCTGAATCGGCGGTAGCGGGATTTACCGAATCGGGTTGCTCCCCATCCATCCGCTGTAAGCGTGACCAAGCCAATGGCGATGGGCGAGTTTGGCCGTTTTCCCAACGGTTCACCGTAGTGAACGACACACCGAGTCTCTCGGCCAGTTCAACCTGCGTTAACCCGAACCGCTCCCGAAAGCGTTTAACCCGCTTCGAATATTCAGGGGGAGTGTCAGATGTCGAGATTTCTTGCGACATAACGATGCAATGTTACCCGCAGCGCTGGCCCACGTCAAGCTGACTATTGCATATGCCATATCTACCACTTTTAAGCGCACGCGGTGATAGTTATTTACGAGCCAGGTGCCAGCGAGCCAAGTCGGCCCCCCGCGCGGATTAACCGCACAATTGTGACGGCTTCGCAGGCATCCCGCCCCGCAATGGGTTTGGCCAGTGGCCGCCGCGCCGGCCAGATATGCAACGTGGAAATAGGCCCATGCCGGACATTCATTTCGTGAACAGAATCGAGAGATGCCTGCTTGAGTGGAAAAGCGAATTCAATTAAACGGGGAAAGTCAGTCATGACACTTCCTCCTTAGGCAATCCAACCGCTCCGTTACCGTCGCGGCTCGGACGGGATTCGCCCACTGCGCCGAGCCCGTCATCCGATTTGCGTTGGATATCCCCATCGCGCCCAATACCATCCCGGCGCCCGATTCCCGCACCATAACCAATATCCGATTTGCGCCCAAAAACCGTATCGCGTCCAATTCCCGAGCCATAACCAATATCCGCACCAATACCAATTCCCGAGCCATAACCAATATCCGCACCAATACCAATATCCGAGCCGCGACCGTCAGGGAGCGGTATAAGCGGCGCAACTCCCACCCCGAAGCCCACCCGCGCATGATGGCACGCCGCCAGCGGGCGCCTGAGGCCTTTACGCCTGCGTTTTGTCGCATGCGGTCGAGCGACCGCCATGGCAGCTCCTAAATCCCGGCAGATAAAATCTTTTTACGCGTCATTCCGCCGTTGAGCAAGGGGTGGGCTGGAAGACAGCGTGCGACGGCCACTGCATCCGGCCGCGTGCCCCCATTGTCTTAAGCGGCGCTTATTTGCGCACCGCATGGATAGCATCCGTGAGCATCTTCTCGACCATTTTTGCATCCGAGGGGGCCGCGGTGGAATTATTTAACACCACATCTCCCGCATGGACACAGTAATACAAATGCGAAATCGCCCGCTGCCGCGGCGTAAAATGCATGGGTACCGTCCGCACTGCGTGCATACTCTGCTTTAATAATTCCGCGGCCTGCCGCTCCAACTGCCTCAGACGAGCCATCTTCGGCAAGTGCCGCACCGGCCATTTAACATCTTGCCGTATCGCGGCCATACCGCTCGGCAGCACTGCCGCTACGCCAATATATTTTCGCAGTTTCCCAGGCAGCGGCGTCTTGAACACATAAGCATCCGCCGCAGGCCCCACATGGATCATTTGTTTTGTTCCGGCATAGATCACATAGCCCGCCGCACCGGGGAACGCATGCCAACTCAATTCCACCCGCCGGCCCATGCGAGCGGCGGTGGCGTGAAGCTGGTATATCCGATGGCCCCCGATCGTCACGTTAATAAAATGAAACGCGCGGGCATTTTTTAGCCACACCGCCGGCTGATGCGCCTTCATCGCGCCGATATTAATATTTTCTAACCAGATGTGGCTAATCGGCGATGGGCCGAGGTTCACCAGCGATATCGCGGATAGGCCCCCGGATTCGACGCGATCAATCGACACATCGCTGATCGCCCAATCGGATATTTTGGGAACAAAGCCGGCATTCGGCAGTTGATAACCACCCGCCCAGGAAATCGCCGGCTCGGTCAGGCACTTTACTGTGTCGGCGGTAACGCCTCGGATATAAATGTGCTGAATATATCCCCCCCGCTCGCCACCCCATTTCATATAGATGATATCCGCGCCATTGCCGAACTGGTTATCGTGAGCAAATACATTTTTAATACCACCGGACATCTCGCTGCCAAAGCCGATATCGTGCGAAAGCCAGTTGTGGCGGATAATCACATTCTTACAGGGTCTTCCGCCATTGACGCTCCAGGCATCGGCGTTTCGGCCTGATTTAATGACGATGTTGTCGTCGTTGTTGCGGATGTTGCAATTCTGAATCAATGTGTCATTGCATGAATCGACATCAATGCCATCGTCCATGTATTCATCATGGTTGTATACCGACACCCCCTCGATGATCACATTGCTGCAGAATGACGGGTGGATCGTCCAAAATGGTGAATCCTTAAACGTGACACCGCGCACCAGAACATTGCGACATTGTTCAAAATCGCAGAACTCGGGCATCAGATGCCATCCGGCGCCAAAAATCCTTTTGCGCATAGGCGTGAGATGATCCGAATATCCCCAATTTACCAGGCGGTCCTTCCAATGCTCCCGCTGCTGTGCGTTGTACCAGTGCATCCATGTGGAATGGGGGCTATTGCGTTGGCCGTTTAGCACGCCAGCGCCCGTCACCGCAACATTTGTCTGACGAAACGCATAAATCAGCGGCGAATAGTTGTAGCACCAAACGCCTTCATAGCGCACCAGCACACATCCATTGACCGCGGCCTTACCGGTGAGGTAATTGCGGGGATTAAAGCCGAAGTTGATCTGCGATCCGGCATCGAGATGAAAATTTACATTCGACAACAGCGTAATCGGGCCCTTGCAGATGTAGGTACCGGGCGGAACGATGACGCGACCACCGCCGGCGGCGTGGCACGCAATGATCGCCCGCTTGAACGATGATTCACAATTCTTGCCGCCGGGGAGGGCGCCGTACTGCCGTACATTGAATTGGCGGCGGGGAAAGACGGGCGCGTGAATCTTTCGAAGAATTGCGTGATATAACTGCGCATTCCATACGCTGGGCGGTACAACCTGCGATGCCACGCCGGTGGCCCCGTCGGCAAAACCAGCGGACACTGCGACAATCAGCAGGGCCGCGAGCCAAATCGCCCGGTCGCATTGGGCCCGCGCCGCTCCAGCAATCATTTTCATGCCATACATCTCCGAATCATCGGACTTCCCGAAGTGCATTTACCTTTGGCGGCCGGTCTAAGACACCGCGATTTGGGGCTGCGGAGGTGAAGCCTTTACTTGCTCGGCAGCCGCCTCGCCGGCGATTGCGCTGAGCACCTGCTGCGGATACGCCCTTTCAATGGCGGCCCGCACCAGTCCTAAAAATAGCGGATCGGGTCGAAGGGGGCGGCTCGTTAAACAGGGGTGCGCCTGCGTGCCGACAAAATAGGGATGAACCGCCGTGGATAATTCGAGCATTTGCATAATGGGCTGATTGGGGGCGTGTCCGCTAAAAGTTAATCCGGCCTTCTCAAGCGTGGCGATATATCGCGGTTCAACCTCATAGCGGTGCCGGAAGCGGAGGCGCACGCTGGCGGCGTTGTCATAAAGGCGGCTGATGTTGGACCCCGCTTTCAGGATCACGTCTTTACCGCCCAAACGCATATTTCCGCCCAGCCCCTCGAGCTTTTTTTGCTCCGGTAATACATCAATCACCGGCTCGGAACAGTTGGGATCAAACTCGGTGGTGTTGGCACCGGCGATGCCGCAAACATTCCGGGCGAATTCCACCACGGCCATCTGAAAGCCGAGACATATTCCCAGATACGGCACATGATTTTCGCGCGCAAAGCGCACGCACTCTATTTTCCCCTCCGCCCCGCGAACGCCAAAGCCCCCCGGCACAATGATGGCATGGCAGGCCCGCAGATGATCCATCACGTTGCGCGCATTGATTTCCGTCGTATCAATCCAACGGATGTTAATGTGACAGCCGGTATATACGCTGCAATGTTCCAGCGCCTTGTCGATGCTGGCGTACGCATCGCGAAGCGAAGTGTATTTTCCAGTAACGGCAATCGTTACAGTTTTTTCTTTCGGCAGTTGCAGTTTGTCAATAAATGCCTGCCAGGTTCGTCGGGCGCGATCTTCCAGCCGCTGATTTACCCGATCATGCAGGCCCAGCAGCGTCAGCACTTCGCGATCCATCCCCGCCTCGCGCAGCATCTCAGGCACAAGATAAATGCTTGCCACATCGTGCATGGAAAATACACGCCGCAGGGGCACGTTGCTAAACATGGATATCTTTTCACGGACCTTTTCAATCACCGGCGTGGGGCATCGACATGCGATGATATGGGGCTGAAGGCCCGCCTGCATAACCTGCCGCAACCCAAGCTGTGCCGCCTTGGACTTTTGTTCGCCCAGCGACTGTGGCTCCATGATGTAGGTCAATGCCACCACGCAAACGGCCTGCTCGCCCTCTTCGTATGCGAGTTCGCGGATGGCCTCAATAAAGTAACCATTTTCATAGTCGCCAACGGTTCCCCCCACCTCGACGAATACGATGTCTGATTTGGAGTCCACAGCCAGTTGACGCAGCGTGCGTTTCACCTCACCGGTAACATGCGGAATCATCTGCACATCGCGGCCGAGATATTGCCCATGGCGCTCGCGCTCAAGAATGCGGGTGAATATCTGTCCGCTGGTGGTAAAGTTTCCACCCGAGAGGTTTTCATCGAGCATGCGCTCGTAGGTGCCCAGGTCCATGTCGGTTTCCATACCGTCATCGAGCACAAACACCTCGCCATGGCGATAGGGATTGAGCGTTCCCGAATCAATGTTCAGGTATCCCTCCATTTTAATGGGGGAAACCCGCAAACCCTTGTCTTTTAGAATTTTCGCCAAACTCGATGAGAATATGCCTTTGCCCAGCCCGCTCATGACGGTTCCGAGAACCACCACGTATTTTGTGCGGCCCTTGACATAGCCTGGCGGAAAGGGCGTGTAAAACTCGGTATCTTGCGTGGCATTTCCAAGGGAAGCGAGCAATTCCTGCTGAACATCATCATTCATGGCGGACCATCCTTCGGAGCATCAATTTATCCGAATATCGCTGAAGCGGAAAGTTGGCGCGGCCGCCTGAGAGTTCAGCGTGACATCCAGTGCTGCCGTCGGAAGAACGGGCCAATGAGAATTCGGCGTCCTGCGCGGTTCTATGCGGTTCTACAGCGCCCGCACCTTGCGGGCGTTATAGCCTGCCTTTCAAATTCTTGAGAATTTTTTCTTCCAGCGGGATATCCCGACCCACACGCATCCAAAAGCTGCCTGGCGTGGTGGGCGAAGCATTCTGTGAAACCAACGGAAGCGGGTTGGCGCCAAAGGAAGATGATCCGAGAAATGCGACGCCCGTTACTCCGCCTTGCGGATTCTCGCGCTGTTCCACCAATACCTCGGCGGACAAGCGATACATCCCCGCATGGCCCGGCTCGTGTGCGATGACAATGCGAACGCACCGTCGATAGGTGTTAATCGTTCCCTCTGCCAACGCGTCCAGGCTCGTTGCATCGGGTCGCCAAAACTGAAGAATCTCCGGCCCGCTGCGCGGCAGTGTCGTGATGACGCCCAGCGCGTAATCACGCCAATCAATCCGGTATCCCATGGCCAGAAGTAATTTGATTGTCTGATGCCAGATATGCTCATAGTGCTCATCATTAATAGTGGTCGTGCTGGCATTTTTTAAATTCATAAACCATAACTTATCGGCTTTGGCCGCTGGTGCCGCTTGCCGCGCTGCCAGGCTTGGCGCCGTGGTTGGCTGCGTAGTCGGGCGGGTGGTGACCGGCACGATACGCCGGGCCCATGGCGGCCCAATTTCGGCCGGGCGTAGTGGCACAATCGTCGTTTGACAACCCGCTGCCATAAGGGCACCGAGCGTCAGAAATAATGCCCCGCCTATGTTTGGCCATGATTTCATTCTAATGCGCCTTGCAAACAACCAACCCTGCCGCCGCAACCCGGTCATCACTCGGACAGGCTCCCAGGCATCACGCTTCTCCGTTCAGCTTCATCAGCCGCGGACTGATTTGCAGCATCCATTGCACACGCTCAAAATGTGTCAGCCACTCAGCCACATTGGCTAAGAGAATATCGTTTGTCCCAACGCTAAGCCCAGTGCTGCAACTGGCACCTTGCCGCGACGCGATTTTATGCCGATAGGTGGCCAGCGTGCGTTCACCAAAGCGTTCGCACTCGTAAAAATCCTCAGAGAGAAACACCAACACCGGCACACGCGGCCCACCGCAGATGGAAAGCTCATTGGCAAGGCGCGTTCCCATATCCGTGGCCTGGGGCAAAAAATTCCTGTCCCGATGAACAAATCGCAAGTCAATGGCCGGCGAATGGGCGGCAAAAACCTGAAAAATGGGGCAGGCATTGATGCAATCTCCGCACCAGGCACCGGCGAGGCAAATGACTGCCATCTTTCGCCTGAATGACGCAAGCAAAGCCTTCTGCTCGGCCGTAAGGTGTATCGTCGCTCCAAAATGGGTCCAGCGCTGCCTCTGTTCGGCATCTGCGTAAGTATTTAGAAATTGATCGTAAGAAAGCGCCGCCTGATAAACGGCCTTGAAGTCAAATGGCATTCGCACATCCTTATTATGATTTTTCGCCGCCTGCGGTGTTCACGCCCCGCAGGCAACCTATTGTTCCCGGGAAAAACTTTGCGCCGCCCGGATCAGAGCGCCAAAAAGGCGATCCGCCGATTCGTCGTGCATCCCCTCAGGATGCCACTGCACCCCCAGAAAAAAAGGGAGCGAAGGGTCTTCCACCGCCTCAATAATACCATCGGAGGCGCGGGCGGTAATAGTCAAACCGTCTCCTATTTCATCCAAGGCTTGGCGATGGCGTGAATTCACTTGCAAAGATTCCTTCTGGAAGACTTCGGCGAGCCGACTTTTCGCAAAGATGCTTACGTTATGCCATGCATTGCGATCCGTCAGATTCGCCCGGTCGCCGGCATGGGGCACCGCATTTTGTCGATCATATTCGGGAACATATTGGATAAGGGTGCCGCCGCGCATCACGTTTATGGTCTGACACCCCAGGCATACGCCAAGCGTGGGAAGCGCGATATTTTGCGCTCCCTTTAGCAAAGCGAGATCAAAGCGCTGGCGCAGGGGGTCCATGGGTATGGTTTTGGGGTGCGGCGGCTGGCGGTACAAGGCCGGGTCCAAATCATTGCCGCCGGGGATTAAAAGTCCATCGATGACATCAAATATCCTATCGAGCGTTTCAGCCACATCGGTGGGCGCCAGTAAAAGCGGCACCCCGCCGGCGGTTTCGATCGCCTGCCGGTAAGCCACGGGCAATTCGTAATGACGCGACTGGTTGTCCAGATCGCAGGAGATGCCGATAAGCGGTCGGTTATCAGGTGGGGCTTTTAGCACGGTGCCTCAGATAAAGTGCAACAACCATCCCTTGCAGCAGCGCCCCCATTGTCAGCCATTGCGTGGACCAGAGCAACGTTTGGATCTGGTCAAGCCAATAGAGGGTATCCTTGCCCGCCACAATTTGGAAATATGAAACCAGATCCCAAATGGACAATCCCAACAACAGTATCACGATGCCTTGCAACAAAACCGCCAGCATCAGCGACATGGAAAATTCCGCCATGTCATGATGCCGACGTGAATTTTGCAATTGGTGCGACAGGTCTTCGATGGCGGTCTTGAGTGCCGGCGTTGACAGCGCCTGATTAATTTCGCCGCGCAGGCGCTCCGCAATAGCGGATGCAATTTCTTCAGCGCTCGGCCCGTTCACCGAGGCAGGCGATACCATCTCCTGCGCCGCCGGGGCCGCTCCGGGCTCATCGATATCCGCCATGCGTTCGCTTGCGCCAACCGGCAGGGGAACCGGATCTGCCAACGGGCTGTTTTGCTCGCGCACAATGATGCGTGCCGCATCTGCCAGTGACCGGACAACAAAATTCGGCGTGATAATCGGTTCGTTATTCCCGGCGGCCGGCGGCATTTCCGGATCACCCAGGAGGATGGTTCGGCAATGCACCGCAGCACCAGCGGCAATATCGCGAAGCATATCGCCGATCATCCAGCAGCGCGTTAAATCCAGGTCAAAATCGGCTGCGGCGGCTTTAAGCATGCCTGGCTTGGGCTTCCGCCATTCATGATCCACCTTGTATTCGGGCACCACTGCCTCCGGGTGGTAGGGGCAATAATAGCTCGCATCCACATGCGCCGCCGCTTGTTCGCGTAACTGCCGAATCATCTCCTGATTCACCGCCTCCACGGCCGCTTCGTCAAACATCCCTCTGGCCACACCGCTTTGATTGCTTGCGACGATAATGCGGTATCCGAGGCGGCGCAGCGAAGCGATAGCCGCACCCGCACCAGGCAACAAGCGTACTTTGGTGGGATCGCCAAGGTACCCATCGTTGGCGATGATGGTGTTATCTCGATCCAAAAACACCGCTTTATCAGGCATGGGGCGCTCCCTGCGTCATTGTGTCGGCGACTCCAGCGATCGCGCGATCAAAGCTGTTGTGCTTCGTCCCTCCAGAAAAGGGGCGAGCACCACTCTGCCGCCATGGCGTTCCACCCACTGCCTTCCCGCCACCGGTTTATCGGCGTAGTCTGACCCTTTTACCAGAATATCCGGTGTTACGCTCTCTATGAGATTCTCCGGCGTCGATTCGTCAAAGCTCACCACATAACTTGCCGCCTCGAGGCCGGCTAAAACCGCCATGCGATCCGCCAAAGCGTTCACCGGCCGCGTCGGGCCTTTAAGCCCCCGAACCGACGCATCACTATTGACGCCAACGATCAGAATATCCCCTTGCCGCCGTGCGAATTCCAGGTATCCCACATGCCCCGCGTGGAGGATATCAAATACGCCATTGGTAAATACGACCCGCTGCCGGCTTTTCCGCGCCACAAGCAGCAAGCGCTTAAGTTCCGGAACCGACACGATTTTTTTATGCCGCGAGCCCATGATGCTGTTGAGCTCATCACAAATTTCCTGCCGTGTAATTGGCACGCATCCAAAACGCT
This sequence comes from Planctomycetota bacterium, assembly GCA_021804985.1. GTDB lineage: Bacteria > Planctomycetota > Phycisphaerae > WQYP01 > WQYP01 > JAJZGD01. Next base: position 22,742 of record JAJZGD010000002.1, read on the forward strand.
CAACCTCCAGACCGCCAGCCACGTTGCCCAAATCCACCGCCATTGCCCATGGCAAGCCATGTGCTACAGACATCGCCAACATCGCCAGCACCATGTCGCCGGCCCCCGTCACATCGTAAACCTGCCGCGGCCGCGTGGGGTGCAGCGCACCGGCATTATTCCCTTCCTGAAGATACATTCCCTGGCGATCAAGCGTCAGAATGCACGTTCCAAATTGGTGCTCATGGATAAGCTTGCCTGCCAGCTGAGCCGGTTCGGCATTCGCGGCTTTCAGGCTCACACCGCTCGCCAGCTCGGCTTCAGTGCGATTCGGCGTGATGGCCGTGGCGCCCGCATAGCGTGAATAATCGGCAATCAACGCGGGATCAACCAGCACGATTTTTCCCATTTGCTGCGCCTTACGAATAATGAATTGACACAGCCGATGATCCAGCAATCCTTTGTTGTAATCTTCAATGCACACGACGGGCACTCTTTGAATCAGCGGCAACAGCGCATTGCCAAACGCCTGAATAATCCCATCATCAACGGGATCCGTCACTTCATGGTCTAAGCGCAGCATCTGCTGTTGATGCCGATGCTGCGCCAAACCGATGATCCGCGTTTTGCATGCCGTGGGCCGATCCGGCGAGGAAATTATCGCTCGGCAGTCAACCCCTGCCTCTGCCAGAAGCGCACGCAATTTGTCGGCATTTTCATCGCGGCCGCACAACCCGGAGAGAATGGGTCTCGCTCCCAGGGCCGCAAGGAATATGGCGACATTGGCCGCCCCGCCGGCCTGAATTTTTTCATCGCGCCGGCGAATCACCGGAACCGGCGCCTCCGGCGAAAGCCGTTCCGCATCGCCGAAGATGTAATGATCCAGAATCAAATCACCGACGACCAGAATTTCCGGCGAACCGAAACCTTCAAGCTGAGCGAGAATATCTGCCGCCTGCTGTGCCATCATGTAATGCTAATCCCCGGCCTGCCTGTCTCAGCGTTGGGCGGTCCGTGCCCCGGCGACCGCTTACCGGCGCCCGTTATCACACCCCGCAACATATCGCGCCACACGTCCAACTGCGAACCGGCGACGTAACTCTCGATTCCCACATACACCAGCGGCACCGGTGGTGTGTATCCGCCGAGCTTAACAAAATCTTTGAGCGTGGTCACCCACACATCGATCCCGCGCCGCCGCGTAAGCTCTTCCATCGCCTTAAAATCAACTTCCGGATGATAGTGGTGATGATCTCCGAACCAGCAGCCGATAAGCGGGCGGCACCCCGCCGCCTCCAGCGTGTGCATAAAGCTTTCGGGATTTCCGATACCCGCAAAGGCCAGCGTTTTTTTATCATACAAATCCCAACGCTTCCCTTCGCCGTCCATCACGCCCGTGACCCGCGTGCGCTGCTGAAGGATATTCCTTGAGCCCACCCATTGAGATAAAAGCTCTGCGGCAACATCCGCGAGTTCCTGAGATATCTGCTCGCAACGGGTCAGCATGACATGCGTCGCGCGCGACAGACACGCCGGCGGCTCGCGCCAAGTTCCGCGTGGCAGCACGCCAGGAATACCCATGGGCCGCGTGGCGTCGACCAACACCAGATTGATCTCTCGTGCCAGTCGGCGATGTTGAAACCCATCATCAAGCAAAAGTAGATCCGCCCCAAACTCAGTCATGGCACGATTGCCACCCCGCACGCGGTCCGCATCCACAACGACGGGCACATCCGGGCACTGTCGGCGGATCACCAGCACTTCATCCGATTCCATGCCGGATCGGGCACCATAGCCACGGGTTAAAACCGCCGGCCTCGCCCCCAGCGCGCACAACTGCCTGGCAATCATTATGACGGTCGGCGTTTTGCCGGTGCCCCCGGTCGTCATATTGCCGACCGAAATCACCGGTACGCCCAGCCGCTCAACCGGCTTTAAGCCATGATCGTAGGCAAAATTGCGAACCCCCACGATGCTTCGGTACAGCAGGGAGGCCGCCAGCAGGCTCCCCCGCCCCACCGCGGGCAGGCCGCCCACCGATTCTCCGCTTATCAGCCGGTGGTATGCTCTTTCCATTTGGATTGTCCTCCCGGCGCAGCGGCCGCATTCGGCGACCTAACCCTGCACCACCAGGTTGAGCATACGATTCTTGATGTATACATGTTTCTTAATCTCACGCCCCGCAAGGCGCGAACTGATCTGGGGATCCGCTCGGGCCTGCTCAAGAATGTACGATTCCGTCGCCAGCGCACTAACCACCACGCGACCGGCAAGTTTGCCATTGACCTGAACCGGCAGGTCCATCGAATCTTCCTCGCATACGGCATCATCATATTGCGGCCACGGTTCCGCGCTGATCGACGCCAGCGCCCCATCCCCACGGATCTGATGATACACTTCCTCCGCAATATGCGGAGCGAACGGTTCAATCAGCCGCACAAATGTTAATGCCATATCCTGATCGACCGTGCGTGTTTTACCGATGAGATTGTTAAACTCCATCATCGCGCTGATGGCCGTATTAAAAGACAATCGGTCGATGTCCAGCGTAACTTTGCGAATGGTACGATGCAGTGGCCGCAGAAGTGATTGGGATTCTTGCTCAGCAATTTGCGATTCTTCAACGGACATTTTTGTGGGTCCGCGGTAATAAATGCCGTTCTTCTTATGCACCAGGCGGGATGGAAACTCGGGCGTGCCAATGATGTGTCGCCAGAGCCGCCCCAAAAATCGATACACACCTTCCACGCCCGCCATGCTCCAGGGCTTAACCTGCTCCAACGGGCCCATAAACATTTCAAAAAGACGCAGCGAATCCGCGCCGTAGTCCTGAATCACATCATCCGGATTGACCACGTTTCCCCGCGATTTGCTCATCTTAAAGGATCGAGCATCGAGGCGGATATTGTTGTCTGCCTTGAGCACCGCCGCATCTCCCCGCCGATCGACATATTGCGTTTCAACGGCGCGCCCATAAACCACCGCACCATCCGATCTTCGCCTGGATACCAGCAGCGATTTGCCATCCGGCCCCGCCTGCGTCGACCATTGCGGGTCAACATCGTCGATGGATATCGCGCAACCGCTCGCATCGGCAAACCCGGTGTATTCCGACTCGCCTAAGATTAGGCCCTGATTAATCAACTTGCGAAACGGCTCGGCGCCGGAAACATGGCCGCGGTCATAAAGCACATGATGCCAGAAACGTGAATACAACAGATGAAGCACAGCATGTTCGGCGCCGCCGACGTAAAGGTCTACGCCAGACGGAGTGCCCATCCAATAGCGCTCGATTTGGGGATCGCAAAAATGATCTTGATTCAGCGGGTCCAGATACCGAAGGTAATACCAGCACGAGCCAGCCCACTGGGGCATCGTATTAAGCTCGCGACGGGCGCGCACGGCACCGGGCGTATCGGCTGCAACCACGCGCGCGACCGGATCTTCCGCCGCCCCCGAAAGTAGCACCATTACATCCCGCCAGTCCGCCGCCTTCGAAAGCGGCGGATCTATGGTTTGTGTCGGTTTAAAGTCGCTCATTTCTGGCAGCAAAAGGGGTAATTGATCATCCGCCAGCGGCGCCGTCGTGCCGTCCTGCAAATGGACGAGCGGAAATGGTTCCCCCCAATACCGCTGCCGGGAGAACAGCCAATCGCGTATGCGGTAGCTAACCTGCCGCCGACCAATTTTTTGCGCCTCCAGCAGGCGGCACATTTCAGCCTTGGCTTCGGCCGTCGGCAGGCCATTGATGGCCGGTGAATCGACCGCCACGCCAGAGCCTTCAAACGGCAGCGGTTGTTCCGCGCCATTAGCCTTAACCACTTGACGGACAGGCAGAGCAAATTTCCGGGCAAAATCAAAATCACGCTGGTCGTGGGCCGGAACGGCCATAATCGCGCCCGTGCCGTAGCCAATCAGCACGTAATCAGAAATAAATATCGGTATGCGATCATGGCTGACAGGATTCGTCGCCATGAGGCCGGTAAACACGCCGGTCTTTTGAACATCCTCCTGGCGTTGCCGCTCTGAGCGGGCGGCTGCGATCCCCTGATAAGCGGCGATGGCAGCACGCGGAGCGCCGGCCGCTGGCGTGCCCATCCAGGCGGCCGGGGTTCCCGCCGGCCACGCCGCGGGCAGGCAGCAGGTTTTAGATGCCAGGTTCACCAGTGGATGCTCCGGCGCAAGCACCAGATAGGTGGCACCAAAAAGCGTGTCGGGTCGAGTGGTAAATACGTCAATTGGGCCGTCGTCCGTCTGAAACTGCACCATGGCACCTTCGGATTGGCCAATCCAATTTCGCTGCATAAGTTTGAGCGATTCCGACCACTCCAGGCCGTCGAGCCCGTCCAGCAATCGGCGAGCGTAAGCGGTAATCCGCAGCATCCATTGTCGCATCGGGCGCCGCTCAACGGGAAATCCGCCGACTTCGCTGCGACCATCAATAACCTCTTCATTGGCGAGCACGGTTCCCAGCGCCGGACACCAATTCACCGGTGCCTCAAGTTGATAGGCCAGCCGATACCCTTCCAGTAGCCGACGCTTTTCGCCATCCGACATTTGGTTCCAGGCCTTGGAACCCTCCGGCATTCGCGTGCCGGCGGCAAATTCATCTATCAGTTCACTGATCGGGCGCCCCCGCTGCGCGCCGACATCGAACCAGGTGTTGTAAAGCTGCAAAAATATCCACTGCGTCCAGCGATAATACTTTGGATTGGTGGTATCCACCTCGCGAGACCAGTCATACGAAAACCCAATCGCCTGAAGTTGCTTGCGGAAACGCTCGATATTTTTTTGCGTGACCACACTTGGATGCGTATCGGTTTTGATGGCGTATTGTTCCGCAGGCAGGCCAAAAGCATCCCACCCCATCGGATGCATCACATTAAAGCCACGCGCCCGCTTGTAGCGCGCAACAATATCGGTAGCGGTGTATCCCTCGGGATGGCCGACGTGAAGCCCCTCTCCCGACGGATAAGGGAACATATCCAAAACGTAACATTTTGGTCGGTCGACGACCATCTCAGCCTTGAATGTTCGGTTTTCAAGCCAGAAGTTTTGCCATTTCGGCTCGATTGACGCTGGATTGTACGCCGGCATGGGCCTCTGGCTCCAAAAACTGCAAACCGGCAAGATACGCTTGCCGAGCCGGTGCGACAAGCCATGAACGGCCGCTTGCAAATCCCTTGTATTTTTGTTCAGCGCGCCGCAGTGAGAAAGTCGAATTTACTCGCGGCGAGCATCTGCCCGGCGGGCGGAGAAAAAATTGCGTAACAGCTCACCGCATTCCGCTGCGTAAAGGCCGCCAGCCACCTCCGGTCGGTGATTGAGCCGAGCGTCCGAAAGAATCTGGTACAAAGTTACAGCGGCGCCCGCCTTCGGATCGGTGCATCCAAACACCACGCGCCGCAACCGACTGTTGACCATGGCACCAGCGCACATCGGGCATGGCTCAAGGGTTACGTACAAATCGCATTCGGTGAGTTGCCAGGAATCCACCTTCCGGCCCGCTTCGCGCAGGCAAAGTATCTCCGCGTGAGCGGTCGGGTCACGGGCCATCTGACGCAGGTTATGGGCCGTTGCCACTACCACGGCCTCGCCGGCAGCCGCCCGCTGTACAATCACGGCCCCGACGGGAACTTCACCGAGGTCGAATGCGGCACGCGCCTCGGCAAGTGCCAATTCCATGAAATGGCGGTCGCTATCGCTCCACGCCAACTGACTTTCTTCGTTAATACGAACATCCATACGTTGAAGTGTACCGCAGCTTGAAAGCCGCCGCTTGCCGAAAGGGTATGTTTGATCCTAAACTAAGTGTAACGGCGGTTTGCAGGCAAAGTTGCAGAAGGCCTGCAGGCGCCCTTCGCGGTGGTTATCCGCGTGCCCACGGAAGGAACAGAATATTGAAATTCGCGTCGACGATCACCCCCGAGTATTCGCAAGTATGGATTGACTTTGACGGTACCATTTCCCAGCGAGATGTACTCGACGATCTGATATTGCGTTATGCAAAAAACGAATCATGGCGTCTCATTGAAGAACGCTGGGCAGCGGGGGTTATCGGTTCGCATGAATGCCTGCGGCAGGAATTTGCCCTTTTGCGCGTGTCGTCGCAGGAACTCGAAGACTTCGTTCGCACCGTACCGATTGATCCCGGTTTTGCCCCGCTCGTGAAACTGCTCCACACCTTGAACGTTCCAATGGCGATCCTTAGTGACGGCATTGGGCGATTCATTAATACGATCCTCAGCCAGAACGGCATCTCCGGAGTGCCTGTTCTCGCCAATTCTCTCGTCCACCGCGGTGAGCAGCTGATACTCAAATGCCATCGGTCCGGTAAGGGCTGTGAAAGCCGCGCGGCCCACTGCAAATGTCAAAGTGCCGAGCGAATCGGCTCTCGAGATAAAACCACGATTTATATTGGCGACGGCCGCAGCGATCTATGCCCGGCAGCCAAAGCGGATGTCGTTTTTGCCAAGGGTGTTCTCGCTAAAGAATTGGCGCATCGACTGATTCCATTTATTGCCTATCGCGATCTGACCGACGTGGTAGCGGCGCTTGAAGGGGCGTGGCGGCAGACCGCGCCCACATCCGCCCATCCCCCGCTCGTGGCCCATGGACTCAAGGTCTCGGCAACGGCGGCCGATCGGCGCAGCGCAGCACGATAGCAAACTGGCCAGCGATCAGAACGGTTGGCAATTCGAGGGCCGGTCGCCAGCGCGCGGTGACGGCGGATGGCTTGGTTAATGGGGTGTGCGTTCGAAATTGGCAGGTTGGTTTTGTTCTATGCCCATTCCACAGCATGATGCAATCGAAGTCTCCGACACGCCCCCTGCGCCCACAAGGCCTCAGCCACTTGCCCACGCACCTGGCCAAGCCCCCCTTTGTCACAGCTTTGAACAGGGCTTTGAACAGGCCCTGATTTCATTTCTCCAGGGGGCCGTCGCAATTCCGAGCATCAGCGGGCAAGAAAAGCCGCTCGTGGAATACGTCGCGGCCTGGTGCGAGGAACAGGGATTCAAAATTGATTTATTTCAAACCGATGAAAAGCAACTGGCAGACCACGCGCTGGCGGCGCGTAAGCACATTCCACTGGCAAACCGCCCGACATTGGTTGTCAGCCTCGATGGCAGCGCACCCGGGGCCACCATCATGTTCAATGCGCATAGCGATGTGGTCAGGCCGGGCGATTGCACCCAATGGAGCCACCTGCCATGGTCTGGTGACATTGTCGATGGCCGGCTTTTCGGGCGCGGTGCCTGCGATGCAAAAGGCGCTCTGGCCGCTGGCTTAGGCGCCATGCTTTGGATCAAGCAAAAGCACGGATCCGATTTTTCCGGCAGGATCGCGCTGGAATTAATTCCCGGTGAGGAAGATTGTGTCGACTTAGGAACGCTTACCAGTATTCACCGAGGCTATCGGGCCGATGCGGCCATTGTGCTCGAGCCGACAGATTCTGTTCCCCGCTGTGCCGCGCGTGGTGGCTTGCGCTTCGAAATTATAGCCGCCGGCGAAGCGGTTCATGGAACCGTCAAATGGCTCGGCCGTGACGCCATCGCGATGCTGCGATCCGTATTGAGCGCCTTGGATAAACTTGAAACCCGATTCAGCCGCGAAGATACTGACGAATTATTCGCGTTTTATCCGCTGATGCGCCCAATTACGGTCGATCATATCGCAGGCGGTACATGGCAGGGGATGGTGTGTGACCGCGCGCTTTGCAGCGGCTATTTTGAATTGTGCCCGGGAGATAATGTGGAAGTTTGGGCGCGACATTTCACCGCCTCCCTGCAATCACTTTTGCGGTCGGAAGGCATCGCTTCAGAGCACATCGGGGTGGCATTTCCCGAACAGTACAACGGATTTAGAACAGAACAAACTTCGTCCATATGTAAAGCGGCCGCGAGAGTGCTAGAATCAGTGGATGCGTCTTGGGCGGACGCGCCAGCGGGTGCTGCGCCCTGGCGAGGTTTTAATTCAGGCTGCGAAGGCGGTTTGCGAGCTGCCATGCACGCCACACCCACCCTGGTGTGGGGACCCGGGTCACTGGATCAGGCGCATCGGTGCGATGAATACGTGTCGGTGCACGACGTGCTGAAGTGCTCGCGCATGATGGCTGAGGTCGCGGCCGAGTTTCTCAAGGGGCAGGCGGCCCGCGAGTCGCATGGTGAAAAGAATTGATCAATTATTTGGAAAGAGAAAAGGCCTTGGCTGCATCGCTGACACATGAGAAGCTATCGGAACTCGGCTTAATCCATCGGACCGATGAATCCAAGGCGTGGTTCGCGCGGGCGAACAAGGTTCTCGCCGGGGGTATCAGCAGTTCCGCCCGGGCCAGCACCACCGGCGATTTACCCTATCCGCTCTATATTACGCGCGGCGCCGGATCGCACATCTGGGACGCCGATGGAAATGAATTTATTGATTATTTGCTCAGTTACGGCAGCGTGATTCTCGGTCATCAGGACGCGGGCCTCAAATCGGCCATTACCGCCCAGCTTGACGCAGGCACCATGTTTGGTACCTGCAACACCATCGAGGTACAACTTGCCGAGCAAATTTGTCGCATGGTGCCCGGCGTTGATCTGGTGCGCTTTTCAAACTCTGGCTCCGAGGCCATTTGCGGCGCTGTGCGCGCGGCCCGCGGGTTTACCAGTAAAACCAAAATCCTGAAGTTTGAAGGCCACTACCATGGATGGGTCGATGTTCTCGCCATCAGCAATCGACCAGCCGCCGCCGAATCCGGCCCGCTGGACCATCCCGCCAGCCAGCCCCACTCGCGCGGAATTCCTCAGGGCATTGTTAACGATGTAATTATCGCGCCATGGAATCACCGTCGGCAGGTGGAAAATATTCTTGATCAATTTGAATCGGATCTTGCCGCCATCGTCCTTGAACCCGTGGTGGCCAACAATGCCTGCACCATGCCGGAGCCCGGCTTTCTCGAATTTCTCCGCGAGCAGTGCACGCGCCGAAAGCTGCTTCTGATTTATGATGAAATCGTCACCGGCTTTCGCCTCGCACGCGGGGGTGCGGCTGAATATTTTGGCGTGATCCCGGACCTTATGATCTGGAGCAAGGCCATTGGCGGCGGCTTCCCCATCAGTGCATTTGGCGGCCGGCGCGACGTCATGCTGCCCGTGGCTGCCAACACCGTCAAGCACGGTGGCACATACAACGGTAACCCACTTTGTGCCGCGGCCGCCTTAGAGACGCTGCGTCGGCTTGGCGAACCGGGGACACTGGAAGCCATCCAAAACCATGGCGACGGGCTGATTGAAGCCATCAAGCGATCTGCCCATGATCTGCATGTTCCGTGCTGCGTTCAGGGAACCGGAACGATGTTTCAACTGGTGTTTACCGATGATGGACAACCCCTGAGGCACTATCGAGACATTCTGAAGGCCAATTCCGCGCGGTATGGGGTGTTTCGACAGGCCCTTTTGGAAATGGGCGTTCATATTAACAATTCGGGCTCGGCCTGCTGGTTTGTCAGTGCCGCCCATGGGGCCAATGACGCCGCCGGCGGTTTTGATCTGGCCCACACCCGTAGCGCCATCGAGCGTGCCATGCGGGCGTGCGCTTGAGGTTAGCAGGCATTTATGACAATTTGGGGTCGGGTACCCCTGTATCATTTGGAATTTATGAACGCTCTATTAAATTTTAGAGATATTATTTTACCTAAGCCGTGCAGGGGCCTCATGTGCTCCCGGCGGGCAGACGCGGTCCAATGTGGGAGGCACACGGCGCGATGATATGGCAGTTCATTGACAACGCGGTGGATCGGCTTTCGCCGACAAATCTTTCGCGCATTTATCATTTAACCCCCCCCTGGCTCATGGGGCGCATCCGGCTTTCGCGCTTTCAAACAACTGTGCGCTGGGCGGCGGAGCATTCCCCGTTCTATAAAGAGGCCTTTGCCGCACGGGGCATTGATGCCGCTGCCATCAAATGCCCGACTGATCTCAAAGACTTCTTCACCACACCCGACGATATCATTGCGGATCCGGAAAAATTCCTGTGCAAAGCCCCCGCCATTGTATTTGAATCATCGGGCACCAGCGGCCGAAATAAAAAAATATTTTATGACAACGCCGAACTGGAGCAAATGGGGCAAATTATGGCCGCCGGCACGATGCTCATGGGCGCTGGGCTTGAGGATCGGGTCGCCAACGCGTTCGATTTTTCCATGTGGATTCCCGGCATGCTCACGCATTATGCGCTGATGGCCGGCGGTCAATTCTGCATGGCATTCGGCAAAGTGGACCCGATTGAGGTTTATCGCCGCCTGGAAACTTATCGGTTCAACGTCGTGATGGGGGAACCGACATGGCTCATTCGTTTGACCGAAATAGCCGAGCGTCAGGGAAGCTTTCCGCTCAAACTTTTGTTAGGTGGCGCCGAAGAAATGCCGCCCAACGCCATCCCCTGGATGCGCGATGTCTGGCAGGGCGCCAGCGTGCGGATGTGCTACGGAAGCGTCGAGCTTGGCAGCGCTCTGGGATACCAGCCATGTGATCAGATCGATGGCTATCACATCGATGACACCGACTTTTTGCCCGAATTGCTTGATCCCGATGCCGACGGCTTCGGAGAACTGGCTTACACCACGCTGCGCCGCCGCGTGATGCCGCTAATTCGCTATCGCTCCCGAGACGTCACCCGGCTTATCGATACGCCGTGCCCATGCGGTATTCCGGGGATGCGCATGGATCGGCTGCGCGGCCGCCGCGACGAACTGATTGTCGCCAGCGGCGGCAATCTGTATCCGCTCATGTTCGAATCCATATTTAAGGCGATTCCGAGCCTCACGGGTGATTGGCAAATTATTTTTCGTCTTGAAGGCATTCGGGAAGTCCTTGAGATGAATGTGGAGACAACGCGTACGGATATTGAAACGCTGGAACAGGAGATTCATCGCTGCTGCAACGCACTTTATCCAGACCTCATGAAAAATCTTGCCTTGGGAATATTTCAGATGCGACTGGTCGTTCATGCACCGGGCACCATCCGAACCGGCCGAAAAATCAAACGCATGCTGGATCTGCGTTACACCAAACCGGTATCACCATTGCTTGCTGACGCTTCGCACCAAAGCCCGGCGGAGGTCGAACATGTCGTCTAATGGCGAACTGCCGGTAAAAACTGGAAAAGGAAAGCGGTTGCTCATTGAGGGGGATTCAATCGCTTTGGGCGTTTCTGAGGTACACGGGCTTAACGTGGCCAGCCGCGTATCGTGCAGTTTTGTGGATATTATTTCCCTGCGCTTTCCTGATTTGGAAATACACATTGATGCCGATGTGCACCGCTCAACGATTGGGGCATTGCGGTGCATTGATGAATTGCTGGCAAAGTATCGCCCGGATGCAACGCTGCTGATGGTCGGTGGCAGCGATGCAGATCCGGACTGGAAGCGATTTGTCGTTAGTAATGGTCGCGTGGCGCGAAGCCGCGTCGATCTGAGCCGTTACACGGAGAATCTGCGTTCGCTTATTGATAAGATTCGCCGTGCCAATTCCATTCCCATTCTCACCGACATGCCCAACCAGAACGTTACCCGGCGGGGGCTGTTAATGTCTGAGCTTAGTGGCAAAGATGTTTCTGCGCTGATTCGCGCCCACGGCGGCCAAAAAATCTGCGACGAAGGGCTGGAGCTATACCGCCAGACCGTCGCAGCGCTGGCGGCGGAATTCGACGTGCCATTTGCACCCTATGGTCACCGATTGGGTATTCATGATTCCGATAAGGTTATTGGCCCCGATGGAATTCATCCGACAGAATTTGCCCACTCGATCATTGCGGAAGAAGTGACCGGCGTATTGAGTCGGATTTTTCAGACGCAGGTATCCCGTCTCTCAGGCTCGAGCACGTGATCATTGCACGGAAGAAACAGTTGATGCTGTGCGTTGGGCTTGCCATCGCGATCGGTTTGGATACCGCCGTGCAGCTCTGCTGGAAAGCCGCAGTACCCCTCTCCGGTTCTCCGCTGACGATTCTTGCGGGGACGGCGGAAAATCCATTGTTTGCCGCCGCGGCCGTTTTAATGATTTGCCAACTGCTGAACTGGATGACGGTACTAAGTGTGGCCGACGTCAGCCTTGCACAACCAATTACCGCCATGGGCTATATTACCGTGGCAATCGCATCGTTTTATCTGTGGCATGAAACGCTGACACCATTGCAGGTCGGGGGCATTGCCTTGATATTATTCGGGGTATTGCTCGTTAGTCGGACGCACCGCCCGCAGGCAGGAGGCATGCCATCCTCACAAGCATCGTAACGATCGCCTGTGCCGTGGCTCTGGAAGTGTCGGGGCAGCTCTGTCTGAAAAAGGGTATGCGGGGCCCAGGTTCCGGATTTCAAGCCTTCATCCGGCGGATACTGACCAATCGCTGGGTACAAATTGGCATTGCATCTTTTTTGCTTGAGGCCGTGTTTTGGACCTGGACGCTTTATCTTGTTCCCGTGGACATCGCTTTTCCGATCGGGTCGGTCTGCTTTGTGGGCGTTGCGCTGGGCGCGGCGTGGCTTTTGGGTGAATCCATCTCGTTGCAGAGGTGGATTGGCATTGGACTGATACTTCTCGGCGTGGCTATGCTGGGCACCGGCCTTTGATGAACATCGTCGTCAAAGATCAATTTCTCACACCCATCCCCAATGGGCAGCGTGCCGAATTGGACGCCCTGCTCGGGCGATCAACTCAATTAATGAAAATTTGGTTGGTACATGATTGGCTGACCGGCATGCGCGGCGGCGAAAAAGTCGTTCTGGAACTGATCCGTCTATTTCCGAATGCCCGGATCGCCACGTTGTTTTATCGGCCCGGGTCGATACATCCCGCGATTGAATCACGCATTGTTTGCACCTCATGGCTGCAAAAGGTGCCGGGCATCAGCAAGCATTATCGCAAACTTTTGCCGCTCATGCCGCTCGCCATTAAAACCCTTCATATTGATGCGTGCGATCTTGTGATCAGCACCAGCCATTGCGTGGCCAAAAATATTGCGACGCAAAGCCCGCATCTTTGCCATTGCTTCACTCCCATGCGCTACATCTGGGACATGCAGGATTCTTATCTCAAATCGCAGAAGCTGCCTTCGCGCTGGGCCCTGAAGGCCCTGACGCCCTGGCTCAGGCAGATCGACACCACCGGGCACCAAAGCGTGGGCCAATTCATTGGAACCTGTCAAAATGTTTGCGCCCGCGTAACTCGCACCTACCGGCGCCCCTGTGCAATTGTGCATTCGCCGATTGATGAAAGCTATTGGTTGCCCGCCCGCGACGGGCGGCGCGATTATTTCCTCATCGTCTCTGCGTTGGTGGCGTACAAGCGCATCGACCTGGCTGTCGACTTCTTTTGCCGCATCGCTGCCAAATCCCCGCAGCGCTTTGGCAAACTGGTGATCATCGGTACCGGCCCTGAGCTGCCGCGTCTGAAAGCCTGCGCGGCCGAGGCCAATGGCGGTGTGCAATTTCTGGGATGGCAAAATGATGAGACCGTTCGCTGGCACTATCAAAACTGCCGCGCTCTGATCTTTCCTGGTGAAGAAGATTTTGGATTGGTGCCGATCGAAGCGATGGCGTGCGGTCGGCCCATCATTGCCTTCGGCCAAGGGGGCGTTTTGGAAACGGCCACCGGCCTGCGGGCCGACAGCTCCAACCGGGATTCGGCCACGGCCATTTTTTTCGAGCATCAAACGCTGGAATCGCTCACCGATGCCATGGATCGCTTTTGCGAGGCGGAGGAAGTTTTTACGCCCGAACGGCTGCATGCGACGGCCATGCGTTTTAGCCGGAATCATTTTCACCGCCGGATTTGCGAGCTTTCTGCGTCGCTTTTAAGCGGTAAAACGAATCAATCGCAATAGGCAATGGAGGGCATAGGCCACCGTGGAAAAGCGGACACTTTTGAACGGGAAAACTTCGTTTACACATTCTCGCGTTAGGATATAATGTTTTCCCCTGCGGGCGTAGCTCAGTGGTAGAGCGTCACGTTGCCAACGTGAATGTCGAGGGTTCAAATCCCTTCGCCCGCTTTTGACCCCACGACACAGGCGAATATGCACTCTGAAAAAGTGGCGCAGTTAAGAGCAGAAACGGCCGGAATTGCCCCGCAAGCGTCAACCGCTCTAAGTGAGAAAAGCCCCATTTTACGGGCGTTTTCCGACGCATTCATTGCTGCGCAACCGTACCTTATGCCCGGGGCGGGAGTCGAACCCGCACGACCGAAAACGGTCACAGGATTTTAAGTCCTGAGCGTCTGCCATTCCGCCACCCGGGCGTAGCCTATTCTTATCAGCAATGTAAGACAAAACGTTGCCGATGAAAACCACCGTCAGCCCTGCGCTCCAAGAGAAGGGGTGGCTTCCCAGCCGTGGGCCACCCCGTGCGGCTGGCTCCAATTCCGGCGGCGGTCAACACCCTACATTGACCCTAGCAGCACACCGGCGAGAAACACCAACAGGCCGCCGACCACAATTTGAAATGTGGCACGCAGAAAAGGAGTGTCCATATAGCGATATCGGATGAAGCTAATGGTACAAAGCTCAACGCATACCACCACCACCGCGATGCCGGTCGCCAGATGAAAATTGGGAATCAGATAGGGAAGCGTGTGCCCCAGGCCCCCCACCGTCGTCATCAGGCCGCAAACGGCGCCCCGTATCAATGGATGGCCGCGGCCGGTTAATGATCCGTCGTCCGACAGGGCCTCGGCAAAGCCCATGGAAATGCCCGCGCCGACCGCGGCCGCCATACCCACAATAAATGCCTCAAAGCTATTGTGCGTCGCAAATGCGGCGGCGAACAAAGGCGCCAAGGTTGATACCGAGCCATCCATAAGGCCCACCAAACCCGGCTGCACAATCTGAAGCACAAAAAGGCGTGCCTGGGCGTCGCTTTCGATTTTCTGTTGATCGTTGCTAACCAGTTCTTTGTGCATCCCCGCCGCCGCGGCCGAATGTTTTTGCTCTTCCTGCGCCAGATCACCGAGTAATTTCCGGGTAGAGGCGTGGGTGCAGCGCGTGGCGGCCTTCTCATAGAAATTCCGCGTTTCCAGCTCCATGATTTGCGCCTGCTCGCGGATTGTCTTAATGCCCGATTGCAGCACCAGCCACAGCGGGCGCCGCTTCACAAAGCCGCTGATATCGTCACGCGTGATCGGCGTCATATGCTCGCCAAAGCGATCAATATATAGATCCAGCAGTCGCCGGCGATGGTCGGATTCTTCTTCCTGCATGGTGGCAAACATTTTCGACGAGGCTGGAAAATCGAGCGCTAAAACTTCAGCGAACGTGCCGTAGGTTTTTCCGTCATCCTCTTCCATGAATATGGCCAAGGCAAGAATCTCCTGCTCCGTCAAATTCTTAAACCGCTTCATAGGAAAAACTCCGAAGGCGTAACGCAGGAAGGATTATATCGACGGCGGCAGTTCACGCCCGACATCGGGGGTCAAGCCGGCTCCGCAGCCTGCCCCGCCAGTGGTGGCGCAACGCACCGGCACCGACCACGACATTTAGACGGCGACAACATCAATCCGGGAAATTAAATCTCCGATCCGGTTGACTGTGGAGGCGGAGTTTTAACCGTGGCAATAAATGAATAGATCACGGGAATAACATAAAGCGAAAACAGACAGCCAATCGATAGGCCGGCAGCCAGCATCAAACCCATGTCAAAGCGGCTGACCGCCCCGGCGCCGGTCGCCACCAATAAAGGCACCACACCGAAGACCATTGCTCCCGTCGTCATCAATATGGGCCGCAGCCGAACCGATGACGCCTTGACGATGGCGGCGTGTCGTCCAAGCCCTTCTTCTTCCTGAAGTCGATTGGCAAATTCGACGATTAATATTCCCTGCTTGGTAATCAGCCCGATGAGGGTCAAAAGGCCCACCTCGGTATAAATATTCAGCGTCGCAAAATTCAGGAATAAGAATAGCAACGCCCCGAAGATCGACATCGGCACGGTGAACATCACAATCAAAGGATCAATGAAGCTTTCAAATTGCGCCGCCATGATCAGAAAAATCAGGATCACCGCGAGGAGGAATGTCACGATGATGGCGTTCCCTTCCTGTAAATATTGTCGCGACTGACTCGCATAATCGATGGCGTAGCCGCGCGGCAAAAGCTTATGCGCCTCGCCTTTCAGGTACGCCAAAGCCTGACCCAGAGACACCCCGGGAGCGGGCACACCTTCAATGGTCGCTGAATTCAACTGCTGGAATTGGGCGATAAATTCAGGTCTGACGACGTGACGGATCGTGACAATCGTGGAAAGGGGCACCATCTGCCCTGAGGTGGTGCGAATGTAATAATTCTTGAGTTCGCCGGCGTTGGCGCGCCGGGCGTCGGGCACCTGCGGAATCACCTTATAGCTACGGCCCTTAAGATCAAAGCGATTAACAAAATTCCCTCCGAGCAGCGGCTCAAGATCGCTGGTAATTTGCGCCGCCGTGAAACCGAGATCTGCGGCAATTTTCCGGTGTACCTTTATTTCAACCTGAGGATCATCGTAGCGGATATCCTTGGTCAAAAAGACAAATTTGTGGCTAAGCATTGCGGCTTGCAATAGCTTGTCGGCGTTTCGGTCCAGTTCTTTAAACCCTTTGGTGGTTTTAATGACGAACTGCACAGGAAAGCCCCCCGCAGATCCCGGCAGAGACGGAAGCGGGAACGCGGCGACCTGAACACCGGCGACAGCGGAGAGTTTCTTATCGAGTATGGGAAGAATCTCCTGCTGCGTCACAGTGCGCTGGTTCCACGGCTTCAGCAGCATGCCGCCCACAAGCGTATTCTGGCCCGGGGAAACAAATGAAAAGCCGTTAACCTGAAAGACCCGCTGCGTCTGGGGAAATGAATCGCAAATCTTTTTGATCTGCAAGGCATATTTGGACATATATTGCAATGTGGCCGTAGGTGGCCCGGTTCCGGTGAAAAAGAGAATGCCTTGATCTTCGGTGGGCGCAAGCTCCGATCGGGCGCCCATAAGCAGGAAGGGGATGCTGATAAAGATGCCGGCCGCAGCCAGCAATACCGCGATCCGTATGGTTAGCACGGCCTCGAGCGTCCAGATGTAAAATCGCCTCACGGCGTCAAAGATTACATCGAGCAGATGAACCAACCCGCGCGGTTTGGTGGGGCGAAGCAGGTGGCTTGCAAGCATCGGCGAAAGCGTGAGTGCCGCCACCATGGAAACCAGCACCGCAAATACCAGGGTAAAGGCAAATTCGCCGAACAGATCGCCGCTTAAGCCGCCCATGAGTCCGATGGGCGCAAAGACTGCCGCCAGCGTCGTTGACATGACAACGATGGGGCCCGCAAGTTCGCGGGCACCGCGCTTCGCCGCCGCCGCCGGGCTCATTCCTTCGTCGATGTGACGCTGAATATTTTCGACAACGATAATCGCGTCATCCACCACCAAGCCAATAGCTAATATGATCGCCAGCAACGTCAGCAGATTGACGGAAAATCCGCATGCCAGGGCAAATGTGCCCGCTCCGATGATTGAAAGCGGAATCGCCACGACTGGAATCAGCAGCGAACGCAGCGAACCGAGGAACAGGAACACCACCAGTACCACTATGCCCAGCGTAATGAGAACCGTATCTTCCACATCGGCGATGGCGGCCTTGATATAGGTGCTGCCGTCAAAACCGATGGTGACATGCAGGCCCGGCGGAAGCGACTTTTTCATCTGCGCAAACAGAACGTGTACTTCGTGCGCCACGGTGAGATCATTGGCATTGGGGGTGGTTTGAATGCCGATAAATACGGCACGCTGGCCATTGAGCAGCACGCTGGCGTTGTAGTTTTGCGCCCCCAGAACGACACGCGCCACATCTTTAAGATAAATAATGGCCGAGCCCGATTTCCTGATTATCAAATTCCGGAATTCTGCGGCACTTTTAAGCTGGGTTGTGGCGGTAATAACCTGCGCAATGTTTTTTCCACGGAGCCGCCCCACCGCCGATATGCTGTTATTGGCCACAATCGCGTTGTACACATCGCTGGGCGTGATCCCCAGGGCCGCCATTTTATTGGGTTTCAGCCACACGCGAACCGCAAAACTATTTCCACTGGACCCGGTGCCCTGCGGAAGAATCTGCGCCTGACTAACCCCCGCGATGGACTGTATTTCAGGTTGAATAACCCGCAGAAGATAGTCATTAATCTGCTGGCCGTTCAGCCGCTTGCTGTAAAACGCCAAATAAATCAGGGCGCGGGTATCCCCCACGGTTTCGTTGATTACCGGCGATTGACTTTGCGGCGGAAGCTGACTGGCTACCTGCTTGACCTTGGCAAGAATCTGCGCCACGTCGGCATTTGGATCGGAATTGAGCTTCATATTTACGGCGATGCTCGAAGTTCCCTCCGTGCTCGTTCCGGTCATATAGTCAATATTTGGCGCTTGCGCCACGGCCTGCTCAAGCCGCGAGGTAATAAACCCCTGCACCGTCGAAGGGCTGGCGCCCGGATACGAAGTGCTTACCGTTACCACGGTGCTGGTGATGTTGGGATATTCGCGCACGGTCATGGTGAGCCATGCGCGCAGCCCCAAAATCAGGATGATCAGGTTGATCGCGCTTGCAAGCACCCAGCGCTTGATAAACAGGTCTGTAAACTTCATCTGATATTTATCCGATCTACGGCTGCACCTGGTTATTAATTTTGATGACCGCCCCCGGATGCAGCTTGATCTGCCCCGCTGTTACAATCGTCTGCCCCACCTTGAGGCCGCTGAGAATCGCCACCAGATTGCCAACCTGCGGCCCCACCACCACCGGCACCTCTTCGACCGTTTGCACGCTTTGCATCGTAGTTGCAGGCTTGGTTTGGCTGCCGCTGGCGGCGGGGCGCTTATTAATCACCCGGTAAACAAAATCGCCGTAGGTGTTGTATGAGACGGCCACATCAGGAACCGTTTCATAGTGCGAGGTCAGCCCGGTATCCACCTTTACGGTGCCGAACATTCCCGGCCTTAGCAAGAGGCGCTTATTAGCAAACTCGGCCTGCACTTGCACCGTGCGCGAATTGGGATCGAAGTTGGAGGAGATCGCCTGAATTTTGCCACGGAATATTATTTTGGGATAAGCGTCCACACGCAGCATCACCTTTCGGCCAACTTTCAGCACCGGAAATTCGTTCTGCGGGATGTTGAAATCCGCAAAAATCGGATTCCATTTGTTAATCACCGTGATCGCCGTTCCCGACGCCAGATACTGACCCAAACTTACCTGCCGAATACCCAGGTATCCCGAAAAAGGGGCCGTGATATTCAGCTTGGCCAAGGTGGCTTTGTCTTGCCCCACAATCGCCGCCACATTCGCCAATGCGGCCTCATACGTGTCGAGCTGCGATTGCGCCGCGGCACGATGGGCGATAAGCTTTTTGGTTCGCTTCACGTTAATAGACGCCAGCGATTCATTGGCTTCGTCCGCCCGCAGTTGCGCCAGCTGCGTGGTGTCATCCACGGTTAGCAGCCGCTGACCGGCCTTTACTTTTTGGCCCGAATGAAAATTTATGGCGATGACATTGCCGGCAATCTGTGCGGTGATATTCGTTCCTTGGACCGCATTTAAGCTCGCCACCGACTGAATGGTTCGCTTCCAAACGGACTCCGTCACACGCGCGGTGGAAACGGTTACCGAGGGCGGGGGCATATGGCTGATGGCATAGGCAATTTTGGTATTAACGAAGGCCTTGAATATAAAAAGGCCGACGAGGAAAATAACAAAGAAGACCACGACCGCCAATCCAGCAAAAAAACGCTTCATGGTTTTGTACTCCGATTCTGATTCATGATGGGAGATGCTCCTGCGGGCATGGCGCTTCCATTATTTCCGCGCGGTACCGTACGCATACCCGTTCGGGTGGAAGTGCGGGGGCCCACGCCGACGCGAGAGCGATTCGCATTGGCCTGCGCTCGGGCCCATTTTATTTGGTCGCGTGAGGCATCCGCTTTGGGCCACCAGCCACCTCCAAGGGCGACAAATAGCCCGGCAGTATCGGCATACCGCTGCGACGCCGATTGCACCACTGCCAGCCGCGATTTCTGATATTGCACTTCGCTGGTTAACAGCGTGATGTAGTCGATCGAGCCGTCGTGATACTCGAACTGCGCCAATTTGTAGGCTTTCTCTCCGGCAACGTATGCCGCCTGATTATATTGCAGGGATTCGGCGTCATGCTGCACCGCACGCAGCGCCGTAGCAACCTGGTTGAATGCACTGAGTATGGTCGACTTATAGGAATAAATCGCCGCGGTCAATGCATATTTCGCCGCCCGCTTATTGGCCTGTAGCGTGCCCCCGTCAAAAATGGTGACGGCCAATGAACTGGCCAAAGACCAGATGAAACTCGATGCGTCAAAATAGTGCGAGAGACTGCTGCTTTCCAACCCCACCGCACCGGTGAGCTGAATAGCAGGATACATGCGGGCAATTGCCTCTCCCACCGCCGCATTGGCCACTCGCAGCTGCGCCTCTGCGGAAAGAATGTCCGGCCGCTGATGCACCAAACTCGATGGCAGAGAAACCGGCAACCGCACCGGCAGAGTAAACGTGGCGATATTAAGGCGCGGCAGCGCGAGCAGAGACGGGATGCGCCCGAGCAGCACGGCCAGTGCATTGCGTGCAGCCGAGTAATTCTGCAGCAGCGGCGGCAGTGTTGCCTGAGTACTTGCCAGCTGACTTTCCTGATTAACCACATCGAGATAGGGAACGGCTCCGAATTTATACTGCTGCTTGATAATCTTCAGGATATGCTCCTGATCGCGTATCAGACTGCGCGTGGTTTGTATCTGCGCATCGTATGAAGCGACCGCAACGGCGGTGGTAACGGTATTACCCTCAACCGTTAGATATGCCTCCTGAAGGGCATAGCGCTGGGCATCTTCTTGCGCCATAAATGATCGCGAAACGAGCCGATTGAGACCAAAAATATCCGGGGCGTATGAAACCTCCAACTCTCCCGTGTAAAGATTGAACGTTCGCGACGAGCCCCCAAAAGCTTCGCCGGATTGGCGCTGCCGCCCTGCGTTGCCATTTAGAGATAATTGTGGCCAGAAGATGCCCTGAACAGATTTTAAGTTCTCGTGGGCCTGTGCCAGATTGGCTTGGGCAAGTTGAATGGTGGGGTTGTGCCGAATGGCCTGCGCGACAAGCCCATCGAGCTTGCCGGAATGAAAAAGCTGCCACCACAGATGCTTCACCCGTGCGCCATATATAAATCGTTGCTGAGCACCGGCCAACCCCGTTCCGGCCACGGCCTGAGTGGTGGCCACCTGCCGCTTCCCGGGGTTGTAGCGGGCGGTAGCGGGCGCGCGGGGTACCTGGAGCTTGGGTTCAAACGAACATCCCGCCACCAGCAGGCCAGCGACAGAGAACAACAGCAAGAGAAACGGTTTCGTCTGCCGGAAGCGAATTCTGAGATTTGGATGCGTCATCAACTTACTTCGTTTCTGGGAAATAGGCTGTTGGCCATATAGTTTCTCTCGGGCAACAAAATTAGAGCAATATAGTATATGTATGAACTTTCGGCGTGGCAAATAGCGGCGACCATCGAATGTAAAACTCTGCGGCAACTGGTGTTATGCGTTCCACGTCGAGCTGGCGGGCCAGCGATTGCAGTTCTTCGTGGCAACAACCGGCATCGCACCTGGTAGGGAAAGTCGGTATATTACATAAGTGCGAAAATGATTTCGCAGCCGAGATGATGGTTTTTGCCAAGATGACGCGCGGCGGCGGCCTGCACCGGGTGAAATCACACAGAAAGAGTCTTTCACTGTTCCCGTCGCAATTGCCGATAACTATCTTGATGGTTGCAAGGAAAGCCCCCGGATGCCGGATCGTATAATCGGGATGCTCAAAAAGGTCGGCCTGCCAACGCGCTTTATGCTCGTGGCATTGGGGCTGGCCATTTCCATCGCCGTCCCTCTCTTTCAGCTGTACCGCTCGGAATCCGCCAAAATCTCGATCACCGAATCCGAGTTGCGCTGGTGCGCATATATTCAGCCCGTACTACCCTTAATTCGTGCCGTCCAGGGTCATGAGCTGGCATGGGAAAAGGGGTGGGTCGCCGGCCACGCCGACCGATCGGAAGAGGTGCGGACCTGGAATCAGATTCAACGCTATAGCACGCAGCTGGCCATCATCAACCAAGGACAAAAATCCAGTCTCGGTTTGCAGCAACGCTGGAAGAACATCGAAATCGAGATTCGGCAGGTCAAAAAGTTCCCCTCGCTCCGCAACCCCGATCAGGAACAGGAGCTTCACAGCTCCATCGTCACAGCATTGTGGAGTCTTTACGAGTCGGCATCTGATCGTGCAGGCCTCGGCGCCGATAGAAACCGCGAAACCACCCGCGAACTTAGAGCGGTTCGCGTTGAGATGATCCAACTGCTTTCGCGCGTGAATGAAATTCAGCAAGCGACCGTCGGGCAGGCCCTCGGTGTGCACGGGAGCGACTTCTGGCGAGCCGACATCATTGAGGCGGCGGAAAGCAGCAACTGGCGAGATATCGCTTCCATTCGAAATGCTATTAGCCCGATTGCCGACCACACCCGACGCCAATCCACGCTGCTGTTGCTGCGCGCCCAATTGATCGCGCTGCGTCGCGATGGCGACAAGCTCACCACGGCCGCCCGCTCACTCTCGGCGGCAAATCCTGCGGCCCGACACAGCATCTTTACTGCCGCCGGCCGCGTCAGTCGGGATGTTGGCCACCTTTTTCGCTTAACTGTTGGGCACCTGCAGCAAACATTGCGAGTGCGCCTCGGCCATCTACGCCTTACACTCCTTTTGAACATCGGTCTGGTCTCCTGTCTGGCCGCAGTGGTGGGTCTTATTTTTTATACGATGTACCGATCGCTGCTCAGAGCGCTGGGGAAGAAATCGCTCGCCGAACGCGATTTGCAACAGCTTACCGATTTATACGCCACGCTCAGCCAGACCAATCAGCTCGTTGCGCACCGCTGTCCCCAGGAACAGCTCTTTAAGGACGTGTGCAAGATCATTACAGAATCGGCCGGCTTTCAACTCGCCTTTATCGCCGTTATTACCTCCCGATCAAAGCAATCGCGGTTACATAACTGGGCCGGCTCTGCCTCTGGCTACCTGACAGCCATCTGGAATCCTCAGCAGCAAATGCTGCCCGCAGGCCTGCAACCGATCGAAACGGCTATCACGGCGCAAAAACCCGCGATAATTCAGAATTTTAAAGCCATGGCTTTCGATACCCCCTGGGGTTATGCACTGGAAAAGTTTGGCCTCGCCTCCGCGGCTGCGTTTCCGCTGGTACGAAAAGGGCTGAATTTCGGCGCGATGGTCGTTTATTCAAGCCGCACTGAGGCGTTTACAGGCCGCGCCGCCGAGGTGCTCTCCGAAATCGCTACCAGCTTGTCATTTGCCATTGAAGACGCGGATCGAGAAAGCCTGCGGCGCGCCGCCGAGCAGGCCCTGCGCGACTCGGAAGCCCGATACCACCTGGTCATGGAAGCTGCAGGCGATGCGATTGTTCTTATGGAAAGCGATGGCCGCATCATCGAAGTAAATCGCCGTGCGCTGGCGCTTCTCGGCTACACGCGTGAAGAAATGTTCGCCCTGCGCGGCCAGCAATTGTTTCCGCCCGACGGCCAGGGAGATGCCATCACGCGCTACAACCGCATCATTACCACCGGTGAAACCGTCGACTCCACCACCACAATTACGCGCAAAGATCTCCGGTCTTTCCCGGTGGAAGCCGTGGAAAGCCGCGTGGAAATGCAGGGCAAATATATGGTGCTCAGCATCTTCCGGGACATCAGCGATCGCAAAATTGCGGAAGAGCGCATTCATTATCTCGCGTATCATGATTCGCTGACCGGATTGCCCAATCGCACGCTGCTGATTGACCGCCTCGAGCAGGCCATTCGCGAGGCGCATCGCCGCAATACCATGGCGGGCGTCGTATTTATTGATCTGGACAATTTCAAAAGCGTTAACGACACGCTGGGCCATGATTTTGGCGATGAACTGCTGCAAGGTGCGGCGATGCGCATTCGCAGCGCTTTGCGAACGGAGGACACGGTGGCACGCCTCGGCGGTGATGAATTCATCGTGCTCATAAAAGAACCGCGGTCGCCGGGCGATGTGAATCTGGTGGCCCAGAAAATCATTCAGTCCATGTCGGTTCCGTTTGTGATCTCGGGCCATACCTTCCACATTTCATGCAGTATCGGTATGAGCATTTACCCCCGCGATGGCGTCGATTGCGGCGTGCTGCTGCGGACTGCCGATGAGGCCCTGTACCAGGTTAAGAAAGAAGGTAAGAACCGCGCCGCCTTTCATACGCCAGAAATGCACGCCGCTGCAATTGAACATATCCGACTGGAAAATGATCTGCGCGAGGCCCTTCGCAAAAATCAGTTTGTTCTGCAGTTTCAACCGCAGGTTCATCTGCAGTCCGGTAAAATCATCGGCAGCGAGGCGCTCATACGCTGGCACCATCCGGAGCGGGGCATGGTTTCGCCGGCCAAATTTATTCCACTGGCCGAAGAAAAGGGCCTCATCCTCGAAATCGGTGAATGGATTCTTCACGAGGCGTGCGCCCAGAATAGAAAATGGCAACTTGCCGGAATTCCCATTGTGCCCGTCGCCGTGAACCTTTCCGCCTTGCAATGCCGAGAGCCGGGTCTGCCGGAAATTGTTCGCCGGGCTTTGCGCGACACCGGCCTGGAGCCAGGAATGCTGGAGCTTGAAATTACGGAAAGTACGCTCATGGCGCAGACGGAATCTCTGCGATCACGCATGCTTGAGATTAAGGATTGCCGCATCCGCTTCTCGCTCGACGACTTCGGCACCGGTTATTCAAGCCTCAGCTATCTGACACGCTTTCCCATTGACACGCTGAAAATCGACAGCTCTTTTATCCGCGATATGATCGACGACCCCAAAGACCTCGCCGTCGTTGATACCATTGTTAATCTTGCCGACAACCTGCAGTTGAGAACCATTGCAGAGGGCGTAGAAAAAATCGAGCAAATTACGCTCCTTAAGCTTTTGGGATGCAATTCCATGCAGGGCTATTACTTCAGCAAGCCGCTGCCGGCCGATGAAATGGCCAAAATGTTGCTCGGCGATATTCGTCTGCCAACGTCGCAAAGCAGTCCGCCCCACACGGTTGCCGTCTGACGCCCTGTCGTTATGGAGCCGGTCCAGGTAATGGCCGGCCGGCTTTCGCTGCGCCATGCTGGTGGATATGCACATGCGGCAGCAGCGCCGCTTGTGCTGCAAAATGGGTGATTTCCTTATTGACCTTTGCGATGGCCCCCACCCGGAATTTAAATACTCTTCGGTCGCAGGTAATTAAGCCGGTGCAATGATCCGAAACCTGATCGGCCCAGCGCGTGTAAACCGCCGCCGCCAGCCCGCGCTCGATCAGCGGCCGCAGCGCCATGGCCCATTTTGTATATCGCTTAAACCACGCCCTGCGGATTGCCCTTCCGGCAGCCGTACTGCGCCCGGGCACGCCCGTTTGATATGGCTCGCCGGGATAGGGCCAGATATGGCCGGCAATGGGACACGGAAATCGACCGGACTCCCCGAGCACGCTGGCGCGAGATTTCATCGCCGGCCACATGCCCGGGCCCGGATAAATATGTGCATCTTTCATGGCACCATAGCCGTGATCGGTCCAGCCGCTGGGGCCATCAACGAGCCGCGTGGGGTCCAGCCGGTGTACCCATCGCAAAATTCGGTTGGTGTCGTGCTGTCCCCACCCTTCGTTAAATATGCACCAGATCACCACGCTCGGATCATTGTGCAGGTGCGTGACCATCTCCGAAAGTTCGCGACGAAATTCGGCGTGCGCGGCGCGGCTTTTATCGCCAAACGCGGCCGGCATATCCTGCCAAACCAGAAAACCGAGTTTGTCGCACAGATAGTACCACCGAGCCGGGGCGACGAGCTGATGCTTCCGGCACATATTAAATCCCACCCGCTTCATCGCTTTAATATCAAAAATCATCGCTGCATTGGATGGCGGCGTGTAAGCGCCGTCCGGCCAGTACCCCTCCTCCAACGGTCCAAATAAAAACAGGGGCTTGCCGTTAAGAAAAATTCGCATGTATCCGTCCGGCGCCTTTTTCACTTGAATTGTCCGCATGCCGAAATAGCTTGTCACACGGTCGATGATTTTGCCATGCGCGAGTAAGCGAACCTGCAGTGAATACAAAAACGGGTGCGCCGGCGACCAGAGTTTGGCATGCGCAATGTGGAGTATTTGCCGCTGGCCAATAAGCCCTGCACTTTCAGCCACGCTATGGCCATGGGCGAGCGCCACGATTTGCACCTTGCATCCCCGCACGGTGCCGCGCCCCGCAACCGTCACCGCAACCGTCCCCGTTAATGCACGCGGTGTTATCCGCAACGATCGAATGGATTGCGCCGGCACCTTTTCCAGCCAAACCGTCTGCCACAATCCGGTAGACACCAGGTGCATCGTGAAGCCCGGCTTGCCGACCTGCTGCTTTCCGCACGGTTCGCTGCCCCGATTCGCAGGATTCCAGCAGGAAACGATCAGCGTTTGCGTGCCCGGCTTGAGATACCGCGTAACGTTCACAGTAAAAGGGTTGTAATCGCCGTCGTGGACGATGAGCAACCTTCCATTGAGAAACACATGGGTGCGATACATGGCGCCGCCAAAATGCAGCAGCAATTGGCCGCCGTGGCGCAGCAGCGGTGCCTTAAATTCCGTTCGATACCAGAGCCGCTGCGTAATGCCGACTTTTCGGTCCACGCCCGAAAGTTTCGACTGTGCCACAAACGGAACCAGAATGCTTCCCTGCCAGCGCGTCGGAATGCCATCGGCTCGCGGGGATATGGCATATTGCCAGAGACCATTTAGATTTTTCCAGTTTTTCCGCCGCATTTGTGGCCGCGGGTAATGCGACCATACATGCTGCGGTTTGATGGCCGCGCCCCATGGGCTCAGCGGATTTGGGCCGGCAGGACGCCACGATGCCAACGCCATGGCCTTAGCCGCAGTGCATAAAAACAATACCGCAAAAAGCAATGTCAAACGCTTGACCATCGCACATCCTCCGCCATACATATTTCTTCAAACGGAGTATATCCATTGGCTTACCAGGGCTCAAGTAATTATTTGGCGGCCTGCCCGGGGAGGCCGGCGCCGGTGCAAGTTGGTGCAAAATGCCAATCTTGCGTCGCGCAGGGCAACTGAAACGAAGGCGTCGGTACGCGCCGGGTCATGCCGTGCCAGTTAGTCCACATTGAAATACCGAGCGTCCGGATGGTGCATGATCAGGGCCGAGGTGGATTGCTCCGGCTGGATCATCCAGTTTTCCGAAAGCTCACAGCCGATACGGGCCGGATCAAGCAGCTGAAATAGCTTTTCCTGATCTTGCAGTTCGGGGCATGCCGGGTAGCCAAAGCTGTAACGGCAGCCCTGATATTTGCAGGCGAATATTTCCCGCATACGGGTGGAATCATAGCCTGCAATGCCCAATTCCTGGCGAATACGCTTATGCCACATCTCGGCCAGCGCCTCGGCAATCTGCACTCCCATGCCGTGAAAATACAGATACTCCGTGAAATCGCCCTGTTCAAAAAGCTGTTTCTCAAATGGTGTGATCGCATGCCCTGCGGTAACACACATCATGGGCAAAACATCGATCCGGCCGGAGCTTTGAGGTGAAATAAAATCGCTCAGGCACCAAAACTTTCGATTTGGCTGCCGCGGAAAGTTGAATCGCAACCACTGCGTTTTCCCATCTTCACGATAAACAATCAGATCATTCCCATCGGATTGTGCGTGAAAATAACCGTAGACTACCTGCGGCGTAAATAAATTCAGTTCGCGCGATTTTTCCTTGATTCTTCGGAAGAGGGGTTGCACATGCTCCCGAGTCCACCGCCGAAATTCATCGCGCTGCATCACACCGCTTTTGAACTGCCATTGCCCTCGGAATAATGCCACTTCATCAATGTAGGGAAAAACACTTTCGACCGGAATATTCGTTACCACCCGCGTACCAAAAAATGGCGGCTCCGGGATTGGCATCGCGACGCGCACCCCCACCGGTGGACGCACGGTTGGCACCGGCGCGGGTATGGCTGCGGCCACGATGCGGCCACCCTGCCGCTGGCCCACACTGCGCAGCTGAGCCGTTTCCGCCTGCTCGCCGGTGGCAACCAGAATTTCCAGAAGCCGCCCGGTGCTGACGTGATCCATGATCCGCAGCCCTTCAAACGCGTCTTTTCCGTAGAACAGCGGACCGTTGTAAATCTGCCGCAGATCGGCCTCAACATATCCGCGCGTCAGCGCCGCCCCACCGAGGATCACGGGCGTGCTGATTCCAAGGCGATTGAGTTCCACGAGATCATCTTTCATCACCATGGTGGATTTAACCAAAAGGCCTGAGAGGCCGATGGCATCCGCATTGAACTTTTTTGCCGCTTCAATCACATTGGTAATCGGCTGTTTAATGCCCAAATTGTGCACGGTAAAACCGTTATTAGACAAAATAATGTCCACGAGGTTTTTGCCAATATCATGTACATCGCCCCGCACCGTTGCCAACACCAGTGTGCCGCGCGATTTCCCCTCGGCTTTGGGCATGAACGGCTGAAGATAGGCCACGGCCGCCTTCATGACTTCAGCACTTTGCAGCACAAACGGCAATTGCATCTTGCCCGAGCCGAATAACTCGCCGACGGTTTTCATCCCCGCGAGCAAAAGCTCATTGATGATCTGAAGCGCGGGATAACGCTCCAGCGCTTCATGCAGATGGTCTGTCAGATGCTGCTTGTCGCCGTCAATAATATGCCGCTTGAGTTTTTCCTCTAGTGGCAAATTTTCTTCGACGGCAGCATCTTTCTGCGGTGCCCCCAAGGTGCTCAGCAGGCCCAGCGGGTTGTAATCTTCCGCCCGCCGGTCATAAATCAAATCCAGCGCCCACTGGTAATGCTGCGGATCAATTCGATTTTCCGGCAGAATTTTGCTGGAGTGAACGATTGCAGACGTAAGACCGGCCTTCGCACATTCACTGAAAAATGCACTGTTGATCACCAGCCGGGCATACGGTTTAAGACCAAATGACACATTGGAAAGGCCCAGGGTCGTGTGGCAATTGGGAAAGCGCTCTGAGATGGCGCGTATGCCGTCGAGCGTTTCAATCGCGAGGCGCCGCACTTCTTCCTGACCGGTAACGATGGGAAAAATCAGCGGATCAAAATATATATCGGTCTCGGGAATTCCATATTTTCGCACCAGCAGTTCGTAAAGCCGCGTCGCAATTTGTAGCTTTCGATCCGCCGTTTTGCCCATCGCCTCGATTTTGTCTTCATCAATGGTTCCCGCTACCACAGCGGCGCCGTAACGCCGCAGCAGCTCGGCCATTTTCGCAAGCTTTTCCTCCCCTTCCTCCAGATTGATGGAATTGATAATGCATTTCCCCGGCGCTGCCTGCAGCCCCGCCTCCACGACATCCAACTGCGTTGAATCGATCATCAGCGGCGCGGTCACCTCTTTGGCAAACCGCTGCACCACACCCCGCATATCCGGCACGCCATCTCTGCCGACATAATCCACGCATACGTCGATTACATGCGAACTTTCTTTCACCTGCTCGCGCCCCATCGCCACCAGCGTGTCCCAATCCTGGCTCAGGAGGGCATCTTTAAATTTTCGGCTGCCGTTGGTATTGGTGCGTTCTCCAATAATTAAAATGGATTTGTCCTGCCGTGCATCAACCGAACTGTACAACGACGACACCGCGCTGCGCGCGGCGTCAATCGGGCGATGAAAGGCGTCGCGCCTTACCGGCCGGAGCGATTTAATCGCCTCGGCGGCGCATTGGATATGGGCTGGCGTGGTGCCGCAGCATCCGCCGACAATATTCACACCCAAATCGCGCACGAATTCCACATGGGCCTGCGCAAACTCGGCCGGCCTGAGGGGGAAATGGGTTCTCCCTTCGTGCGGCACAGGAAGCCCCGCGTTGGGCTGCACCGAAATATAGCGGGTGCAACTGCGACTGAGTATTTCAATGTGCTGCCGCATGAGTTCGGGGCCGGTGGCGCAATTCATTCCAATCACATCCACCGGCAGCGCTTCGAGCGTGGTAATCACTGCGGGCATTTCGGTGCCCAATAGCATGGTACCTACGGTTTCCATCGTCACCTGAACCATCAGTGGTACGTCGATGCGACACTCCCGCATGGCATCAATCGCGGCAATCACTGCCACTTTCGCCTGCAGCAGATCGAAGCAGGTTTCGATTAAAATGGCATCCACGCCCCCTTCCAACAGACCGCGCATTTGCTCCAGATATGAATCATGCATGATCGCAAATGTCGTGTTGCCCAAGGTGATGGATTTGGTGCCGGGCCCGATCGATCCGGCGACAAAACAGGGATGATCGGCGGTTGCGAACGCTTCGGCGGCTTTCCGGGCAATTTTGGCAGCGGTGCGGTTAATTTCCCGACAGCGATCCTCAAGCCCGAATTCGGCCAGCACGATTTTGCTTCCGCCAAACGTGTCGGTCTCCACGGTATGGCTGCCCGCCGCGTAATAGGAAGCATGAATCGCTTCAATCACGTCTGGCCGGCTAAGCACCAGAACTTCGGGGCAGTTTTCCAGATTCCAGAAATCGGCCAGCGTCAGGTTGGCTTCAAAAATCTGCGTCCCCATGCCGCCATCAAAAAGCATCACGTGGTCGTGGAGAAATTTTAAAAATGGCTTGTTCTCCTGCGATGCATGCAGTTCTGGCGGCGGCGCTGATGGAATCTCTGCTTCGGTACCCATGCATATTCCTGCTTTAACGTGACACCCGTCGGTGTGCCGGCGCCGCCGACGCAGTGGGGCGGCGTCCGCCGTGCGGGGGCCGGGCACTGGCAGCGGATTTAAGCCGACGGCGTTCTTTATCCAATTCCTTTTTCTCAAACCATTGCTGCGTCGCGGCGCGCTTCCGCGCCTGGTGCTCATGAGAGCTCGCCTGCCGCAGCCACTGCACCTCAGCCGAATTCAAAAGGCGAAATTCGCCCGCAGAAAGCCCCTTGAGCGTAAGCTTGTCTGCAATGGCTGCCCTGCAAATATCGCGCACACGGTACCCGGCGCGGGCCAAAACCCGGCGAATTTCCGGATTTCTCCCCTCCGAAAGCCGCACCTCCAAAGTGGTAAACTGCCGATCACTACTCAACAGCTTTATTTTCAGACCCTCCGTCCGCACGGCCCTTCCGCGCCCCGCCGGGCCAAGCCACGCACCTTTGCGAATTTTCTCCAAACTGCCGGGACTCATTTTCCCATCCACCGTCACAACGTACAGCTTCTCCACGCCGTGGCTGGGGTGCGTCAGGCGGTTGGTCAGTTCGCCGTCGTTGGTCAAAAGCAGCAGGCCGCGGGAATCCATATCCAGCCGCCCCACCGGAAAGACGCGCTGGGAAATACCCCGAAGCAATTCAAAGACGGTCTTGCGGCCGGCCTGATCCTGGCGGGTTACCAGAATGCCCCGCGGCTTGTACAAAAGCACGTAAATAAGCTCTTCCGGTGCAATAGGCTCGAGCAGCTTTTCACCCACCGTGATGCGATCCACTTTGGGGTCCACAAGAATCGGTAATTCCGTGCGAATTTCTCCATTCACGCGCACCTGGCCGTCACGTATCAGGTCTTCGCAATGCCGCCGTGATGCGATTCCGCAATCGGCCATGAATTTTTGCAGCCGCATCTGCATCCGTTATGCCTCCGCTTTCTTTTCACCGCGATCGGGAAGGTCTGCAACCAGCAACGACAAAGCACTTACCACCCGCAAATAACTCCCTTGCTCTGCGGGCTGGCAGCCGGGCACCAGCAGCGTATCACCGGTTGTGAACGCCACCGAATGCTGTCCATGCCAATCCAAAACGGCCTGACCGCCAAGAACGATCCAGACCTGGGCCTGCGGCCGCCGCAAGGGCGATGGCAGCGGCACTGATCCCTCCGCCACATCCGCCCGCGATAGGTGAAAATAGTCGCAGTCCACCAAATTCGTCCATCGCACATCATCAAATTGCCGGATGCGCCTTCCCGGGGGCAGCGCCTCAGCGGGAGGCTGATTAAAATTAATAACTTCGGTGGCTTCGGCAATCTGGAGCGCCCGCGGTTTGCCGTCCGGACCGACGCGATTCCAATCGAAGATGCGGAACGTGGTGTCGCTGGGCGTCTGCACTTCCGCCGCCAGAATGCCCGCACCCAAAGCATGAATTTGTCCGGATGGCAGGAAATGACAATCGCCGACGCGTGCCGGATAACTTCTGAGCAGACCCGCAACCTTTCCCGTCGAGATGGCATCAACAAATTGGCGGCGACCGACGCCGGGCATCAGTCCCTTAAAAAGGCGAGCGCCGGGGACGGCGTCTAAAATGTACCACGCTTCCGTTTTCAAGTGTGCCCCCTCATGGCTCGCTGCGTAATTGGCTGTGGGGTGCACTTGAACCGACAGATCTTCTCCCGCGTCCAGAAACTTTACGAGCAAGGGAAAATGCTCCCCGGCCGAATCCGGCAGAAAGGCCGATTTATAATCCGCCAAAACCTGATGAAGCGTTTGCCCGGCCAGTGCTCCGTTGCTGATTCGACTGCTCAGCGATCCATCCGCGGCGGCACCGATTGAATCTGCCTTGACCGAACCCGGTGGCAGGTCCGCAAGTTCCCACGATTCACCCACCGGCGACTTTCGCATTATCTTGGGAATCGGCTTGCCCAACAGCGTTTTGAGCCGCGTGCCGCCCCATATCCTCGGTTGAAAGATTGGATCAAACTTTAGTGGATAAATCATGCTGGCCATGGGTTCCTTGATTTCCAGGCGACGGATAAGCCCTGTACATACCCCTGTCATCCGCGCCACGCCTACCCATCTATTGTACGCGGAGCATTGGCAAATTTCGCCGCCCTTACTTCGGCCCGGCCAATGCCCAGGCGGCGTTCCGCCGCGCTTGAGCGCGGGCATCGGAAATATCCATTTGCAAAACCCGCGATTGTTGCTTATCATTCTATCCGGATAGACGGATTATTCAAAATGCCCACGGGTAGTGACAACAATTCGGTCGACGCTTGGGTACGCCTGCTGCGCACGCTCGCAGACCCGGTGCGCATTCGCGTACTGCAGCTGATGGAATCCGGCGGGCGGCCGGCTCTGCGCGTGGGCGAAATATCGTCCGCCCTCAAAATGCCGCAGTCCACCGTTTCAAGACACCTTAAAACGCTTTTGGATTGCGGGCTTATCGAATCGCGGCGGCAGGGAACGGCCATGCTTTATCGGCCCAGCAGCAACACCGACCTCGCCGGCTTAAAAGAACTTCGGAACGCTTCCAAAAAAATGCTTCACGATGATGATCAATTGCAAACAGATTTGTGGCGACTCGGAAAAATTCTCGAGCACCGACACGATGTCGACGTCTTTGCCGAAACGGCACCCGAATGGGATTCAATCCGTGGGCGATGGTTTGGCGAAACGTTTCAGTATGAGGCGATGCTTGCAAGCCTCAATCCTCAGTGGGCCGTCGCCGACATTGGCGCGGGAACCGCTTCGCTCTCTGTGGCGCTCGCCCGCCATGTCGCCCGCGTTTATGCCATTGAACCATCGCAGGCCATGCTTAAGACGGCCCGGCAGCGCATCATTAGTTCCGGCTGCGAAAATATTGAGCTTCTTGCAGGCTCGCTCGGTGCGATCCCGGTCGCCGCCGATGCCGTGAATCTGGCCATCGCGTCGCTGGTGCTTCATCATGTGAAAGACATCGCCGGCGCCTTAGACGAACTTTGCCGCATTGTCTGCCCCGGCGGTTCTGTGCTGATTATCGATCTGCTGCCGCACCAGATTGAATATTTTCGAGAAAAAATGGGCCATCGCTGGATGGGCTTTAAGCCGCATGATTTTCAGCGGCAGCTTTCCGCCGCTGGTTTTTCTGACAGCCGATGGTATGCGCTGCCTGCACGCACCTCTGAGCTTAAGGACACCGGCGTGCGCGTTCCAGATCTGTTTGTAATGAGGGGAACCAAACCGCTTGTGGCGGCGAAATAATTCCCCGGTTTTATGCCGGACAATGTTCCGGCGCGTTATTGTTGAAAGGACCAATCCATGGCAGTTGAACACGATGTCAAAGACCTGACGCTGGCCGCTGAAGGGCGCAAGCGCATCGAATGGGCCGACAAAGATATGCCGGTGCTGCGCGCCGTGCGCGAACGCTTTGAAAAGGAAAAGCCGCTCGCCGGTTTCCGCCTCGCCGGATGCCTGCACATCACCACTGAAACGGCGAACCTCGCCCGGGCGTTGCAGGCGGGTGGCGCCGATCTTGCACTCTGTGCGAGCAATCCGCTCTCCACACAGGACGACAACGCTGCCGCACTCGTTAAAGATTTCGGCATCTCCGTTTTCGCCATCCGTGGTGAAGATCGCGACACCTATTACCGACATATGAATAAAGCGCTCGACATCAAACCCAATGTGACGATGGATGATGGCGCCGATCTCGTCAGCCTGCTGCACGGCGCCCGTGCGGATATCGCGTCGAATGTTGTTGCCTCCATGGAAGAAACCACCACGGGCGTTATTCGGCTGCGGTCGATGGAAAAGCAGGGCATCCTGAAGTTCCCCGTCATTGCCGTCAATGATGCCCAATGCAAACACCTTTTTGATAATCGGTATGGAACCGGACAGTCCACCATCGACGGCCTGATCCGCGCTACCGACCATCTCATCGCCGGCAAAAAAGTCGTCGTGTGCGGCTATGGCTGGTGCGGTCGCGGTGTCGCCACCCGGGCCCGCGGCATGGGCGCAAATACAATCGTCACCGAAGTCAATCCCATCCGGGCCTTGGAAGCCACCATGGATGGCTTTTGGGTTATGAGTATGGAAGAGGCCGCCAAAATCGGCGATATCTTTATTACCGTCACCGGCAATACCAGCATCATTCGCCTCGAGCACTTCAAGCTGATGAAGGATAATGCGGTGGTTTGCAACTCCGGGCATTTCAACGTGGAACTCGATCTCGAACCACTACAGAAGCATGCCGCCAGCGTCCGCAAAAATGTCCGCGAATTTGTCGATGAATACACACTCGCCCACGGCAAACGCATTCTGGTCGCAGGCGAAGGCCGCCTCATCAATCTTGCCGCTGCCCATGGCCATCCCGCGTCGGTCATGGATATGAGCTTCGCCGTTCAGGCACTCGCGACGGAGTGGGCAATTAAGAATCGGAACTCGTTGAAAAATCAGGTTCACAATGTTCCCGCCGAAGTCGATGCATGGGTTGCAAGCCTGAAACTCCAAACGATGGGAATTACCATCGACGAGCTTTCAGCGCACCAGAAAAAATATCTTGACAGCCACGACATGGGAACCTGATCCAACGGATATGACAGGCTCAAACTGCCGGCCGACGCTCAATCCAGCGTCGGCCTTTTTTTACATATCCGGTTCTTGTCCCGTGTGATGCATTGCCTCGGACAGGCTCCTATAATCAGTGGGTTACGCGATTGTTTTTCTTTTTGGAGATACTGATGTCCGTTTCCATCCTCTTTCACGGCCACTCAACTTTGGAAATGACCAGCGGTGAGCACCGACTGATTATTGACCCCTTTCTGGATCAAAATCCCCTCGCAGATGTAAAGGCGACCACCATCAAGACGCCGCATATTCTGCTTTCTCATGCCCATTTTGATCATACGGCGGATGCCGAGGCGATCGCGAAGCAAAACAATGCCACGATTTACTGCAATGTCGAAATGTCGCAATATTATGAAAAGCGAGGAATTCAGGTCGTGGGGCTCAATCAGGGGGGAAGTGTAAAGACGCCGTTCGGCCGCATCGCGCTGACCATTGCATTTCATACGAGTACCTTTGCCGACGGCTCCAATGGCGGGGTGGCGTGCGGATGGATTATTGAAATTGGCGGCAAGCGCATTTATTTCGCCGGAGACACCGCCCTGTTTGGTGATATGGCGCTGATCGGTCGCATCTGGAAGCCGGATATGGCCATTCTACCGATTGGTGATCATTACACCATGGGGCCGGCGGATGCCGTCCTGGCGGCAGAAATGATCGGCGCACCGCTTGTGATGCCCGTGCACTTTAATACGTTTCCGCCGATCACGCAGGACGCGGGCGCCTTCGCCGACGATTTGCGAATCAAAGGTCTTACGCCGGTGGTGCTGGTGCCGGGGGGAAAATTTGAACTCTGACGCTTACGTGACAGCCGGGCCGCCGGGCGGTCCCGCAGCCTTTACCAATAAAAAAGATCGCCCGCTGCAACACACAGCGGGCGATCTCGGTTATGGGAGGAAACTGCAACTGCGACCACTACTGGTATCGGTAACAATTAATAAACTCTTGAGGTAAACTGCAAAAGTTATTTGTGGTCCGCTGCGATGGTTATGTCGGCGTCGCCGGGTGCGTCATCGCCCCTTACAGACGGGCAACAATGGCGAATATTATCGGAGCCTGTTTTGACGCCGCAAACCCTCGTCTATCTGGTCGGCGCCGGCCCCGGTGATCCCGGGCTGCTGACATTGGCCGGTCGCGACGCCCTGGCATCGGCCGCAGTGGTAATTTATGACGCCCTGGCCAATCCCGCCTTACTCGCTCACGCGCCACCGCAGACAGAATTTATCTACGCCGGCAAGCAATCCAACCGCCATACCCTTTCACAGGCGCAAATAAACGCTCTTCTGGTCGAAAAATGGCATCAGGTATCCGCAAGCGCCTCCGCGCATGATGGCCAAGCCCCGCGCCATATCGTGCGGCTTAAAGGGGGTGATCCTTATGTATTCGGCCGCGGCGGCGAAGAAGCGCAATACCTCTTTGCGCATAATGTTCCATTTCGCGTGATTCCCGGTATTACCAGTGGGATCGCCGGGCCCGCCTATGCCGGCATCCCTGTTACGCATCGAGAAGTTACCAGCACACTCACCCTGGTGACCGGGCATCAGCAAGAGGGGGGCGTGGAAACCACAGGTGTTAATTTTGACGCCTTGGCGAAACTCGATGGCACGCTGGTGTTTTATATGGGTGTCAAATCGATGCCCACCATCGCGGCCAAACTCGTTGCCGCCGGTCTTGATCCGGGAACCCCCGCGGCCGTCATCCAACGCGCCACACACCCCAGTCAAAAAACCCTCCGCACCACTGTGGGCGAATTGCAGGCGGCCGAACGGACTGCCAGCATAGCCCCGCCCGCCATCACCATTATCGGACGGGTGGCGGCCATGGGGCCGGAATTAAATTGGTTTGAAAAACGCCCCCTGTTCGGCCAAACCGTGCTGGTAACGCGAACCCGGGATCAGGCGGGCGAATTGACCCACGCGCTCATGGATCTCGGGGCACGTGTGATTGAAGCACCCACCATCGAACTCGCGCCCCCCACCGATGCGGCGGCCCTGCAGGCGGCGATACGCCGCATTTCATCCATGGATATGGCAATATTTACCAGCGTCAACGGCGTAGGTGCAACCTGGAATGAATTACGCAGGGCGAACCTTGACGCCCGGTGTTTCCCGAAAAAGGTGATCGCCGTCGGGCCGTCCACCCGCCAGGCCTTAAGCCAGATCGGAATCATTGCCGATCTGATGCCCGACGAATTTACCGGCGATAAGCTCGCCGTGAGCGTGCAACAACGCCTTGGCGACATCCGGAACGCAAGGATTATCCTGCTTCGAGCCCAAATCGCCCGCCCCGCCCTCAGCCAGGCCCTCAGCCAGGCGGGCGCCATCGTGGAAGATGTCGCCATTTATCAGACGCTTCGTCCCGCCCAATTGCCGCCGGCGGCCATCGCGGCACTGGACGCCGGGGAAATTACACTTGCGACCTTTACCAGTGCATCCACGGCGAATAATCTTTACGCTATGCTTCCAACCGAACTCCGCAGCAAGATACGCTCTATTTCCAAATTATCGATCGGGCCGATTACTTCCGATGCCTTGCGAACCCTTGGCTGGGGCGAACATCTCATTGAAGCGGCGCAGCATGATATACCCGGTATGATCAAGGCATTGTCGGAGGCTGCGCTCCCGGACTGCGCCTGAGATGCTACCCGCGAGGTGGTGTCCAGCAGTATCAAAAAAGGAGAGATGGGAGGCTTGTTGAGTGCGGATGTGCAGGAAGGCGAGGACTCTTTATGTCAGAAATAACGCCTGTTCAAAAGCTAAAAATGAACGTGCGGACGGCCCGGGCATTTACCCTTGTGGAAATGCTCGTGGTGCTCTTGGTCATTACGATTTTAATCGGGATCGGCTTGGCGGTCGGCACGCAGGTTGAAAACAGCTCGGAGGCGAATTTAACCAAAACCGAACTTGGAAACCTGCAGGCCGCTTTGGTTTGGTATGAGCACAAAAGCGGCGGCAAAATTCCGGCCAACATGGGGCAGTTTCTCCAGGGCTATCAGCTTGATCATGCCTATCCTGGGCCCTCGGGCACTTTTAAACAGACCCCCAATATTCTCACCGCCCTTCCTGCCAACCTCGTCGTTACAGGAACTTTCAACGGGCCATCCACCGGCGGCACCGGGTCGGGTGGTACGATGACGGGCGTCATTGCCGTGCTCGATGCCTTCGGTAATCCGATTCAGTACGTTCCGCCAGCGTCGGCGGGCACGCCGACCCTTTACGCCAGCCCCGCGACCCCGAGCAGTGGAAATGCCGCCGCGCTGACGTGGCTTTCGACTTCCACTTACTACAGCCAAGACGAAGCCAACCTTCCATCCGTTGTCGTCAATATCAATACCTTTCAGGGCGGCAATTGGAGTCCCAGCAGTCAAAGCATCTCCGAGCACGCCCCCTACTTTTTCAGCTTTGGGCCGCTGATGGGCGCAGCGCAGGCCAATACGCCCCCCAATTCAACTACTTTTGGCCCCGCGGACTATATCTACAGCTACAGCCAGTAATCTCGCCACCGCGATAGCGACTGCCGCTCCCCGATATTGGCCAACAAACCTTTGGCTGTTATGCCGCGTGCGTTATCGGCGGCGGCTTTAGCTGAAAATTCTAAAGTTTTCCTTTCCATCCTACATCGATCATCTATGATGTGATTAGAGCAATTGGCCGCGGCGGCATCCCGGCTTCAGTTCCCATTTCAGGAGAGAGCCATGCGTCCTAAATTTGATTTTCGATCCGCGGATCTTCCCGTGCTTGTCGCAGGCATTGTGATTTTAACGGGTGTGATGGCCTGGTTCCGGGTGCAGGCCGCCGAGCAGACGGAGCTTGTCAGTACGCGTATTACCTTGGCCACGCTGCAGCAGGCGCTGAATCAATATGAATCGCACTTCAAACGTCCGCCGCCGCTCCAGGGCCGAAAGCCTGCGCTGCAGCAGTTTCTTCTCGACTACCAGCGCGCCGTATACCAGCGAGCGTTTACCTATGTCAATCGTACCGGGCAGCGTGTGGATCAGCCCGATGTGCTCACATTTATTCGCCCCGGCGACGCGGTGCGCGGAACCGTTCACCTGCCCAACGGCAAATCGATTTGCGGCCTGGTGAATGTTACCGATGGATTTGGACGCAGCATTCGATACATACCCACTCAAATGATCTCGTGGCGAGCCCCCTGTTTCGCCAGCGTGCCACCGGGCACTTCGCGCCCGAGCCAGTGGATTTATAGCCGATGAGCCTGCTGTTGGTGCGGCCCTCAAATTAAAAACCACAAGTTGGCGAACGCCCCAAGCGCCCTTAAACTCCCGTTTCGTTTTCATGGCATCTATTTTTGCATTCGGGAGTGCTGATGGAATTCCAATTGGCGTTTATCGGGGCCGGCAACATGGCAGAGGCTATTGCCAGGGGCATTTTGGCAAGCGGTATTTTTACCGCACCTCAAATGATCGCCTGCGACCCCAATGCCGCCCGAAGACAAGTTTTTCAAACGCAGCTCGCCATCCGGGCCATAGAAAGCACCTCCGAAGCGGCAACATTGGCGTCGCGCATCTTATTGGCGGTCAAACCGCAAAAAATCGACGAAGCGCTGGGAGAACTTCAAGGCGCGATCAAACCCCACACCCCCGTTCTCAGCATTGTTGCGGCAATCACTACCGGCTTTATTGAAGGCCAATTGATCGCCAAGGCTCCCCGCCTAATACGCATCATGCCCAACACACCGATGTTGGCCGGCGCTGGCGCCAGCGGTTTATGTGCCGGCAAGTTGGCCACGCCTGAGGATATGGCCCTGGCAGAGCGAATCTTCGGGTCTTGCGGCCTCGCCGTGCGCGTTGAAGAGCGCCTGATGGATGCCGTGACGAGCCTTTCCGGATCCGGGCCGGCGTATGTGTTCTATCTCGCGGAAGCGATGGCCGCCGCCGGTGTGCGGCAGGGCCTGCCACCCGACATTGCTGCGCAGCTTGCCCGCCAAACCATCATTGGTGCCGGTGCGTTGCTGGCGCAATCCACTGACGATGTGCCAACCCTTCGCCAAAAGGTTACCAGCCCCGGTGGATTTACGCAGGCCGCGGTTCAGGCGTTTGAGCAAGGTGACCTTGAGGGTTTGGTCGCCAGAGCCATGGACTCTGCCCTGCAACGCGGCAAAGAGCTTTCTCGCTGAGGACGCCATATGTTTGCCATCGAAATTGCGGAGAGTTTTCAGGCTGCCCATCAGCTGCAACTTGCGGATGGCCAAATGGAAGATAGTCATAGCCACCTGTGGCAGGTTTTGCTGCGTGTCGGCACCGCACGGTTAGACAGCATCGATACGGTGATGGATTTCCACCAGCTCGCGCATATGCTGCGCAACACCGTTGGCCAACTGGCCGATCGCGATCTTGGCCAAACGCCGGTGGTCGCCGGCGGAGCCAACCCCAGCGCCGAAAAAGTGGCCGAATGGATTGCGCGGCAGGTGCAACGGCAGTTGCCGACGGGAGTCGATTTAGTATTTGTCCGCATCAGCGAGGCAGAAAACTGCTGGGCGATTTACGAACCGTGAGCATTGGCTGGCTATGGCCAACGCTACGGCGATGCGATGCACAATGCTATGCCACCGCCCGCCGAACGGCTAACATCATGGTATGAAGCAGCCGGCGTACCCCGTCTTTATCACTCTGGAAGATCAGCCCGTTTTAGTTGTCGGGGGCGGAACGGTGGCCGCGAGAAAGATTCCCGGTTTGCTTGCCGCTGGCGGGCGGGTGCAAGTGGTTAGCCTCGAAATACATGCGGATATAAAAAACCATTCGCGCGTGCAGTGCCTCATGGGGGCTTATCAGAGCCAGATGCTTGAGGCGCCTTACCCGCGCTGGCGACTGGTGTTTGCCGCCACCAATGACCCCTGTGTCAACGAACGGGTTGCCAGCGATTGCCAGGCGTGCGGCATCCTCTGCTGCAATTGTGGAGATGCTGCCGGCGGCGATTTTTTCACCCCCGCCACCCGACAGGCGGGCACCATTACGGTTGCGGTTTCAACCAGCGGCGGTTCACCAGGCCTTGCGGCGCGTATCGCCGATGCGGCGGTGGATGCCATCACCCCCGCGCAGCGGCAGCTTGCAGGGCTGCTTTTGCAGTGGCGCGACATCATTCGGCAAACCATTCCGGATGAAGCCGCCCGGCGCGATATGATGCGAGCAGTCAGCGGCCCGCATATGATGGAGGTCCTTGAATCCGGCGGATTGCAGGCTGCGGAAGATGCGTTTCAGCAGTTGCTCCGCGACTCTCATTGGGACGCCCAGCGGCGGGATGCCTGACAAAATATGTACATCCATCACGATGCACAATTGAACTGGCTTGAAATTGCGGCAGCGGCCCTGATACCCGTACTGCTGCTCGGCGCGTTTTTCCTCCAGACGAGTACTGCGAGTACCGCAACCACCGCAGGCGCGGTGACGCAAAGCCGTCGGCTGCCAGCCGGTTGGCTTGTGGCCACCGGCGCCGGGGTTCTCGTGGTGCTGCTGGCATTTCGGGCTGCGGCCGCCCATTCTCTCATTTCCACCGTCTCCGATTTTTTTGATTCTGCCATGGTTCTATCGCTGCTGCTGCTGCTGGCGTGGGCGTATTATCGTATTACCCGGCAGCTTCGGAGTTTTGCCCCATTTCTGCTGCCGATGGTGGCCATTCTTATGATCGTCGGCCTGCTGCTGAGCTTCACCGCCGAGCGGCATTTTCATGACGATAATCCATGGACAATGATCCACGTGGTGAGTGTACTTTTGGGACTCGCTTGCTTCGCGGTCGGATGTGTTGCGGGCGCCGTGTATCTGCTTTCGCAGGCGCAGCTGCGCCGCCGCGGTCGAGGCGGATGGACATTTCCCGGGCTTCCCCCGCTGGACCGGCTCGAGCGCTTTACCCGACACAGCATTGTGCTGGGTTTTCCGCTTCTAACGCTGGCGGCGATCAGCGGCATTTTCCGGGCCGTGGAAGACCCACGGGCGCTTGGGCATCAATGGTATTTTTCCCCTAAAGTACTCCTGACGTTTGTGGCGTGGCTGGTGTATGCGTCGCTGCTGCACGTGAAACTTGCACCCGCACTGCGCGGGTCCCGGTGTGCGTGGTTGAGTGTTCTTGGCTTTGCATTGTTGCTGACGGTTTTGATCGCCGCCAACTGGATGCCGCATGGATAAAGCGTAATGGAATCAATGATTCCCCATCCTTATACACTTCTGATGGTCGGTATTAATCACCGAACTTCGCCACTGGAAGTGCGCGAAAAACTTGCTGCCAGCGATACCGAGGCGGTCGCCTTTTTACAGTCGCTATCCGCACAGCAGCCCCACGCCGAGTTCATGTTTCTATCCACCTGCAACCGGGTGGAAATATATGCGGCGTTTCCGGCGGGAATGGACATCTCCCGGGAATATCTGACGGGCCACTTAGCGGCCATCGCCGGGATGACGCCCGAAGCACTCAGCCAACACATTTACGTCCATCGCGATCGTGCAATGGCCGGATGGCTTTTCGGCGTGGCGAGTTCGCTGGATTCCATGGTGCTTGGAGAGACGCAAATTCTTGGACAGGTTAAACAGGCCTATCAGAACGCTTGCGCAGCGGGAACCGCGGGCACCATCCTGCACCCCCTGTGCCAGCGAGCGCTGGCTGCAAGCAAAGATGTTCACGAAAACACCGGGCTTTCCGAAGGCAAAACATCGGTCGCCAGCGTTGCCGTGGAACTCATTGGCGAAGTGTTCGACGCGTTAACCGACAAAGTGATTTTAGTCATCGGCGCTGGCAAAATGGCGTCGATCATGCTGAAGCATATTTTGCCCCACAAGCCCAGGCGCTTGATTCTTGCCAACCGCACGGAAGCCCGCGGGCGAGAGCTCGGGGCCAATATTTCAGCCGAGGTGCTCGATTTTTCACGCCTTAATGATGGGTTGGTTCACGCGGATATCGTGCTATCGAGCACCAGTTCCAGCGAACCCGTTCTTACCGTGGCCCGGCTTAAGCCACTTCTGCGGATGCGCGCCTACCGCCCGCTGTTTATCATTGATGTGGCCGTTCCCCGCGACGCCGAAGAACAGGTGGGAAA
Source organism: Planctomycetota bacterium (assembly GCA_021804985.1). Lineage (GTDB taxonomy): Bacteria > Planctomycetota > Phycisphaerae > WQYP01 > WQYP01 > JAJZGD01. The sequence continues at coordinate 66,176 of JAJZGD010000002.1, forward strand.
GCTGCCCAACACGTTTCTGTATAACATCGATGATCTCAATCATGTGGCGGAGAGCACACGGCGAAAGCGCGGAGACGAACTTGAAAACGGCCGGGCGATTGTGGATCGCCATCTCAACGACTTTATGGCCTGGCTAAGCAGCCGAAATACAGGCCCGGTGGTCAAAGCGCTTTATCAGAGGTGCCGGGATATCAGCGATCGTGAACTCGGCCAGCTATTGGCCGATCACCCCGAACTTACATTCGATCAGCAGGAGGCGCTCAAACTTTTCGCGCACCGCCTTGTTGGAAAAATTCTCCACGCACCGGTCACCCAGCTTGGCAGCCACGAACTCGTTGATCAACGCTTGCATTTGGCGGCGGCTGTAAAGGAGTTATTTCGCCTTTCCGAGCAGGCCCCGGCCCCCCCCGCCAGCGCAGAAGCGCCGGCGGACAATAAGCCACCTGCGAAACCGTAAAGGCGGCACGCCATTACACGGACAGGCTTCTCGGAGCCTATCGGAGCTGGAATCGGGGCGCGAGGCGCTGCCACCGGGATATCAGGCCGTAATTTCCAATTTAATCGCTTTGCCCGGTGCCCGAGTGAGATTGCGAATGCTGATTTGTCCGGCCAGCGCTTCAACCACGCTGGTCAGCCGTGCGCCGCCCGGCCCCGCAAAGTTATCGAATGGATCGCCCTTATCGGAATTGATGCGAATGCCCATTTCCAGCGGCAGATAACCCAGAAACGGAAGGGCCATTTCCTGAGCCATCATCTGCGCGCCCCCGCGGCCAAAAATATCGTACTGCGTGCCATGTTCACAAACAAAATAGCTCATATTCTCCACCACTCCGAGTATTGATACCCCCAACTGCTGAAACATTCGCACCGCGCGCCGGGCATCGGCCAGAGCGACTTCCTGCGGGGTTGTCACAATCACCGCACCGGTCAGCGGGATCGATTGGGCCAAAGTCAGTGATACATCGCCGGTGCCCGGGGGCAGGTCGATAATCAAATAATCCAACTCGCCCCACTGCACCTGCTCAAGAAATTGCTTGATAACTCCGTGCACCATCGGCCCGCGCCAGATCAGCGCCTTTTCCTTCTGCACGATAAATCCGATCGACATCACTTTAATGGGATGTGCGGCAGAACCCCAGTTAAACGGAATGATGCGATCTTCAACCACCGACGGCTGGAGTTCCCCCAGGCCCGTCATCGTGGGAATCGATGGACCATACACATCGCTGTCCAGCAGGCCCACCCGCGCACCGGCCAACGCCAGCCCCACCGCTATGTTTACCGCCACCGTGCTTTTGCCCACGCCCCCTTTGCCCGCCCCCACAGCAATAATATTGCGAACGTCCGGCAGAATGTTCCTCTGATCGTTGGAGGCACGCACACTGGCGCCAAATTTAATCGCAACGGAGGATACGCCAGGCACCTTCAGCACGGCGTCGGTCACATCCTTTTCGATTTTTGATCGCATCGGGCACGCCGGAGTGGTAAGGTCGATGTCAATGCTGACGGCCCCATTGCAAAGCCGCACGTCTTTTACCATTTTAAGTGTGACGAGGTCCTTAAAAAGCTCCGGGTCTTCCACCGTAGCTAACGCCGCCCACACCGCCGGACGCAATAATTCATCAGCCGGTACACCGGAGGCAGTTGTCATGGCTTTCCTTCCTGCGGATCAGGCGTAACTATGCAGGCCCACGAGAAAAAAGTTTACGCCAATCCAGTTAAACATCATCACGCCGAAGCCCACCACGGATAGCCACGCCGTCCATGTGGGCCGATATTTCGGCGTTACAAACCGCAGATGGACAATGATCAGATAGACCATCCACGTAACAAGGGCAAACGTTTCCTTAGGATCCCAACCCCATGGGCGTCCCCATGCGTAATCAGCCCATACCGCACCGAAGATAATCCCCGACCCAAGAAACCAGAACGCCATCTGCAACACCACAATATTGGCCGCGTCCAATTGCTCGAGAAAGCGGGTGCGGCGAACCTGTTCATCCGCCTTTTTTTGCCAGCCGATATCCGCAGGAACCGCCCCGCCGCCCGTCGCCATGACCGGCACGGCGGCTGCCAGCGGCGCCGCCCCGTCCCCGGCTGCCGCAGATGAGGCAAAGTGTTCGCGTCCGTACGTCGATACCGGATTGAGTTTGTAGTAAGTCTTAATAGCCAGGAACAGCAGGCCCAGACAGAAACTTGCACCGATGAGTGCATAGCTGCTGATAACCACATTGACATGAATATATAGCCAGTATGTACTCAGCACACCATCCACACGGGATATATTGGCTCCCATGCTTGTACCCATAACATACGGCATCACGAAGCAGGCGGTCATCGCGAGAAAGCCCACAAAGCTTGTCGCCAAACCGAAGAGGCTGTTCTTTTTCCAATATTCCAATATCAGGCCGATGGTACACCCCACCAGTGCCGAGCCGAGCACGCTTTCAAATTCATTCTGAATCGGTATGCGCCCCGCCAGCCACCAGCGAACGCCCATGAACGCCGCATGCGTAAGCACGGCCGCGGTAAAAAATACCAATGCGACTTTTCGCACACCCGGCGCCGCACCGACGGCCGCTATAAGAAACAGCGTGAGGGACACAAAGTACAGAAACACGCCCAGCAATGTGCCATCGAAAAAGCGGTCGTACCAGATTTCGGTAATGCGTTTGGCCAGCGACGGGTAGGCCGGCGGATTGACCGTCGGTAGAACCTTGCTAAGCAGCGCGATTCCGGAATTGGCCAATGTGGCATCGTTGTTTCGCCATCCGCCGTAAAGCTCGATAAAACCGAGCACCACGCCCTTGGAAATTTTCTTTGAATAGCCGACCATCGGCTTGCCAACTTGCATACCGGGCGGTGGCGGAATGCCGGTATTGGGTATTAATTGAACCGGATTAGCCCAGTTGCCGCCCGTGTGCGGGGGTGCCGGCGGCACGACGCGCAGCTCGATAGCCATATTTTGGAATGTCGCCAGCGCCATGCTGATTTGCTGCACCGATGAATTCAGCGCCCCATCGCGGCTGATATGATCGAGCAGCCGCCGTACCTCCGGCTGAGCCAGAAATTGGGGGCTTACCGTGCCCTGAAAAAGTATGCGTTTGGCCTCGGCCTTGGATACCAATCTTCCCAAACGCTGACGAATCGGCACCGCCATGATGTAGATGAAGTTTCGATTCGTCCAGGCCTCGGGCCGAAAGGCCATATCCAGCGCGGTATACAGCGGATTCCGCCCATTGATGGTGTTGTAAAATGAGATCGTCTGGATGCTCTCGCGTGCCCATGTATCAAGGGTTTTGAGCGTCTCCTGATTTTGAATGCTAAGCGTTTTCAGCGGCCCAAGATGTATCTGGTGCCGAAAGGCCGTCCGGTTCTGATCTCTAATTTCTTTAGTGCGCATCTCGCGGAAGTGGCTGACAGCCGGATTAACATCCGGCGAACCGCCGACAATCGCGGGATGGCCGGCAGGCAATTTGCCCGGCGTGCCCTCCTCCACTGCGATCGCCGACGCACGTACGATGGGTGCCGCTGCGCCGCCAAGGAGTATCAACCCAATCAATAAACTCGCAATATTCCGGAATCGACCATGCTGCTTCATAAATGTTCACTCACCTTTAAGACTGGGCCGCCGGAGCCACACCGGCCGCCCGCGCCAATTGTTTTTTCTTCACGTTGATTAAAATCGGCTTGACATAAAATGCGTATCCAATTCCCGCAATAATTAAGATCACACCGGTCAGCATAGCATAAAAGCCGTGCGTATTGCCCACCCCGAGCACGGTAAACGGTTGTCCATTTTGCAGGCGTCCAAAGCGCGCCTGAAAAATATGCAGGCCATCGACTTGCGCCGGGTGATTGAGATGAATAATAATCGTCCGCGCTTTGCCGGTCTTTAAATTTTTAATCCGCACCTTGCTGATAAAGTCGCGCGGAAACGAATGACCGCCATTGAAAAATAGCTCCGTACAGCTCAGCAGCGTTAGCGACACCGGCATGGCACGCCGATATTCAGAGAAGATCAAACCGAGTTTGCCCACTCCCGGCACGTGTACATTGATCGGTGGCAAATCACCATGAAAGCCAAACTGCTGGAACGGCACATACAACTGCTTGGAAAAGCCATTGGGCCCCGTCACACGCACCTGCAAAATGCACCGCCCCATGGTGTTTTCAACCTTCGGCCGCCGATCGGCCGCGGGTATAAGTTTGGGCCGAAGTGCCACCTCGGCCTCACGCAGAAGCGTGAACTGCGATGTAATGCCCTGTGTGGTAATCGGCACGGGCGCGTTAAACCCGGGGATCGCCTTTTTTGTCACTGCTCCGCCGGGTTTGCGGTGCACCAGTAAAAACTTGCCATTCGAGCGTTCAACAATCCAAAACTGATCGCGATGGGCATCGAGATAGCGAATATGCAGCCCATGATCAAACTTATGCGGCATTAACTTGCGCTTGCCATGATGAAACACAAAATCAACACTGCGCCGCGGATAGCGAAACAACGCCACCCGTTGAAAATGGACAGCTTGTTTTCCAAGTCCGCGCACCACATTGATAACGCAGGCCTGACTCACGGCGCCGTTGTAAGCGGGGTTAATCAGGGGCATCGTCATCAGGTGCCGCGGCGTAAGCGTGTAGGGCGTACCTTTCACTTTGATGGTTTGATTTAATTTAAACGGATAAACGCGGCGCACATGGTCAGCGGGCACGTTGACAATCATTGCCTGATTGCCCTGAAAGCTCTGCTCAATATCGCGCAGGCGCCTCGCGGTCGGATGGTAGAGGTACTCCACGACAAATGGCGCGTTAAGCCCGCTCACGCGCCCGCGCGGGCTGCTGCCCACCAGCCACTCTCCGCTGCTGCCCTGCTGACCGCCAATATTAAATTGTACCGCCGGCCGCCGCGGCTTCACGCCGGGTACCCGGTTTTCCGCGATGGGCTTAAGAAGCGAATACGGGTAATAGCCAATCACATGCACATGCACTTTGGATAGCTTCGGGCTCAGCCCCGCCATGGTTTTCCCGCTGATCGCAATGGCGAGCGGGTTGCCGCCTTGTGGTGATCGCCGATCAAAAATGGGGATGGAATCAAGTTTGACAATCGCTGATTTGGCGCCTGATTTTGAATCATAACGGAGGTAGATTGCCCGGTCGGCGGCATCATAAAAGTGCCGCACCGTATGATGCATGAAGATACGGGTTAGCCCTTCATGCTTCAGGCCGAAGTAAAAGAAACATCCGACAATCAGGGTGATAATCCCGGTGTGAACCGTCCAGACACCAAATTTGTAAAGTGTCAGCGGTATTCGCCGCAATGTGACGGTGATCAGCGTGGTACCAAGCAGCAGCAGCATGATCACCAACGGAGGCGCATCAAAAAACTGCATGGTCGATACGTCGAAATAGGCGCGAAGCGGAGGCAACCCTGAACCGAGGGCAAGGTAAATGGCAATCAGCCCCAGATAAGTGATGCCAAGCTTGACGGAACTGAAATACCGGACGACCGCACCAAGCCAATTGCGCTTGGCCGCCAAGCCGTCGAGGAATTTTCCGGCCGCCTTCGGGTACCGGCCGAGCCAAAGAAAGGCCCGCTCAATGGGCCAAAGATGCGCAGCTGCGATGGGGGATGTTGTTGCGTGGGCAGATGAACCGGTAGGCTCGGGGGTCACAATGGCCATCAGGGGTCTAACTCACTATGCCAGATGGACGGGCCGCCATGCCGTCTCGAGGAAGCCATGTTAGCCGTTGGGCAT
>JAJZGD010000037.1 GCA_021804985.1 Planctomycetota bacterium
CGCCAGCGCCCCCGACCTGAATCTTCTGGCCGAGGCCGCGTGTGCCCACGAAGACTTTCCCCATCTGAGCTTCGCAACCCTTTTTCGTATGCTTACCGAATTCCCGGCCGCGGCGCTAAACCTCAACGCCGGATGCATTGCCCCCGGCCTTGAAGCGGATCTGGCGGCGTTTCCCCTGGATTTCACGCCTGCCAATGCCGAAGCAGCGGCTGCGCAGCTAATCTCCCATCATCGCGGGGCATCGGGCGTTATGATTGGATCCCGGCCCATCTTTGGTACATTATCTTAAGGTAGGAAAAGTTCGATCAGCGGAGGCCAATCATGAAAATGCCGAAAAAAACTTTTGCCCCATCATCCGCCATCCCGGCGCGTGGCGGCAGGCAGCGGGGCTTTAGTTTATCCAAGCTGCTTGCCTTTCTCATGGTGGCTCTGGTGGTAATTATCGGTGCTTACTTCGCCTTTTTCCACCCCAAACCTGATCCCGCCAAGGCGTATCCCACCAGTGCCAAGGTGGTGATTAAAAAGTTCTTCAATCTCATCTCCACCGGCCGCACTTCCGATGATCAAAAGGCCTTCAAACTTTTGTCCCTGCCCATCCGCAAGGTTAATCTCAAACACCCCGGCCGGTATTGGCAGCGCTTTGAAGATCTCAATATTTATCTCACGGATGTATTTGGAACCACTTGGACGGCCAACATTATCGTGCATCGGTCAAAAAATCCGGAAACGCCAAATGTTTATGTGGCCCATGTGCGCACCGAAATATTTCATATCACGCTGGCCAATCAAAACCGCTACGGCGATGAAAGCTCCCTTCCATCACACCACTACGGCCTGGTAAACATCAAGGAGTTTTCGTTCTCGGGCGGTGCCCGTGCCCAGCAGGTGGCAGCCTCCACCAGCGTTTTGGGGGCATTGGGGCTTAATCACGCCGCGAGCAATGTGGCGGGCATGGCCGCCGCCTACAGCGCGGTCGATAATCTCAAGCCGTGGCAGATCAAGCACCGGCTGCTTCCGGTTGTGCTTCATCCGCACGCCGCAGCCCTTGGCCAGTGCATTTATCAGCTTTGGCCAGTGCGAAAAGACCCAACCGTCCGTTTGGTGCTTAAACAAATTGCCCGCGATCCGCAGTACGCTGTCAATTACCAGATCGAAGCCAAACATGTGCTCGCGGGCCATGTGTCGAGTGCGACCCTGATCGGCAATCAGGTGACGCATGTCCATGCATCATATTGACCGCGCCCTTGCGGACGCCGCACGCTCGTTGCTGCCGAAACCCTGAGCATCCCATCACCGAAATGCTGCCGTCACATCGCCCCCGGCTGCCCTCACATCGTGTTCATATCCGACGCGGTCAGCCCCAGCGATAATTTAGCCGCTTGCCGGACGAATGGGTTTTTACTGCGCTCCAGCTTTGCCAGATACGCAATGATCGCGTTGCGCGTGCCGCGAGACGGCGTGCTCCACCGGGCAAAACCCAGTTCGTTGATGGCCGCCAATCGCCAGGAAATATCCGCATCGTGCTTAATTACATTGACCATATCCGCCGGGTTTGGATCAATCACATGAATGACCTTCATCTTGGCCAGCCATCGGTGCGTTGTTTCCCGCACGGCCCGCTGAAATCGCGATACTTCATGCCGAAGCGCCTTATTTTTCAGCTTGCCTTTGCGGTACAGCTGTTTGAGCCCGGTCGTAGCGCCCGCCATCGTTCCGAGTCCGTTAGACCGTTCATTGATCAACAGGCCGTGTATCCACAGCCGATACCCCATGGACATAACCGCCTGAAATACCTTATGGGCGCGCCGGTAGTGCTTGTCGAGCAGATAGGCTTCACCGAGATCGCTCACCGCCGTCGTCATCGCATTGATCCGGTGCGTAATGGGTTCGGCGACCGTCGGCGTGCGCAAGGTGGTACTAAAAAGAATATAGCGCCGCGATACGCTTCTCGTCGCCGCATCTTCCAGCATTTTTGCCAAATGCAGGATAATGGGGTTTTTATCCGGATAATCGTCCTCATCAATTTTATTCAGCGCCTGATCGCTCGGCGCCATCTTGCAAACGTAGCGATACGCGGCGATATAAAGGTGCCCTGCACCAGCCCCGCTATGGATCGGCATAAACTCGCGGGGGGTGTGCGCCAAGCCAATGAGCCGCATAAACCGCCGGCTTGCGGTGGCCTCGGTCGGGTATCCAAGGCTGCTGTGCGTCTGCTGGGTAAGCCAGAAAACGCCCGCTCCCGCAAGCAGCAGCAAGATCACAATAATAATTCCGACTTTATAACCTGACATCTTAAGCCTCTCTGCAGAACTTTCCCGTATCTTCTCGCAGATGTCGGGGGTGTCAATAAGCGGCGGGAAACACCGCGTGGAAGAACACCGTGTGGATGGACCCATCAGATCGTAATTATGCGATCGAAGAATGCTTTCTGATTGGATAAACACATCAACGCGCAAAGCAGCCCCCCCCGCGCCATTTAGCCGGCCAGCCTGCTGGCCGCTCGTCGTCGCCGTCCCACAGAACGCCACCCCGCGCGCCCGCGTCATTTAGCCGGCGGCATTGTGCCGCCGTGTGGTTCAGCGTGCGTCACTAAGCCGGCCAGCCTGCTTTACCGCGCCCCGTCGTCTTCCATCGGCCCCCCGCGCCATTTAGCCGGCCAGCCTGCTTTACCGCGCCTCGTCGGCGTCCCACAGAACGCCGCCCCGTCACCCCCGCGTCATTTAGCCGGCGGCATGGTGCCGCCGCGTTCATCCGCTCGGAATAAATGCCGAGGAAACCTCCGATAGGATGACCCCCCTCAACGCGCGAAGCCGCGAAATATCTCCGTCCCCGTCGCCTCACCGATAAAGGCCGGCACCCCCGCCCCCCCGCACCCCCGCCACCCCCGCACCCCCGCCACCCGATAAAATGCTCGGCTTTGACGCCAGCGCCTGCCGCGGGCATAATCATCACATCGATCAAATGCTTTGCATCGGGTCTAACAGGAGCGCCAGCCATTAGCCAGCACGGGTTGCGATGTAACGAACAAATCCGAATCCTAAAAGTTCGTCTGATCAATGATGATAATACTCAGGCGGGCATCGTCGCCACAGCCGAAGCCATGCGCTTGGCAAGGGAAGTGGGTTTAGACCTCGTAGAAGTTTCGCCGCAGGCGGATCCGCCGGTTTGCCGCATCATGGATTACGGCAAATGGAAATACAAGCAGCGAAAAAAAGAACAGAAATCACACGCGACGGCTCAGCAACAGCTGAAGGAACTCCGCATTCGCAGCGTGAAGATCGATGAGCATGATCAGGTGACCACGCTGAACAAAGCTAAAAAATTTCTGGAAGACGGCCATAAGGTGCAATTTAATCTTATGTTTCGCGGGCGCGAGATGAATCATGTGGATCTCGGACGCCAAATTCTGGACCGATTCCGCCACGATCTTGAGCCGCTGTCAAAAGTGGAACGTGAACCCCGCCTTGAGGGCAAACGCATGATCTTGATCCTCACGCCCCGACGCGCCTGAACGCAATTCTTCCCTGCAGCGCCCAACCGCTGCCACAGTGATGGGAGCTGCCATGGGGTCGATCGCGACTACCGCCGTCCCGGGCTTTTCATCAACGGCCCGTCACCCGCTTTCTCGAAGCGTGCGTCTTTTGTTATGGCTTCTTTGCGCTGCGGGCCTTCTGCTTCAAGCCATCTTTCTTATCATCACCCCGCAGGCACTCCACGCCACCATGCTGCTCGCCGCGGCTTGGTGGGCCGCCAATATCCTCTTATGTTCCCTCCTCGCGTGGCTGCTGCTTTCCACCCCCAGATACGCCATCAAGCTTCCGCGAACCGCCAGCGAGGCACTCCTGGTGCTCACAGCCGTCGGAATATGGATGCTCCGCTGGTATGTCGGCTACCAACAGCTGATGCCGGAAAAGGCCGGTCAGATGGGCTGGTACGCTTTTTGTTCTCTCCAGGTGATCGGGGTATTGGCGGTCCTGTATTTTTTGCGCCGAGCGAACCAAAGTCCATGGTGGGTTTGCCTGGTGATTTTTAATTGGCTGCTTGGCACCATGTGTCTGATGCCGCAAGGCGCGCCGGTGATCGGCACCCTGATCGCCATTCTGCTGATTGCCGTCCTTATCGGCATTCAGCGGGAATGGAAGATTTTTGCAGCCGCGGCATTGTCGTTCGCAGTCGGGCTTTATCCCCTGTTGATTTTGCTGGCACCGCTTTTATTCCTGCCGGGCAATTTGCCGGATGCCTATACGCGGCGGCGCTTTGGCCGGTTGCAGTGGCTGCTGATGGCGGCGGCATTCGTGCTGCCCATGGCGGTGATTTGCCTGATTGGCCGACTCCACGGCGCGAATATTTGGCTGCATTCGTACGAGCCATCGCTCGGAAAATTTAAGCTGATGGGGAACATGCCCCCGATGTTTAATCGTGGCTTCCAGCTATTATTTTTGATGATGTGGGTGGTAACGCTGGTCGCCGTATTTCGCGCTCGGCGCCATCCACTCGCAGCGGCCCGTGCCATGCTGCTGTTTTGTACACTTTTAATGGCGTGGACCCTTGGCGATGGCGGCGCCGCAGCTTTTATGTCGGCATTTTTTCTGCTCGCATGCGGGTTTCTCACGTGTGGCTGGATCGCCGTGGTTTTGCTCCTTCCGCTGTATATCGTCCACACCAATCTCAGCCTCCAGCTGCCGCCGGCGTGGCAGACGCCCATTTTCATTGCCGCATGGGCCGCACTGTGCGTGCTTATCGCCAGAGATGTGTTTTGGGTATTGTCCGGCTTCGGCGATCAATCAGAACCTGCGAGCGGCCAGCCCAAATAGTAGACCGTCAGGTTATGGCGCTGGCCGCCCAATGATGGCTCCATGCTTCGAAATCTGCCGCACCCAGCGCGCGGCTATATCGAAAGCCTTGCAGTGCATCGCATCCTATGCCGCGCAAAAAGTGTTCCTGATCTAATTCTTCAACGCCCTCCGCGGTTACCTCCAACTCCAACCGATGTGCCATGTGTACAATCCCGCTAAGCAGTTTGGTGGAAGCGTGCTTGGGAAGGCCGCGGACAAAAGCACGATCAATTTTAAGGCGATGCGCGGAAATCCTTTGCAAATAGTTCAGCGACGCATAGCCGGTGCCAAAATCATCAATGGCCACGGCAATGCCCATTTCTCCCAGGTGACGTATCACCCTTTCCGCCTCTTCATGAATCAGCACGCCCTCGGTGAGCTCAAGTTCGAGCAGCTCTTGTGGCAGGCCGCTGGTGTTCAGGGCGGTTTCCACCTCTGAAATGAATATATCCTCGCGGCACTGTTGGGCGGAGATGTTAACGCTGATGCGAAGTTCAAGGCCTTTTTGCCTCCAGGCCTCGGCTTGCGCGCAGGCCTGCTGGAGAATCCAAGCGCCCAGCGGGCGTATGAAGCCGGTACGCTCCGCAAGCACCAGAAATTCGCCCGGTGGTAGCAGCCCCAAACTTGGGTGCAACCACCGCACCAGCGCCTCTGCGCCGGTAAGCCGCATAGACTTGGCGTCGACAATCGGCTGGTAATGGACGCAGAACTCTCGGCCGGAGAGTGCCCGGTGAAAATCATTACGCAACTGCGTTTGCATTGACATATGTGCGGGTGGCTGGGCCTTGCAAAAGGCCACCCGGTGGCGCCCCTCGGCTTTGGCCTTCGCTACGGCCTCGGCTGAAACTTCCAGCAAGTTCCCCGCACGGCGCGCATCGGTTGGATAAATGGCAATCCCCACGCTTACCCCCGCTGTAACCGTCTCGCTATCAAGCACCACCGGCAAACTCATCGTGTCAATTAGTCGATGGCCCAGTTCCGTCATGTCATGTTCATCGGCGGCATTGGTCATCAAAACGGCAAATTGGTCTTCGCCAAGGTGGGCCACCAAATCATCGGAGCGGGCCGTGGTACGAAAGCGAATCGCCGCTTCGCGAAGCACGCTGTCGGCCAAATTCTGGCCGTGCCTTTTGGCGATGGCACCATATCCGTCAATATCCAGCAGCAGGATCGCAACTTTTCCGCCCTCGCGGTTGGCCAGGTTTATTTGATACGAAAGCCAATCCATGAATAGAGCGCGGTTGGGCAATCCTGTGATCGGCATGCGAAACTTGGGAGAATGCAGACGCTTGATTAATAATCTTTTTTGCCGCAGATCACCGGAGATTTTGACAAAGCCGAAAATAACGATCGCAAGCAAAGCGCAGGCGCAAATTAGGCTCAGAAGTTCTGTATTGCCCAATCGGGCTTTTGCACGTTGAAATTCCGTCGCCAGCTTCTGCTGGTACGTGTGGCGCGTATCCGCCAGCAGAACCCTAAGGGCATCCATATCCCTTTTACCCTGATTGTCATCCACGACAAACGCCGCCGCCCTGAATCCTTTGCCATTTCGCAGGGCAATCGTCTCGCCAAGCTCGGTAAGTTTGTCGCCCGTGGTGGCTTTGATCTGTCCAATCAGGTGCTGGTTAGACTGGTTCGGCGGCAGAAGTGATTGAAGGGCGGTAATGTCATCATACACGCGGGCTATTCCCCGACGATAGGGGGCGAGGTAAGACGTGTTCCGTGTTATAAGGTAGCCCCGCTGGCCGGTCTCGGCATTTTGTAGATCGGACAAAACCCGCTGGGCCGTCGTGATCACGGCCTGATCATGGTCGATGCGCTGCTGGGCCAACAGCGATTGGCTATCCTTGTGGATGGCCAAAAGCCCCAGAATGATCACGGCGAAAACTAAAATCCCCACCAGTCCGACAATGCGCATCTCCAGTGAGGCGTGGGGACGGCGGAAGAAACGCATGGCAACTCCCGGGCGAGACGGCTCCCTGAAGCATCCCTCCGCCGAAACGTATGTTATTCATATCTGCGCGCAGTTGCCAGCGATAAAATCGTCCGATTTGGCCATATGTATGGTTATCAGGCGTAGATCGCTTTATTTCAGGGTAAACACGGCCATGCACCTACACCAAGCGAACCGGCACGCCGTTGTCATGGAGAAAGCTTTTTACATCCCGAACCAGGCACGTCCGAAAATGAAAAATTGATGCTGCCAACGCCGCATCCGCCTTGCCCGCCATAAGTACCTCGAGCAAATGTTCCGGCCGCCCGGCACCGCCGCTTGCCACCACCGGGATGCTGACGGCTTCACTCACAGCTCGGGTCATTTCAATGTCGTAACCGGCCAGAGTGCCATCGGCGTTCATAACATTAAGCACAATTTCGCCCGCGCCGCGCGCTTGCGCCTCAAGCGCCCAGGCTAAAACATCGATGCCGGTTCCCACCCGCCCGCCATTAATGAAAACCTCCCACTTTTCCGTGCCATCGGCCTGGCGAACACGGTTGGCATCCAGCCCCAGAACGGTTGCACATCGGCCGAATTTTCGCGAAATCTCCGTTATCAGTTCCGGCCGCCGAACCGCACTGGAGTTGATGCTCACTTTTTCTGCCCCAGCCTGAATCAGTGCCGTCGCATCCGATAAATGGCCAATGCCGCCGCCGACGGTTATGGGCATAAAGACGCTGTCGGCAACCCGGCGCACCACGTCGGCCATGATTTTTCGCCCTTCATGGCTGGCCGTAATGTCGTAAAACACCAGCTCATCGGCGCCAGAATCGTCGTAAAACCGAGCTTGTTCAACCGGATCGCCCGCGTCCACATGGTCAAAAAACCGCACGCCTTTAACCACGCGCCCGCCATCAACATCCAAACATGGAATGATTCGCTTCGCTAACATACCATTATCATAAGAGCATTGGCCAACGGCATCGAGGGCCTCAGTGGTGGCAGCCCGGCTTCAACCGCGAGGCCGACGCGACGCAACCCCACCGCCGCCGATCGATATGCTCCATCGGCTTACAGGAGGGCCCAACCCACATGATACGCCGCGCCATGGTATCGGACGTTCGGCACATTGCTGAACTGATCAACACCTACGCCGGGACGGGGCAGATGCTTTTCCGGTCTCACGCGGAACTCTATGAAACGATCCGGGATTTTTTCGTATATTCCGCAGATGAAACTAAAGCGGTTGTCGGCGTTTGCGCCTTGGAGATTGTCTGGGCGGACCTTGCTGAAGTTAAAAGCCTTGCGGTACACCCCGAATGGGGCGGCCGCCATATCGGGCGTGAGTTGGTGGAAGCCGCGATTACCGACGCCCGGGCGATGCAGATTCAGCGGGTGTTCGCACTGACCTACAAGCAGAAATTTTTTGAGCATCTCGGTTTTTCAGTGGTCGATAGATCCAAGCTGCCGCTGAAGGTATGGAGTGATTGCCTGAAATGCTCCAAGCGGCACGCCTGTGATGAAATCGCGGTGGTGCGCGAATTATTTCCCGCGCCCGCAGTGGCGGAGGGGAACCCTGATTCGCTTGCGGCCCTGCGTTATGATGTGCCAACGCCGCTGGTGCAACTTGGCACCTCGCCGCGGCGCAACAAGCCGTGAAGTAGAAAGGAATAACCAGCCCCCGCTATTTGCGCCGCGCCGCTTCACCCGCGTTGCTTGGTCGCGCAGCGTCGGGTCGCCCGCCATCCCCCGCATTAGCCAGGCATTTCGTCGCCTTGGCCGCTCAATAATGGCCACTCATGTATTTACGCGGCCGTCCCACGGGCTGCTTGCGGTCGCGTAAAGTTTTCGTCCGATACGGCCCGCTTGATACGCCAGGCGCCCAGCCTCGGTCGCCAAACGCATGGCATGCGCCATCTTTACCGGATCGCCGGCGCCGGCAATCGCCGTATTCAGCAGCACGCCATCCACGCCAAGCTCCATCGCAATGGCCACATCACTCGCGGTTCCGACGCCAGCGTCAATAATAATCGGGTAGTCGGCATCCTCCCCCTTGAGCATCTCAACGATTATGCGAATGGCGTTGGCGTTGAGAACCCCCTGCCCCGAGCCGATCGGCGAACCCGCCGGCATCACCGCCGCCGCACCCGCTGCCTTAATACGCTTGCAAAGCATCACATCATCGGAGCAGTAAACCAGCACCTCAAAGCCATCGGCCACCAGCGCATCGAGTGCCCGCAGCGTGCCAACCGGCTCCGGCAGTAAGGTTCGCGTGTCGCCGAGGCATTCAAGCTTCACCCACCCCGCGCCCCGATAGCCTGAATCTTTCAGCATCTCGCGCCCCAGCCTCGCGACGCGCACCGCCTCGTCGGCATCAAAGCATCCGGCGGTGTTGGGCAGCAGGATAAATTTTTCCGGATCGATAAAATCCAGAATGTTGCGGCCAGAATTTTTGTCAACCAATCGCTCGCGGCGAACCGCCACCGTTACCACATCGGCGCCGCTCGCCGCATGGCACTGCTGCATGAGCTCCAGCGATGTGTACTTTCCGGTGCCCACAATCAGCCGCGAGGATAGCAGCAAGGATCCGATCTTCAGCGGCCGGTTGGTATCGGTCGCCGGGTGGGGATCATCCCCCACCGACAAAGGTGACGATTTCAACCTGATCTCCTCGTTTGAGTTGCGTCTCGGCGTACTGTTTTCGCGACACAATTTGTCGATTCAGCTCGATGGCCACGCGCGTGGGCGGCAAATCATGCTGCCGGAGCAGATCGGCGAGATTCATGCCGTCCGAAAGCTCCGTCGATTTGCCGTTCACCAAAATTTCCATAGCGAATGATATGCCTCGCAATGATGGCGGCCGCCCCGGTTACTTTGCAGCCACCGCACGGCCATCGCCCGACACCATGTGTTGTTCCATCGATACACCCAGCGCTCGGGCCACACGCGCGCCGTAGTCGCCGTCGGCGCGGAAGAGATGGCATAACTGCCGCTGTTGAATCTCCGGCCGCACCTGCATCAGGGCACCCGCCATCGCCGCGGTCAGCCGCGACTTTTGTTCCTCGGTCATCAATCGATACAAATCGCCGGCCTGCGTGTAGTCGTCATTTCCGATGCGATGATTGAATCGATCGGCGACAACGTCGCTGCCGAGCGGCAGGCCCGGCTCACGAAACTCCGGAGCCTCTTTAGGCGCATCGGCAAAGCTGTTGGGCTCGTAGTTCGGCAGGCCCCCGCCTTGACCCACACTCATGTGCCCATCGCGCTGGTAGTGCATCACGGGGCAGCGCGGCTTATTTACCGGCAGCTGCTGATAGTTGGTGCCCACGCGATACCGATGCGCATCGGCGTAACTCATCAATCGGGCCTGAAGCATCCGATCGGGGCTTGCCCCAATGCCGGGAACCAGCGCCGACGGGCTGAACGACGCCTGTTCCACTTCCGCAAAATAGTTTTCCGGGTTGCGGTTAAGTTCCAGAATGCCAACCTCAATAAGCGGATATTCACGGTGCGGCCAGATTTTCGTCACATCAAAGGGATTGTATTTGAATTTTTCAGCCTCAGCTTCCGTCATGATCTGAACACAAAACCGCCACTTCGGAAACTGCCCGCATTTAATAGATTCATACAAATCCCGCTGGTGCGATTCACGATCGGCGGCAATCGTGTGGGCCGAATGCGCATCGTCCATGCACTTAATCCCCTGAAGCGTTTTAAAGTGGAACTTGCACCACACCCGCTCGCCGGCGGCATTCACCAGTGAATAGGTATGGCTGCCATAGCCATTCATATGCCGATAGCTCGCGGGTATTCCGCGGTCGCTAAATAGAATTGTCACCTGATGGAGCGATTCAGGCGAAAGTGACCAGAAATCCCATTGCATGTTGAGATCACGAAGATTGGTCTCCGGGTGGCGTTTCTGGGTATGAATGAACATCTGAAATTTGTACGGATCGCGTACAAAAAATACCGGCGTATTGTTGCCCACCATATCCCAGTTGCCTTCATCGGTATAAAACTTCAGCGCAAAGCCGCGAACATCGCGTTCGGCATCGGCGGCGCCGCGCTCACCGGCAACGGTGGAAAACCGGGCGCATACGTCGGTTTGTTTGCCAATTTTATTAAGGAACGCCGCCCGCGTGTACCGTGAAATATCCCCCGTCACCGTAAACGTGCCCAGCGCGCCGGAGCCTTTGGCATGCACCACACGCTCGGGAATTCGCTCCCGATTGAACGCCTGCATCTGCTCCAGCAAAACCACATCCTGCATCAGCAGCGGGCCGCGGGGGCCGGCCGTCAGCGAGTTCTGATTATCAGCAATCGGGCATCCATCGGCAGTGGTTAAAATGTTTTTGGGATGTTTTTGATCCGGCATGTTCTTACCTTTCTATGATTGTTTCATGCTGCGTTGGCGCCGCCCGCGCTACCCCACCCATCGCGGTTGCCCCGCACAGCGAAATCCCTGGGGTGCAGGCCCAGGGGATTACATACTACCAAGACGCGTGCCTCGGTGTAAATAAAAAAGCCGCGATTGAATGAATCGCGGCGCGGGATACTTCCTGTATTTTGCCGATCAACGATAAAATTCGATGATCAACTTGGTGTCAACCACGAACGGAATCTGATCACGCGTCGGCATGCCGACCACTGCGGCCTCCATCTGAGCTGGATTAAATGTCAGCCATGCGGGTGTCTGATGGCCGGCCAGCGTTTCCATGTTGGCGCGAAGCAGCGGATGGGTCTTTTCCTTAAAGCTGATTGCCATGCCCGGTTCCACCTGAAAACTGGCGATGTCCACCTTTTTGCCGTTGACGCGCACATGGCCGTGGGCCACGAGTTGCCGCGATGCCCAAATCGAGCGCGCCACGCCCAAACGGCGCACCACGTTGTCCAGCCGCGTCTCCAAAAGCTGCTGGAGCGTATCGGCGGTGTTACCCTTGGTTTTCTTGGCCGTGGTCATATAACGGCGGAATTGCTTTTCCAGAACATTGTAATGCGCCTTCATTCGCTGTTTTTCCCGAAGGCGGATGCCATATTCCGAAAGCCGGCGGCTGCGAAAGCCATGCATACCCGGTGGAATGTAAGTGTCATCCCCCTTTTTCGAACGATGCTTTGGCAGATCTTCAATGGCAACGCCCAAACGGCGCGACAAACGCACCTTGGGCCCCAGGCGGCGGGACATAAAAACTCCTTCCGTCGGCAGCCAGCATGTGCGGCTGCCCCGTTCAAAGCCGGCGTACCCTGCCGCGAGCATCGCAGCGGGCCTTCTCGGCGGATGTATAGCCTGAAAAGCATATCGCCACCGCCGCCGCGGGTCAATTCGCCATCGTTGCCGCTGCTTGATCGGTGCCAAAAATCACGCCGTCGCAACCCGGCCATTACTCGGACAGGCTCCAAGACGGCACCACGTCACCGGCGGACTGTAATCGCCGAACCGCAAACGGCGAAGTGGGGCCTTAGGCCGGGGCGATTGTTCCGCCGTGCGGCTGCCGCTTCCCCTGCCGCCAACCACTGCGGCCCTGCCACGAATGGCCAATCGGGCTATGATACGTCGATGACGAAGACCACGAGTAAATCAGGTGGGCGCTGGGCCAAATCCGCCGAGTTCTATGCCCGCGCCCTCGAACTGATGCCCGGCGGCGTTTCATCCCCCGTGCGATCATTTAAAAGCGTGGGCCTTTCACCCGTTTTTATCAAATCCGGACAGGGGGCATACCTCACGGATGTCGATGCCAATCATTACATCGACTACGTCATGAGTTACGGCCCGCTCATTTGTGGTCACGCCCATCCCGCCGTCCGAGCCGCGGTCAGCAAGCAAATCGGCAGGGGTTCTACCTTCGGCTGCTGCAGCCCCCTGGAAGTTGAACTCGCTCAAATCATCACCACCGCGTTTGGGTCCATGGAAATGATTCGCTTTGTTAACAGCGGCACCGAAGCGGCCATGAGCGCCATCCGGCTCGCGCGCGGCGTTACCGGCCGCAAAGCCATTATTAAAATGGCCGGGGGCTACCATGGGCATATGGATGCCATGCTGGTCAGTGCCGGCAGCGGTGCAACCACGCACGGCGTACCGAGCAGCCCCGGCGTCCTGCCCCGTGTGGCTGAGAGCACCATCGTTGTGCCGTTTAATGATTTGCCCGCTATCGAGGCGGCGCTGGCCAGCCAAGCGGGCGATGTGGCCGCAATAATCGTTGAGCCCATCATGGGCAATATTGGTGTGGTGCTGCCGCGACAGGATTACCTGCGAACGCTGCGCGATTTGTGCCATGCGGCCGGTGCGCTGCTGATATTTGATGAGGTGATGACCGGCTTTCGCGTTGGCTATAGCGGCGCCCAGAGCCTTTATGGTGTGATGCCCGACATCACCTGTCTGGGAAAAATTATTGGCGGCGGCTTGCCCGTGGGCGCTTACGGCGGCTCGGCGGCCATCATGAATCACGTTTCGCCCGCGGGCCCCATCTACCAGGCCGGTACTTTGTCGGGCAATCCGCTGGCGATGGCCGCGGGTCTTGCCACGCTGCGCTTATTAGATCCGCAGGAACCTTATGGGCAATTGGAATTGCTGGGGCGCCGGCTTGCCGACGGCCTCGCGGCGGCAGCGGCGGCGCAGGGCATACCAGTGACCGTCGCCCGCTCAGGCAGCATGCTGACCCTGTTTTTTACCGGAAGCGCACCCGCGAGCGCAACCGTGGGCGCCGCCCACACATCGGCCGGCGCAAAAAGTATTATATCCAATTATGCCGATGCGTTAATGTGTGACACCCGCGACTATGCCCGCTTTTTTTCAGCTATGCTTGAGCAGGGCATCATGCTGCCGCCATCGCAGTTCGAGGCCTGGTTTATCAGTGCCGCCCATACCCCGGATGATATCGACATGACGATTGAAAAAGCCGGCGCGGCGTTCGTCCACTGTCGGGAGGCGCACTTGTAACCTTTTACGGCGCCCCCTGCTCGTCAATAACGGGGGGCATACGCGGGCGTTGGCCCGCTTATCTTGATGACACGTACTTTTTAGTTAATGGAATATGGCCAGGATTGCAGAATTCATTGCACCCGTAGCCGCCTCAGCTGCCGTGGCGCAAATTTTAACCGAGCTCAAAAGCCGGCGGTTGGCTACCATTGGCAGCGTGTATGGCTCGGCCGCGCTCGCGGTGGCGGCGGCGGTGCGGGCGAAGTGCGATCTCCCCATGCTGATCGTAACCGCGCATCTCGATGAAGCGGATGATGCGATTGATCAACTTGAACTCCTTTCGCCCGAATCCAAAGCGACGCTTTTTCCCGCCTTCGAAGTACTGCCGGGAGAATCCAACGTATCACCCGAGCTTTCCGCCCAGCGGCTCGGTGCGCTGGCGGATATTCACGCCCAGCGAGCCAGCGCATTTTATGTGGCCCCCGTGCAGGCCCTGATGCAGGCCGTTCCCACAACCGCCGCCCTGACCGATCAACTCCGCATCCTTAAGGCCGGGGCAAAACTGGAATTTGGATTTTTTACCACATGGTTGTCGGATCGCGGTTATTTCCGCCTTGAATCCGTCGAAAACCCCGGTGATTTCGCCGTCCGCGGTGAAATCATCGATATCTGGCCGGCCGCCGCGCCCGAACCCATCCGCATCGATTTTCTCGATGACGCCGTTGAAAACATTCATGGCTTTGATCCCGTTTCCCTCGGCGCGACCAAGCCCTATCCCGAGGTGCAAATTCCCGCCATCAATGCCGAAATGTCGAAAAACTCGGATCGCACCACGAATTTATTCACCTGGCTTCCGGCAGATACCGTGGTTTGGCTGATGGATCTGCCGGAAATTCAGGATCAAGCCCGCAGCTACTATGATCGGCTCTCCGATGCGCGGGGCATCTACCCGCCGGATGCCGTTCTCCAACTCGTACAGCAGCATCCCACGGTTCAAACTTACCCCCACGCTCAAGGCGATACCGCCTGTATCAAGTTGCCGTGCTCGCCGCTGCCGCCCCTTTCCGGCGATCAAAGTGCGGCCCTGAAAGAATTGGCGGACATGGCCCTGCTGCAAAATGTGGTGGTGGTCTGCCAAAACCCATCCGAGAAAACACGCCTCGCCGATCTGCTTTTAGTCCGGCATCCCGATTCGGCCCAGGCCGTAAGCATGCCCAATGGCGAACTCAACGCAGGCTTTATCTGGCGCGCGGCAAACGCCAGCGAGCGCGACACCGTCATCCTTGCCCACCATGAACTATTTCACCGGCACCACCAGCGGCGGCGGTTGCGATCCATTCAAGGTGCCAAGCCGATCGATCATTTTCTTGATTTGCAGCCCGGCGATTTTGTCGTCCACGCGCATCATGGCATTGCCCAGTTTCACGGAATAACCACGATGAATCGCGACGGCAGCCCGGCGGAATACCTGACGCTGGTTTTTGCACGCGAATCGACGCTGCATGTGCCCGTGGTTCAAATCAATCTGGTGCAGAAATATGTCGGAGGGGCGCAGGGCAGGCCCCCCCTTTCAATATTGGGCGGAGCCACCTGGGCCAAGCAAAAGGAAAAGGTGGCCGAGGCCGTTGAACAAATGGCGATGCAGATGCTGGAAACGCAGGCCGCCCGTGAAAAATGCACCGGCTTTGGCTTTCCACCCGACACCGCGTGGATGAAGGAATTCGAAAATTCCTTCGCCTTTCAGCCCACCGACGATCAGGTGCGGTGCATTGCCGAAATTAAAAACGATCTGCAAACCCCGCGCCCCATGGACCGCCTATTGTGCGGCGATGTGGGATATGGAAAAACCGAACTCGCCATCCGCGCGGCCTTTAAAGTTTGTGAAGCCGGCAAGCAGGTGGCCGTTCTGGCGCCCACCACGGTGCTCGTGGAGCAACATGAGCAAACCTTTCGATCTCGAATGGCGGGCTACCCGTTTGTGGTGGAAAGTGTTTCGCGGTTTAAAACGCCGTCGGAAATTCGCGAAGTCATTGCGCGCTGCCGCTGTGGGCAGGTGGATGTCCTTGTCGGAACCCATCGGCTTATCAGCCGGGATGTGCAATTTGCCGACTTAGGTTTGGTGGTGATTGACGAAGAACAGCGCTTCGGGGTAGAGCATAAAGAGCGGCTCAAGGCGCTGCGCGCCACGGTGGATGTGCTGACAATGAGCGCGACCCCCATTCCCCGCACGCTGCACATGAGTCTGTTGGGTATTCGCGATATTTCCAATCTCGCCACACCCCCGCGTGACCGCCGCAGCGTCGTCACGGAGGTAATGAGTTGGGATAAAACACGAATCCGCCAAATCATTGATCGGGAGCTGCTGCGCTCAGGCCAGGTTTATTTCGTCCATAACCGCGTGCAGGATATTGCGTCCATCGCTGCCGGCATGGCGCAACTGGTGCCCACCGCACGCATTGTTGTGGGCCACGGCCAAATGTCCGACGACGAACTGGAATCCGTCATGCACCAATTCACCAGCCGCGAGGCGGACATCCTGGTATGCACCACCATCATTGAAAGCGGTTTGGATATTCCCACCGCCAACACCATGATCATCAATGATGCCCATATGTTCGGCCTCAGCGATCTGCACCAACTGCGCGGCCGCGTAGGACGGGCCAAACAACGCGCCTACTGTTATCTCTTATTAGGCGATGGCAAATCCCTGACGGACACCGCGGCCAAACGCCTGAAAGCGATGGAAGAATATGCCTCACTGGGGGCCGGTTTCAAAATCGCGCTGCGCGATCTGGAGATCCGCGGCGCTGGCAATCTACTCGGAAAGGAACAATCGGGGCATATCGCCGCCGTCGGCTACGAAATGTACTGCGAACTGCTCGAGGATGCCGTAAAAAAGATCCGCTCCGAACCGATTGATCGCCCGCCCGAAGCGAACGTGGATATCGGCATCAGCGGTACGCTGCCACGAAGCTACATTCCTGCCGACAAACAGCGCATGGATATTTACCGCCGGCTTTCGCGTTGCCACAACTCCGAATCGCTCGCGGCCCTCCAGGCCGATGTGGTCGATGCCTTTGGCCCGCTGCCGCCGCCCGCTGTAACCTTTTTTAAGCTGGCGGAGTTAAAGATTGTGGTGGCGGGGTGGTCGGTCGTAAGCCTTATTTCGAAAGTCCCCGATGTGGTATTTCATTTCAGCGATCTTTCACGCGCTGGGCCACTGCTCGCCAAGGCACCCGGCGCGGTGCGCCCCATTGATGAAAAAAATATTAATTTACGCCTGCCGCCGGCCTATTTTCAGGGCGACACACTTCTGATCGTATTGCGGCGACTCTTCGGCCTCGACCCGCCAGCCAGCGATGCCACCGCCACCGCCCATCGCGATGAAAAGAATCAAAAGCGCTCAGCCACACCCGTGAAATGAATATGCCCCCGCGCCGGCGCGCACCCTAAGCCGGCCAGCCTGTTTTACCGCCCGCCGTCGGCCTTCCGCCCCTCGCATCGCCTAAAAAGAATGATTTCCCACGCGATACGCCCTTTGGCCCGCAAACATCGCGCCCTCCAGAAAATTTGGTTGCATTTTAAAGCCGGCAACGCATAATGGCTTGGCTGCGGTCCGGTGCCCCCGGTATCGCGATGCGCTCGTAGCTCAATTGGATAGAGCGTCGGACTACGAATCCGAAGGTTGCAGGTTCGACTCCTGCCGGGCGCAGTGCGCTCGGGCGATTAGCTCAGTTGGTTAGAGCGCCGTGTTTACACCGCGGATGTCGGGGGTTCGAGTCCCTCATCGCCCATTCAGCCGCCAACTTCGTCCGCTTTATGGCTCCGAAGGCCGCCGGTGCCGCTCTCGCGCCGCTTTTATCCGCAGATAAACTAAATAAATGAGTACCAGAATGTTGCCAATCAGCAGTGCTATCCGCAGCCAGTCCGGCTTTTGCCAAATGGCATATATTTCAAATGGAAACAGCAGCGAAACCTCACCGATCACCAGCCATTCCGCCCACACCTTTTCCAGATAAAGCCCGACACCCTCCGTGGCAAACAGGGCCATATACAAAAACGCACCAATCGCCACGAGCCGCATTTCACTGTGTGTGATGAGTTTGGCCTTATCCAGAACCATGTCTACCCACTGATTCCGCGGATCCAGCCGCAGCTCGTTTACCCAGTGAGAAAGCGTCTTGAGCAGGCTCGCATGAACGAAATGCAGGGCAACCAGGCCCGCCATCAAAGCGCCAAACGCCTTAAGAAATTTAAATATCGCAATAAGCAGCAAAATGCGGTTGCGATGGTGGGGCGCGGCGGCCGCACTTTGCGCGGCAGGGCCCGCACCCGGCGGCGGATCGGCGTCGGCGAGCGGATCCGTCATTTTGCCGTCCCCGCCACGCCAACCCTGCGGGTAACCTCTTCCGCCAGCCGTCGGCTGATCAAATCAACGCCCGCTGCATTGGGGTGTACGCCGTCGGCATGTATCCACGCCGTGCGCGGCTGGCCCTGCGCCTCCATTGCCACCACATCGCAGCGGATATCCAGTAGTTCGATTCCGCGCGCCGCCGCCCATGCTGCAAATTGATCCTGATAACGGCTTCGCCATTCAAAGCGGTAGGAAAAAATCGCCGGGTCGCTATGAAAAAAAAGCCGATTTGCCAGTTCGTCGGGAATAACGGGTGCCGGCGGAATGGTGATGTAAAAAATTGTGAGTGCCTTGGGCGCATAAATCCGGCACGCGTCATAAATCTGATCCCAGATGGCGTTGAAATTAGCCAGCCCTTCGGTCCGGTCGGCCGCATTATTAAATGCACAAGATTCCAGGATGATGACATCCGGCTGGAGCACACTTAGGGGCACCATGCGCTTTCGCCCGTGCCAAAATTCATGCAGCATGCGGTATAAAATCATTTCCGCCCGCGTTGCGCCAACGCCGTAATTCAGCAGCTCCACAGCGGATTCGGGAAGGGCCGGCGCAAAATACCCCCGAAACGCCCGAAGCGAATCGTGCAGATATTCCGTCATTGAATCGCCGTAAAACACCAGCTTCATAGGCAAAAGTGTAATGAATATGCGTGCCGGGGGCGAATGCCCGCCCCCGCGCGACCAAAAATGCCCACCACCGTATGCACAGATTGCATCGATTGACGGCCGAAAGGGCACCCCATCCCAATCCCGGCCATGACTCGGACCGGCTTCTAAACAGCCCGCGCAAGGTGTTCGCCTGCGATATCCAGCGCATCATCCACTGACCCGCCGGAGCCCAGTAATTCGGCGGCGCAGCTACGCACCGCGTTCTGGATTACCGGATCCGTCAGATATTCCACCGGCGATTGCCCGTCGATCCTCGCCAAAAGCAGCCCGCCGAGCAGGCGAGCTCCCCACGTTGCCTCGGCAGACATAAGTTCTTTGCCGGCGCCCTTCTGATAGGTATACCAAGCCTCATCAGCGAGCAGCATCAGCGGCCGCCATTTGGAACCAAAGTAAAACCCCTTGAGCAGCAGATGGTTAATGAGCGTCGCAATATCAAACAGTGGCTGCCCGTAGAAGGCCACTTCAAAATCCACGATAAATATCGGCGTCTCATCCGCGCCTTGCTCCGGCGCTACCAGAATGTTCTTGGGAGAAAAATCCCCGTGAATCAGACACAGCGGCCCGGACAGCAAAAAGTCGCCCACGGCATCGAGCTCGCACCGCAGTTCGGGGTGTTTGGCCCGGCAATGTTGAAAATACGGAACGATCCGCTGTTGTTTGAACAATTCGCCATCACCAAATCGGGCTTTCGCCGCCGCATGATGAAAGCTTTGGCGGTGGAGTGCCGCCAGCCATGCAGCCGCCGCGGTGATGCGCCAACGCGGCGTTTGCCCCGCGAGAAGCGTGGTTTTCAGATTAAGAAATTGCGCCGGCGCCGGTGTGATGGCCAGCACCATATTCTCCGAATCTTCCCAAAGCACCTGCGGAACGCTTTGCGGGTGGGTCAATTCTGCCAGCAACTTCAGGGCATCTCGCTCAACCCACACCCGCGAGCGATCCACCTGCCACAGGCCTGGGGTTAGAAATACTTCTCGCGGCTGCTTAAGCACCATGCACTTGCCGCTACGCATGCGCCGGTCGGGCACTCCCCGTTTTATCTGGCCCGGTGTGCGGATATCGGTGCCGAGCGCTTCGCCCGCTTCCAAATCCATAACCTTGAGAACAACGTTGGAAACGCCGCCGCCAAGCTCCTGGATTAAAAGCTTTTCGCTGGAAACTTCTCGGCGCTCAAGCAGATAAGCCGCAACATTTTCTTTGGTCAATTCAAACACAGGGCGATCAATCTCCTCATAGGAGCCTGTCCAAGTAATCGAG
>JAJZGD010000038.1 GCA_021804985.1 Planctomycetota bacterium
TCATCCCACAGTAAACCATCCGTCGAACACATATCTACGAGCCGATGGGTTCATCCCATCGGGGGATTTCCCTGCAATCATTGCGAGCGGATAAACCGCTCGGCTCGTGTTTTTTGTTGGCGCGTGTCGCGCATGCGAAGCGGCTTTCGGCGCTGCCGGACGACGACGAGGCGCGGCCAGCAGGCTGGCCGGCTTTGAGCGCGTGCGCTTTAATTCCATCAGAAACGTGATGCGTGCAGGCGAGACGCCGGCGTTACATTGATTGAATCCTTTTAATCGCCCGCCGGCTCGATATGCGAATGAATCTCGGCGATATTTGGCAGGCGCGCCTTGACGCGCGATTCAAGTTCACTGACTTCCTGATGTGCTTTAGCCACGGGCCATTGGGACGGAACATCCACATGAAAGCTTAAATAAAGCCGCCCGTAAACATCCTGAATATTAATCGCATGAACGGTTAGCTTAAGCGTCTGCGCAAGCGTCCGCACGACGGCGGACGGGTCATCGTACGCATGCCCCGGCTCCACATGCACCATCACATCAATGCTTTCATCCACGGCATCGGCGGCGAGTTCCACACTCGTGGCGATGCGGTGGCTTTCTTCCAATGTCAAACCACTCGGTACCACAATGGTGGCATCGACAAACCGCTGTGCGCCGGATTGCCGCGCCCGCACACGGGGCACTTCACTCACGCCTGGCACGCGCCGGATGGCGTCCTGCAGCTGCGCTTCGAGGCCCGCAGGTGCCCGATCCATCAGCACATCAATACTTTGCTTGGCCAAACGCATCGACGCGCCAAGAATGATCACCGCAATCAGTATCGCCCCCACGGCATCCACCCAGGGTCGGTGAACGAGCTGATCTAAAATCAATGCCAGCAGCACAATAATGGAGCTGACGATATCCAGCGAAAAATGCAGCAGATTGGCACGCAGCGCGGAACTGCGTTTAATGGTTGGCGAATACACCAGCCGCAGCGCCCGATAAGAATCCACCAGCAGGACCACGCCCATCAGGCCAATGGCCAGCGCCCGCGCAGTGTAGTTAACCAGCGGGGCCGGATGCAGCAGTCGGTTGATCGCTTCATAGCCGATGCCGATGGCTGTGATCACCAGAATCAGGCTTTCGCCGAAGGCGGAAAGATTTTCAATTTTTCCGTGGCCATAGTTGTGGGTTTTGTCTGCGGGCAGATCGCTTACTCTTACGGCGACAAGCGTAATGATGGCCGCCACTACATCGGCGCTGTTGTGAATGGCATCAGAAATCAGGGCCAGCGAGCCGGTTAAAATCCCCAGCGTTAGCTTGGCGGCACTCAGGGCCACACCGGCAATAAGCGAACCGATGGCCAAACGCTGTCGTTCGTTGGTCATTTTTCATCCCCGACACGTGCCAATTACCGGCCGCACGCCAGGCGGCTAACAGCATGAATTACAATTGGCTTTTCAGCCGTCCGCAAGCGTGGCCGAAAAAGGGCGTGGCCGTCCATGCTTCCAGCGCAAAAAAACTGCAGCTGTCCCCTTATATTGCTGCCGTATTCGATAAGGCCCAGGAGCCTGTCCAAGTAATCGCCGGGTTGCGACGGCGATTACTCGGACAGGCTCCTAGGCGAAAGCGCCGCTGGCCGGTGGCTCATGGGCGGCAGTCCGGTTATTGCTGCCCTATTTGGTAGGATTTAATGTCCAGCGTGAGGTCGGCTGGTGTACGGCCGCTTTATTTGGCCGGTTCGCCCGCCATCCCATTTGCAAATAATTCCTAAATCTTTTCTAATCAGTCTTTAAGATGGGCCCGGCGACGTGCCAGGGCCGCGCGGATATCTCAATAGGTCGATCAGGAGGATCAGCTTTGAAAAGTGGAAAGCCGCGGCTTATTCGGCAGGTGAATGATCGGTCGGTCTTTGAGGCCATTGAAGAAACGGGCGTCTCAACGCGTGCCGAGCTGAGCCGGATCACCGGAGGCAGTGCGCCGACCATGGCCAAGGCGGTTAAACGTCTGCGGCAACTCGGTTTTCTCGATGAGATGGGAATGTCCGTGCCCGACGGAGCGGGACGGCCGGGGCGTATATTTCGAATTGCACGGAACACCTCGCAGGTGATCGGCGTGGTGATTGATTATCGTTATTGCCATGTGACGGCCGCAGGGGTTGACGGCGGCTTTACGGGCAAAAAAGTCACCGCCATCAAAACGCCGGGAGACTATCGCAGCCTGGTGCGTGAGCTGACGCAGGTGGTCAAAAAGCTTGTGGCGAGTGGCCCGCGAACCCTGGCCATGGGAATCAGCGTTCCGGGCATGCTGGATAAAAGTCAGGATCGGATACTGCTGTCACCGAATATGCACCTGCTTGACGGCCAACGTGTTGGGTACGATCTGGCAGCCGAAACCGGCCTCACCCCGTTCAGCATTCATGAAACGCTGGCGGTGTGCCTCGCGGAGCAGGCCTACGGCGTAGCCAAAAAGCTCGAGCACCTTGTGGTGATCAGCGTGCTTGAGGGGTACGGGTGTTCGGCGGTGGTGGGGGGGCAGCTGCTGGAAGGCCGCGATGGAATGGCCGGCGAAATGGGGCATATTGTCGTCGATGTAAACGGTGCGCCGTGCGGGTGCGGCAGTCGCGGCTGTATTGAAACGGTGTCCACCGATCAAAGCCTGGCCCGCATGGTAAGCGAGCGGGTGGGTGAAAAACTGGAAATTGAAGAAATAATCGACCGCGTTAAAAAGGGTGGACTGTCGGTAGATCAGGAATTGGCCAGGGCGCTCGATTATCTGGCGATCGGCGTGGCCAGTGCAATTAATACCTTTAACCCGGAACTGGTTTTGGTGGCCTCACGCATGTTTGAGCTATCTCCCGCGGCCTTTGATGAGATGGTCAATGCGGTTCGCAAGCGGGCGCTGCGGCCGTTGGCAGACCGTTGCCGGATATCGCCAAGCAATGGAGACAAGCTGAAGGGGGCAGTGGCGGCGGCGGTGCGCGGCCTGAAAAATTCGCTCGGGCCCACCATGAACTGGCGGTGAGCAGGCAAGCGCAGGGTTCAGCGGGCGGCGCGGCTGGCAGGCCCCTCCGGCTTAAGGCGCAGCGCGATTGCCACGCCGTGATACATTGGCGCCGCGATACCATTGCGCCGCTAATCGCCGCAGACCTGCTCGAGCACGCTTTCTTCAACGAAGATTTGAACTTCGGCCGCTAACGCCAAGGCGACGGCATCGCTGGGGCGCGAATCAATTTCGATGATCTCATCGTCCTGCTGCACCAGCAGACGGGCGTAAAACACGCCTTCCTTTAAGTCGCTGATCAGCACGTGCTGCAGCGTGCCGCCGAGATCCCCCATCACATTCAGCAGCAGCTGATGCGTCAGCGGCCGCTGCGTCGCAGCGTCTTTCACGCGGTAATCTATGGCCAATGCCTCGGCCTGCCCGATGAACATCGGCAAGATGCGCGAGCCTCCCTTCTCCTTGAGGAAAATGGTTTGCTGATCCGTCGTCTCGGCAATTACGATCCGCTTTAACTGAACTTCAATCGCCATGGAACCTCCCATTCGGCCATCCGCCGTGCCATCCGTCGAACAACGCTTCGATGGACGGCCGCACCCCAACTATCATAACGTGGTCGGCAAAGAGCCTGCGCCGGTAGGCGCTGGGTTGCGACGGCGTGATTTTTTGGCTTCTATGGCAGGCGGATGTAAAAAACGCGATAGCCGGGCGTTGGCTGATAATCCACCACGATCGGAACACTTAATCGTGGCCCCGCAGCCACCTGCAATTGGTTTTTGCCCGGCACCAGATGGGCGGGCGCCACGTAAACGGTTCGCGGCAGCATTTGCCAATAGCGAACGTCCGCCTGCGAACTCGCAGCGATGGCCGTCCCCAGAAGTGCAGCGCCCAAACCCGCCAGCGCCAATGTTTGATCCCGATGGTTGGCGCCGTAGGCCGCGGCCGCAAATCCGCCGGCCATCATGCCGGTGCCAATCACGGCTTTTGCCTGACGAATGGTATCCATGGTTAACCAGCGTTTTTCCTGCGCCAGCGCCAAGGTATCAACCATCGCACTTTGCGCAATATTGCTGATGGGGCGGCCGTTGTCCCAGGCATACAGCGGTGGCGGCGGCCCCACTTGCCACGGTGCTGGCGTGAATACAGTTTGCTGGCCATACAGGCCACGCGGCCGGCGTACAGGCCCCCGGCCAAAATCTACAAATATGAGCGCATTGGTTCCCGGCTGATACATTTTTTGAACCACCGGAACCAGCGCGGGATTCAACTGCTCGGCCCGCAGAAAGTTGGCCTTGGCCAAATTCGCATTCCCAAGTTTGAGATAGCACACACCGAGGCCAAAGTACCCCAGCGTAAAGTTAGAATCCGTTCGGGCGAATCGCTCGGCAGGGGGTAACGACTGGTTCGGATCAGAATATTTTCGCAGCCCAAAAAGGCTGTTTTCAAACGCGGCGCGGGCATTTTGGTATTCACCCTTGAGGAGAAAAATCAGGCCGAGATAATAATGCGCCATGGCCCGCTCAAACGGCTGGCCCTTCCAAACTTTCAGCCCGTCGTACACAATCACGGCCCCGAGCGCTCGGCTGCCGGTATTGGTATTCACGCTGTTCATAATGCGGTAGGCCGTGAGGAACGCTTTTTCGGCATGATTAAGATTTCCGGCGGCTAAGGCGCACGAGCCGTAGCGGCAATTGTTGAGCACATAATCTTCATTGGGCTTTTGCGCCAGTGGTGCCATGATCGCCTCCGCCTGCGGGTAATCGCCCGCGTAATAGTAGCCGGTGGCCTGCTGCACCTGAAGCGAGGTGCTGCTGCATGCGGTCAGCGAACTTATGAAGAGCAGGGCAAGCATGATGGTACAGATCCATTTGCATGGTGTTCTCCGTGGCTGGCGAAGGTGGGGCACCGCATTGCTGATACATAATATTGGCATGGCCATCCGTCAATATAAAAAGCTGTCGTGGGCGACTTTTCGCGTTTCGTAGCTGCCCTGCCAAACAATCTGGCCGCTGGTGATACGCGTGAGGTAAAACGTGCATAGGTAATAATCGCTGCGGACATTCGCGGCCACGTTCGTGGCGGCATAAAAATCGGCTTGAAGGGCATATCGCGGTTCAAGCCGCCCGCGTGGCGCCGCGCCGGCCGCAAGCGTTTGGGCTTTCAGGGCGGAATATTCCATGCGCGTTAGGGTAAAAACAAATCGCGATCCCAAAGTGGGCTGGGATGAAAGCAAAATGCGCACGCGGTGCAAGAAGGCCGCTCCCTGCCCGCGCGTGATGATTGAGTTGGTCTTATTTACCAGCGGCGTAAGGACAACAATCAGCGGGCCATTTTGGGCCGCGAGCTGTGCAAGCACGGGGCTGGCAGCCATGGCGGCCGCCATCTTGTCCGTCATCGCGATAAGATCGCGCGAATCAAGAAAGGTGGTGTCGGCATCGGGGTTGATGGCCACCGATGAGCATCCGGCCATGCCACCGGTCAAAATGCAGGCTCCGATGATGGCCACGCCAACGCGGCGGCGCAATTTGGCGGCCCCATAGAAGGCCGAGGCGGCCGCAAGGCGAAGTGGCCCATTGAAAAGGGGGCGTTTGGTGGTGAGATGCGCCAACAAAGGGATACTCCGCGTAAATGCCGCGCCACTCCGGCGGGGAAGGGTCTTGGGGTTTTCGCGCCGTCGGGTGCGGCGATGCCCGACCGCTGCGAGGATTGGCGATTGGCCGGGACAGGGCGCCAGCGGCGCGGCGCATCAATATAAATTGAGCGTGCGCACCTCATATTTGCGATCCCAGATTATCTGCCCCGTGCGGATATCCGCCAATTGAAATTCGCAGAGATAATAAGTGGTGGCCGCATTGGGCAAATCAAAAAACACGCCCGTCAGGGCATATTGCGGCAGCAGGCGGCCCGAAGAGGGGGCAGCGCCGCGGCTGGATTGCTCAAAACCTCCAGCGCTGCTGCCGAGCGTTTCCTGTTGCAGCTGCGCCAGCTGCTGCGGGGGCAGTGTAAAGGCAATGCGATCACCGGCATATTTGCTCAGCAGCACACGCATCCGCGCGAGATAAATCTGGTCGTTCTGCCAGGGGGTGCTGGTTTGATTGCGAATGCTGGTCACCTGAATGATGACCTTGTTGGGGTTGTTGGCGATCTCCGGAATTTTTAGTAAATCTGCTGCGAGTTTGTCGGTCATATCAACCAAGTCGCGGCTTTGCAGCCCGGCATCGCCCGGCACAAATTGCGAGATGCCCGGACGGTAATCGCTGTACGTTGGCGATGCGCATCCGCCAACCGCAACCATTGTTCCGATGCAAAGGGCCGCCGCCGTTGCAAGTTTCGCCATCGCGGTCGCATTCCAACGCCTATTCATTATTTTAATCCTCTGCATTTTGTTATCGCCGCCGTTGTCAATTGCGGCGCCGCTCTTCGCTGCATCGCCGCGTTTCAAGCTTCATCCTAAAGCGCCGGCGCGGTTTTAACATCCTATTCACATCCTATTGGTGGCCGGATCAATTTCCACCGACCATGATCGGCCCGACGGAAGTAGAACGACCGGCACCGCCCCTTGTTTCGCCTCCATTACCGAGCCGAAATGTCCGTAGGGCCGAACGCCATCTGCAGGAAAGGCGGCGCAACGCATCTTGCCTGCGAAATGTAACATCATTTATTATAGGCTGTTAGGCCGTTTGTCTGTTGCATCGGCCAGCCGGGCGCCAGGCGCCCTGCGTTCCTGGGGCGCAAAAGGACACGCCGAAATGGGCGAAAGAGCGCAAAGTCGCAAAAAAAGTATTGCAATCATGGCGGCAGATAATTATTATTATGGGCTGTTGTGAGTCTGGATGTTTATTTCCGGACTTCCGCGACGCGGCTGGCGTGGTTCGTGGCCACGCGGCCGATCGAGACAACAGCAGGAGAAGGAGTAGATCCGTATGAAAACGCATCATGTCTTAAGTTCTGCGGCAGTCATTTCGTGTGCGGCATTAGCGAGCTTGGCTGCGGCGCCGGCGGCCCGGGCAACCGTTGCGGTTACGACGCAGAGTGCATTGCTAGTTATAACCCCCACCGAAACCATTGATAATGCCTTTGCCGTTGTCGCCAACGAGACCACCACGCCGCCCGTTGGAGCCGGCACCGGTAGCTACAACGTCAGCGGTCAATTTGTATATCTGGGTAATCTGAGCGCTAACAGCACGGAGACCGTGACGGCAACCGGTTTGAATCCCAATGGCACCACGTTCGGGACGGTGGTTGGGTTGGCCCCTCCGGTGGGATCGAGTACTTCGCAGGATGTAGTTTTAGGCTTGGGCGCAAGCGCTGCGAGCAGCGCAATTACCAACAGTACTCCGCTGACGAGCTTCACCAATTATTTGTCCACGTTGATCCAGCCGTCATTCAGTTATACCGCCAGCAACGGCTTTACCTACACGGTATCGGGCATTGCCATTAGCGCGACGGACCCCAAATCGTCGGTGGATCAAATTCTCAATGGAACCTATCCCGCGACGCTTACCATCACTGCCAGCGGCTCAGTTATATACGGTCAAGCAACGAATGTGATTCCGTACACGGTCACGCTGCCGTTCGTCGGAACGGTTCCGGTCGTCACCGTCGGCAGCGATTTTAATTTCAGCTTTAGCGGTACCGGGCCGGTAAGCGCCGATCTAAATTCTAACGCCATTTCTCTCGGCTCCAGCGGCAGCTTGGTGGATTTTGACAGCCCGACCAATGTCGGCACCATTAGTGTCAGCAATACCCCCGAGCCGGCATCTCTGGCCGTGCTGGGCATCGCTTGCGCTGGCGCGCTGGCACTCGCTCGCCGGCGGCGGCGTGTGGGCTGATGGCTGTCTCAGGCCGGTGGCCCCGGTTATCCCGATCATGCGAAAGCGTAAAATTCTTTGACCCGCGACCAAAAATGGTGGCGGGTTTTTTATTGTTGGAAATCTGCGGTATTTCCCGTTACGCTTGCCACCCCGGCGGTTGGCCGGGATTCCTGGAGGAAATACATGTCAGATTCCGCGCGTGCCGAAATTGCCCGCAGTGTCAGTGCCAAACTTCAATCGGCAAAACCGGATGCAATCCATGCCGTGATCGGCTTTGATGGCTTTGTTGATGAAATTATCGCCGTGGTAGATAAGCGCTACTCCGTTAATAATTATGACCGCATCGCCACGATCACCGAATTTGCCGCCCGGGCCGCGCAGGCCGCGGGGAAAAGTGCCAATTTGGAATTGGTCATCAAGCAGCAAAAGCTCGGTGGCAACGGCCCGATTATGGCCAATGCCCTGGCTGCCATCGGACTAAAACTTACATACATCGGCAACCTTGGCTATCCGCAGGTACATGCGGTATTTCGTGAGCTGGCGGAGCGCGTCGAGGTGCTAAGCCTCGGCGAGCCGTGCCATACCGATGCGCTGGAATTTGATGATGGCAAATTGATGTTTGGCAAGCTGGGCCCGATTTCCGATATTTCCTGGGAATTGCTGATCGAACGCGTGGGGAAAACCCGGCTGGCGGCGCTGATGGATCAGGCCGGGCTGATTGGCATGGTTAACTGGACGATGATCCCGGCGATGAATGATATCTGGGCGCAGATGATCCAAAAGGTGCTGGGAAATCTGCCACCGAAACCGCGCAGTTTGTTTATCGATTTGGCCGATCCCGAGAAACGCACGCGCGAAGACGTGCTGGCCGGTTTAAAGCTGCTGACGCAGATGGCCAAACATATCGACACGATCCTGGGCCTTAACCTGAAAGAGGCCGTGCAGGTTGCGGAAGTGCTGAAGATCCGGCTGCCGGCCGATCCTGAACAAAACATCGAGACGCTTGCGGCAGAGATACGCGGCGCGCTGGCGCTGGGCACAGTGGTCATTCATCCGCGCAGTGGAGCGGCAGCCGCCACGGCCAATGAAAGCTGCCGATTTGCAGGGCCTTTCATTCAGCAACCGCGCATCAGCACGGGCGCGGGCGATCATTTTAATGCCGGCTTTTCGGCGGGGCGGCTCTTCGGGCTGACGCTGGCCGAATCCCTGTGTTTGGGCACCGCCACCAGCGGCTATTATGTGCGCCATGCGCAAAGTCCAACCCATCTGCAACTCGCGGACTTTTGCCGCAATCTGCCTGAGCCGGAATTTTAAATCGCCAGAACCGCCGTGGTCGCCCCACCCGCCCGTTTTGCGAAGGCCGTCAGCTTGGTATCTCGCGCCGCAGCGCTGCGACGTATTTTCAGGGGTCCGGGGTGAAATGCATTGGGTTCAAAAAAAGAAGCCATGAGCCTCGGTTTAATTTATGGAAGCGTGACGTTCCGCGGGCTGAAGACACCCGACCAATTCAACTGCCAGAGGTTTTGCAGGGGGACTGTGCGGGCAGAACCATCCGTAAATGAAATGTTCACCGCGCCCAAATGGCGATCAATACAGAATCGTCCCATCTGGTCATTGGCATTGAGGTCCTGATCCCCCAGCTGCAAATTGGCGGGAACCGCATCGGTGTCCTCCGGGCTTGCGTCGACCCAGATACAGTCGCCAAACAGTGGTTGGTCCTGCAATATCTGCGTACCATTGGCCCGCGGATCAAACGGTGGAGGTGGGGCTTCGGCAATAAACCCCTTGCCATGATCGTCATAGTACCCACCCACGACGATATCTCCACGAATGGAGTGGCCGCCACCGCTAATGAAATTACCCGCAGCGTAAATGCTGCCGTCAAGGCTTAACTGGCCATGTATGGTCACACTACCGAGCGTGACGATATTCATGTTAGCAGTGCCTTGCGACGGAAACTGTCCATTGAATGTCACACTTCCCGATACCACGAGCGTGCCGCTGCCGATGATCTGCATCTGGCCGCTGCCATTAAAATTTCCATTGACCAAAAGGTACGGGCTGTTGGTGAAGTCGATGGTGTTGCCGCCGGCGAACGGGGCAGGATTGTCGTTTTGAATAATTTGATTGTAGATATCCGTGACATTCGGCGGTTGCATGCCGGGCATGTTTGGATTGTCAGAGCCTCCAACTGATATGTTGCCATTGAGGGTAATAGATCCACCGGATTGCACGCTGCCGGTGATGCGGGCGTGGCCATTGGCGCCGATGCTGGTGGCGGACGCCACACTTCCGTAATAAGTCGTGTTGCCGCCAAATGTTGCCTGCCCATAGGATGCAACGACGGGGACGGCGCTATAACCACCGGCATGCACGTTGAGACCGTAACTGCAAACGGTACCGTGCAGCCACCCGTAGGCCCCGCTGGGGTTCACGAGGCCCCACGCAGTGTCCGCCGAACCGACCCCGAGCGTTGTGGCCGATGGATCGGCCGGCAGGCTGGCATCTGGGCATATGGCATTGCCTGCCATGTTGGTGTCGTATGGCTTGATCTCCTGATACCAATACCCCGTCGGTGATTGGTAATCATTTGGAAACCCACCCTGATTTGCCTGGCGGAAGTTAAGGGCCGCAAGCGACAACTGGTGGAGGTTCGAAAGGCAGCTGGCAATGCGGGCGTACTCGCGGGCGCGAGAAAGCCCCGCGACAAGTATTGCGATCAGCAGCACAATTGCGGATATCACTACAAGTAGCTCCGTCATGGTGAAACCACGCCGCTTGCCGTGCGAGCCAAATGTGTTTCGAGGATGCTCAACGCCGGGCTGGCCATTATCCAGCAATTCGCCAGCGGGCAAATGCCAAAAAGTCCGGATGCTGGACGGGCGGGCAAACATATGAACCTACCTCAGTGCGCCGGTTACCAGCCGTGAACAACCGGCCGCGTGCAAAAACGGATAACCGAACGCATCTGCGCCCGTCATCGGCTGCGGGATGCAGCGTCAATAAGGCAAATTTTGTGCGTCCGAGTATCACCGCGATTTTCAGCCACAGCACCTTATCAGTGGGCCGATAAGGTTACGTCCCGTAAGCTGGCGGCGCGCATGACAGGTCGCCAGCCATCGCATGATGTTCGCATCGGTTATGCAGGCGAGGTGCAGTGGCACACGGGCAGGCGGTGCGTCAGTTTCCGCCGAAGTGCAAGATGCTTTGAATGGCCGGCGAAAGCGGATCGATGATCAGAATCATGGGGCATAAGCCCAAAGCCAGATTGAAAGCCACCAACGGCACAAGCACCAGACGCTCCATACGAGTGAGGCGCGGAAAGTGGGAATATTCGGGGCGCGGATTGCCGAAAAATACGCGCTCAATCGTCCAAAGCAGCGTGGCGATCATTAAAAACAACCCCAATATGACCAGAATGCCGGGCACGGCCTGCCAGTGCGATCCTGATGACGCACCGCCAAGCGGCACGCTGCCAGGCGATGCGCTGCCGAGTGATGCGCTGCCCGGATGCAAACCGAACAGCGATCGCACCACCAAAAATTCACCGGCGAAAAGGCAAAAGCCCGGCACCGCCATCGCTGCAATAAATCCGGGCAGCGAAAGCCCGAAAAGCTCGGGCATCAGCTGCGAAATTCCGCCGAGGCGGCTTAAATCGCGATGATGCGCCCGCAGTTCCAGAATGTGGCACATCCATAGCAGGGCAGCAAGGCAGATCACAGCGCCAATGGTTTCAAGCATGGCGCCTTGAATCGAGCCGGCCGTAAAAGCCAGCATGCCGAGCGAAATCAGGCCGGCCTGCAAGCTCATCCAGCAGGAGATCAGACGGCCGAGATCATTTTGCGCCAAGGCCGCCAGTGCCGTGTAAAGAATTCCGCCAGCCAGTACCCAGCCGACAACGATTTGCAGGTGTGCACTTTGCAGGTGCAGCAGTGGGCCGCCAATGCGCTCAATGGCATACGCGGTTAATAGAAAATTGCCCCCAATGACCAGAATCGCCGCAGCGCCGCGCGTTTCGCAGCAGTAATCCGGCGACCAGATGTGCAGACCCGTCACGCCGATACGCAGCCCCAATGCGATGGCCAAGAGCCAGAAGAACCACAAGGCTGAGGCCTGATGGCCCGCTGCGACCATCGCCAGATCATGCGTTTTAACCCACGCCGAAAGGCCGGGATGCCAGGCGTCAACGGCCTGATAGGCGGCGGTGGAAAGGTGGGGGGCTAAAAATATGGCCACGAAGAACAGGCCGGAAGATATCAACGCAAACAGGCCGAATTTCATCGCTGCCGGCTGTCGGCGTTCTCCGCCCCAAAGCCCGGTGAGAAAGTACATGGGAAAAATGGAAAGAATAAAAAACAGGGCAAAGAGAAAAATATTTTCAGCAATCAGGGCGCCGGCAAAAAAGCCCGTCAGCAGCATGATGAATATGTAATAGGCTCGCAATTGCTGAACCACGCCGTAACTTGCCAGGGCTGCCAGCAGACCCAGCGCTGAAATGAAAAGCGTCATATACATCGACAGCGCATCGACGCCCACAAAATATGTGGCGTGCAGGGGCGGAATCCATGGCCCTATTTGCATCAGCTGAAAGTGGCTCGCGGCCGTATGCGTCCAGTTGAAAAGCCGCACGGTAACTGCGGCCAGAAACACCATGCCCGCGAGTGTGGCAATCGCGGTATTGCGTATCAGTCGGACCCGCGTGGGCGGCAAAAGGGCCACCACCGCCGAGCCGAGAATGGGGAGTGCCGCGAGCCATGTCAGAATGGAACTATAGTCAAATGTTTTCAAAGGGGGCTCCGTCGGTGTTGCATGATCAGGCCTTTGGCTTTCCCGCGTTGGGCGTCGGCACAGGTGCAGGATCGGGCGCGGGCATTTTTCGCGCGGGCACCGGCCAGCCGCGGGCGGTCCACAGGCCGTCGACGGCGCTGACGAAAAGAGCCATGGTGCCAGTACCCAGCGCAATCATTACGAGCACCCACCCGGCAATCCAGCGATCCACAAATGCGAGAAGAATGGAAATGCCCCGTATCGGCCGGGCGATCAAAAATCGATACATCTCCGAAACATACATATTGCTCTGAAGCCAGCGGTGTATCAGATTTAAGCCGGGCACGCGGCACAGCCGTGCAACAAGCGTGGTTCCCTTCCAATACAGCAGCACGACCAGTGCGAGCGCGGCAGCGCCCACCATGGGAAAATCGGCGATGAGTTGCCCGGAGCTTCCGGCGGCCATGGCCGGGGCGGCGGCGGCGCGGGCGGATGAAAGCGAACGGTGAATGAGAGCGGGTAAATCTAAAAATGAAGTGCCCGCCAGCAAACCGCCAATCAATAGGAGCAGGGGGGGGAAAGTTTGCGATGCGGATTCCCGCGAGCTTACCATTACCGGTTCTGCGCCCGCGGAAATAAATATCAGCCACCACCACCGTGCCAGCGAAAACGATAGCACCAGAACCGCTGCGAGCGGCGCCCAGAATAAAAGCATGCCCCACGGCCCCATATCGGATGCATAAGCGTGCAGATGCGTAAAGCCCAGCGTAATCGCCTGCGAGGTTCCGAGATGCGCGGTGCCCGTGATGATGGCGATAATAATCAGGGCGAAAAATGCGGATAGCGGCAGCTGCCGCCAAAGGCCCCCCATGTGGGTAATGTTGGTGCGCCGGTCGGCGGCGTGAATGACCGTGCCGGCAATCATCAGCAGGCCGGTCATCGACAAGAGGCCAATCAGGGCGATGGCCAAACCGTCGGCACTGCCGCCACTGGCAATCAAGACCATCACGATCCCCGCGAGCGAACTCGTTAACGAGGCGAGTATCCGCCGGATGTCGGTTTGTCCGAGGGAACTTAGCGCCGCCATGATCGATGTGGCGGCCCCGCAGACGCATAAAAACAGTTTGGCGTCCAGCGTGAAAAATGGTGCGAGGCGCGTGGCGAGCAGGGGTGCGGCACCAAGAATCAGGCTGACCATCAGCAAATAGCTGGTAGATGCGGCCGATTTTGAATATTCATCGGGCCAGAGGTGAAAGGGTACCTGAGCGCCAAAACCCAGAACGCCAAAAGCCAGCAGAATGCCAGCCATATCCACGCTTGTCAGATGAGAGGAAATGAGCAGCGAATGCCGGGGGGTAAAGGCGATCTTGGGCCACGCGGCGCACCCCGCGAGCCAATGCAGGCCGTCCGCCGCCGACCCGGCCGTCACCAGCGCCAAACTTGCCCCCGCCAGACCGATCGGAATCAGCAGCGGGCCGGCCGCAAGCAGGCCGGGGCCGGAAATCGGCTCATCACGGCTTAGCATCAGCATGAGCCATCCGAAGAGCGCCGCCAAAAGGATGAAAGTCAGTAATTGAAGCACATTGACGGCCAAAAAGGCGACCAATAGTGCCGCAATGGCCCAGGTCGAAAAGGCAAAATAGACCGCGGACGGCTCGGTCTTCCGGAGCGATGCGCTCAGATGAATTTGCCCCAGCAAACCGATCAGCAGGGTGACCATAAAAAATGTCACGCCGAGCGTATCCGTTCGCATGCCGAGGCTTAACCACGTCCCTTTTCCCATGGGGGCCGCGCCGGGTATCTTCAACCAATGAATGATCAGGCCCGATGCCACGGGCGAGACACTTTGCCCCGCGTGAGAGAGTTTCCACGCCAAGCCGCCGATTGCAAGGCAAACCCCCACAGCCATGGCGATAATGGAAATGATCACGGGCGCGATTCCCGCCTTGCCGGGGCGCAGATAATTAATCAGGCCCGATACGACCAGCACGATAATGGTCAGTAAAAAGACAAAACTCGAGTGATGAATCAGGGGTAAATGCAATGACATTCCTCACAGGGCCATTCCGCCAGGCCAATGCCCGATTCTAAGGCTGGCGCGGGGCCTCGTACAGGCTGCGGCCATGCCCCGATGTCTGCACGTATACACCGCCCACATCCCCGCACCGGGTTACTTCTCTGTTCGATGGCGGCCTGCCCGCTGGCATTTAGGGCAGATCACGGTGGTGCGCTGCGCTATGAGGAATTTTCGCAGCGTGGTTCCGCAGCGCCGGCAGGGTTGGCCCGCCCGGCCATAGACGTTCAGGCTTTGGGCGAAACGCCCGGCGTTGGCGTTGGCGTCGCGGTAATCACGCAGCGTCGTGCCCCCCATGGCCAGTGATGCATGAAGCACCTCATGAATGCAGTGCGTCAACAATGCCCGGGCGGCGTGGGGAAGCTGATCCACTCGGCGCAGCGGATGGAGGCGGGCCATCCACAGGGCCTCATCCACGTAGATGTTTCCGAGGCCGGCCACAGTTTTTTGGCTAAGCAGTTCGGCTTTCAGCGGCACCCTTTTCTGTTTCCATCCATCGAGATCGGTTACCGCGAGGTTAAGCGCATCGGCGCCGAGCCGCCCCGTGACATGCGCCTGCAAGGCCTGAGATTCTGCGGCATAGAGCCATACTCCGCCGAAGCGGCGTGCATCGCTAAAATGCAGAAACTTTCCGGTTTTTAAGCCCAGAACCAGATGGGTGTGCGGTTCAGCGGGTTTGTCGTCCGGCCGCAGGGTAATTCTTCCCGTCATACCCAGATGTGTCACCATGCAGGCCGATGGCGTTAATTGCCAGAAAAGGCGCTTGCCCAGCCGGGTAATATCAATGATGCCGCTGCCCTTAAGATTCCGGATGGTCTTGCGGCCGTGGCGCACGTAGTCCGGGCGTAATACGGTAACGCCATCGATGATTTCGTCACGAACGGCCGCGATGAGGGTGCGCCGCACTTCTTCAACTTCAGGCAGTTCAGGCATGATTCACCGGTATGCTCCGGGCTGCATCAGCTCGGGGCCGGCACCAGCAGTTTTTCCATCGAAGTCATCAGGCGATCAATACGAAATGGCTTGTTGATGTAATCATCGACGCCCAGCGACTCGGCGTACGTTTTGTGCCGGGTGCCCAAATTCCCGGTGATCATGATCACGCGGGGTTTGCTCCCTTTGGGTTTTCGCCCCTTGATGCGCTCGAGCACCAGAAAGCCGCTGCGACCGGGCAGCATCATATCGAGCACAATCAGGTCCGGCTGTTCCTTTTCGGCCACCTCAACGGCGGTTTTTCCATCCGAGGCGGAAACCAGTTTGGCACCAGTGGTGGAAAGCGCGGCCATGATGGTGGTAAGCACATCGGCGTCATCGTCAACAACCAGTATGGTTTGTCCTTTGAATTGTTCGCTCATCGAACAACCTCACTTTCTGCAATTAAGAAAAAAAAATATCGGCACGCCGTGAATGCCGCGCCGCCATCACATATTGGCGATCATCGCGGAAGCAAATTCACTGCAACGCACCTCGCGGGCGCCGGACGTAAGCCTTGCGAAATCATAGGTCACTACTTTATCCGCAATTGTCTTTTCCAGCGATTTGACGATGAGGTCGGCGGCGGGCTGCCAGCCGAGGTGCTCAAGCATCATAACGCCGGAAAGGATTACGCTGCCCGGATTTACCTTGTCTTGATTGGCGTATTTCGGGGCTGTGCCATGGGTCGCCTCAAAAACGGCGTGGCCGGTGTCGTAGTTAATGTTTCCACCGGGGGCAATGCCGATGCCGCCAACCTGTGCAGCCAGGGCGTCGCTCAGGTAATCGCCGTTGAGGTTAAGCGTTGCGATAACGTCAAAATCATCCGGGCGGGTAAGCACCTGCTGAAGTGTGATATCGGCAATGGCATCTTTAATGACCAAGCCGCCCGGCAGTTTGCACCAGGGGCCGCCGTCGATTTCCACGGCGCCATATTTTTCCTTTGCCAGTTCATAGCCCCAATCGCGAAAGCCCCCCTCGGTAAATTTCATGATATTGCCCTTATGCACCAGCGTGACACTTTTGCGCTTGTGCTTGATGGCATAATCAATCGCCGCACCGACGAGGCGCTGTGTTCCCTGCCGACTGACCGGCTTTATGCCGATGCCCGAGCTTTCGGGAAACCGGATTTTGCCGTAGGCCTTCGGAAACTCCGTTTTCAGAAAATCGATGATTTTGCGAGCCTCATCGCTGCCCGCAGCCCATTCAATGCCGGCATAAATGTCTTCCGTATTTTCGCGGAAGATCACCATATCAACCGCCTCCGGCCGCTTCACGGGGCTGGGAACCCCCTTGAAATATCGCACCGGCCGCAGGCATACATACAAATCCAGCAGTTGCCGCAGGGCGACATTCAGCGAGCGGATACCGCCGCCCACCGGGGTGGTCAGCGGGCCTTTGATGCCGACGAGAAAATGCCTGAACGCGTCCACGGTTTCGGTGGGCAACCAAGCGGCGGCATCGCCCTGCGGTTCGCCGGTTTTGAATTTATTAAACGCCTTTTCGCCGGCATACACTTCCATCCAGGCAATCTGCTTTTTGCCGCCGAACGCCCGATCCACGGCCGCATCAAATACCCGCACGCTGGCCCGCCAGATATCCGCGCCGGTGCCATCCCCTTCGATAAATGGAATCACGGGATGGTCGGGAACATGGAGCT
The DNA here is from genome assembly GCA_021804985.1 of Planctomycetota bacterium. GTDB lineage: Bacteria > Planctomycetota > Phycisphaerae > WQYP01 > WQYP01 > JAJZGD01. Next base: position 17,273 of record JAJZGD010000038.1, read on the forward strand.
TTTTATCCGCGCCAATTTTAATCGCCTCGCCATGCGGTGGCACCGTTACATGCTTGAACGCCGGTTGACTCATATCGCCGCTTTCCTTTAACGAAATAAAACCGCCATGCCGGTCCATCACCGGCCAATACGGTAAATTAAGCGAGCTTGCCGTTGCAAACAAGAACTGGCGGTGCATATCTGCTAAACTTATAACTTCTGATACGTGCTTGTCTGCCATCCCGGCTTGCGGGCCCCTACGGAGGAGTTCATTTTATGAATATGCAAAGCCCTCGCACCGCCATGGCAGGCAGATCGGTCGGCACGGCGTCCCGCAGGCACCGCCGGATGGGGCCGCTATTGGCACTGGCCATGCTTATGATTCCATGTATCGCGGTAACGCACGCCTTTGCGCTGGTGAAAGACGGCGGCCATTTTTTTTCCTCCAGCACGATGGTGCAAGCCGGCGAACTTATTAGTGGACTTAACGCCCAAACCGGCAAGACGGTGCTGGTGGCCTCCTTCAGCACCATTCCCCCGGCGATCAAGGCCCGCTATCCATCGCCCACGATTAAGGCTTTCTTTTACAACTGGGCGGCCCGCCTTGGCAAAGCCCATCACGTCAACGGCGTGGTGATACTGATGTGCCGCTCGCCCGGCTACCTGGTGGTGCGGGCGGACAAGGCCACCTTAAAGACGGTTTTTCCCCCGGCAGACCAGGCCGCGGCGAACCATCTGATGCTGGCACTTTGTCGGTCATCGCAATTTAGCGCGGCGCTGCTTTCCGGCTTGGACCTGATCGCGCGGGTAATCAAAAGCAATTCGGCACAGCTTGCGGCCGGCCACGCACCAGCCGCCAGCGCACCGTTGCCGATGGCCAAACCGAACCCGGGGCCGACCCAAAGCCACAAGTTTATGATTCTGATTCTGGTCATTGCCGGGGCATTTTTATTCTTCTGGCTCTTTACGCGTCGATCAGCGGCTTCGGCCGGGGGCGCACCCGCGGGGCCAGCTGGGGGAAATAATCCGCAGGCTTCGGGCCTTATGCCCGGCACAACTGCCCCAACGCCTCCACCCGGCACATCTGGTGCCCCCCAATCGTCCGGTGCACCGAGTGCGTTGGGTGGCTTTGGCACGGGCTTGCTCGGCGGTGTTATGGGGGGCATGGCGGGAAATATGCTATTTAACTCCATGGAGGGCGGACGCAGTTCAGGGGGTGCGACCCCGGATGGCGCAGCAGGCCCCGCGGATGGCGGGGGAGCCAATCCGGCCGGTGATCCATCCGCGGATGCCCCCGCGGACGCGCCAGGCGATTCTGCCGATTGGTCCGGCGGCGATAGCGCTGATGCGTCGGGTGGCGCTTTCGGTGGCGCGGACGACAGCGGCGGCGGCGACGATGCCGGTGGGGCCGATGATAGTGGTGGCGGCGACGATGGCGGCGATGATGGAGGTTCCTTTTAGCCGCACCCCGTATTTCTCGAAGTTGGGTTAAAATCGGATAATGGCCGCTTTTCTTTTGAGCGAACGGAGGATGCGTTCATGAATCAGTTGCTTTTCTACCAAAAGCCGGAAGCACTCAATCCCGCCAAACATCGATCCCTTAAAATCACGGCGGATCAGCCCAATTTTTCCTTTGCCGCTCATACCAACTGTATTCCGCTCACGGCGATTGAATTTCCGCGTGCCACGCTGGATTTTCCCATCGTGTTTACGGGGACTGCCGATTCCTTGCTTTCGCCGGTGGCAATTGTGGGCCTGAAAAACAATGAAAACATTTTCGTCGATGCCGATGGTCGGTGGCTCGCGAGCTATATTCCCGCCTTTGTCCGCCGATATCCGTTTGTGCTTGCCGAACAGCCGAATTCCAATGAATTGGCCGTGTTCATCGATAGTGCGTTTTCCGGATTTACCTCAGGCGAGGGGCAACAGCTTTTTGTCGATCAGGATAAGCCGTCTGACTTTCTTCGGGCGGCGTTGCAATTTCTCAAGGATTTTCAGGATCAATCCGTTCGCACACGGGAGTTCATGCAGGAACTTAAAAATCTTGACTTGCTGGTGTCGCGGCAATTTCAGATTTCACAGCATGGCAAAACCATCTTTACCCTGCGCGATTTTTACGTGATCGACGAATCTCTTCTGGCCAAACTCTCTGATTCTCAACTCATCACCCTGGGCCGCCGTGGCTATCTTATGCTGATATACGCCCATCTGTTTTCGCTGGCCAACACGCAGAAAGTGTTTGCCCACGCTGCGGAAAAAGATTTTCCCGGCGGTGCCAATCACGCTGCCCAGTAAGCACCGGCGAACCCATCGCCACATCGGCGCGGTTTCATCGCTTCGGCTTTTGGCCCGCCATAGTGCTGGCACCCGCCGGCAGAAAAGATCGCAGCGGGCATTTTTCACACCGGGGTGTCGGCCGACAAAAATGCTTCCCCGTCTCGACGATCAATGCGTGGAATTGATTGTACTGGCTTACGCTTGGTCGCAGCCGAAGGCGAAAAAAATTCTGCATGGTTTCGTAATCGGCGGAAGCATCCAGCAGCTGGTGGCGGATCATGATTCTTCGAGTGTAGCTATCTACAACAAACACGGGCCGACGGAGTGCATAAAGCAGAATGCTGTCGGCGGTTTCAGGCCCCACGCCATTGATGGCCAGCAGTTCACGGCGCAGAGCGTTGGTTCGGCAGCCGTGAAATGGCCGCTCGCGTTGACTGAGATGATGAGCATACCATTGCAGGACGCGCCGCAGCCGCT
>JAJZGD010000213.1 GCA_021804985.1 Planctomycetota bacterium
CATTAAGCCGGCCACCCTGGTGGCCGCGGACGTTCCCCTCGTCGTCCCCGTGGTCGTCTCTGCGTCTCCCCTTCTCTGCGTGAGATATTAAATAATTACATCATGCCGGAGGCATGATTCCTAATATCGCCCGAAACGACCTATTGTCTCACACAGAGCGGCAGAGGCACAGAGGTTGCCTGCGGGCAGCACGCCGGGGCGGCGACAAATTCGTGTGTGGCCTCTCTCCGACAATGTCAATATTTCTTTAATGAATGCCGCGCCCGCCGGCGGCACGCATCAGAGCAATATTTAACCGCTTCCCAGTTCTTAGCCCATCGCTTTCGCCACGTCATGGGGCGTCCGCAAATTTGACACATCTTCGACGGCTGTGTCATCGCGTGTGCTCCGTTTTATCTTGCGGCTTGTAAATCGGCAAACCCACAAGCCACCTTTCTGTTTCCACACCTCGGCGTTCAATATCAGTCGCGTGCAATCGCTTCAATCCGCGAATCGCCAAACTGGTCCGCGGATTGGCCGCCAATCGCTTGGTGTGCCGGGCAATAAAAGGCCAATACGCCCGGGTGAACGGACAAGCCTTCGCCCCGCTTGACACAGTCGGATCATACGGACATTGATCGCAATAGTCCGACATGCGATTGATGTACGCACCGCTGGCCGCATACGGTTTGGTGGCAACGATTCCACCATCCGCGTATAGCGCCATACCAATCACATTAGGGGTTGTTACCCATTCGTACCCGTCCGCATAGGCATAGGTGAACCATTCGTTCACAGCTTGTGGATTGATGCCGTGCAGCAAGGCGAAATTGGCCAGTACCATCAAGCGCGAAATATGGTGCGAATAACCATATTGAATCACCGGATTGAGAGATTCGCGCATGCAAACCATTTCCGTTTGCCCCGACCAATAAAATTCGGGCAGCGGATGATTGGCGCGCAACTCGTTTCGCTGTGTGTAGGCGACTTCATGCCCGTCGGTCATTTCATGCCAATAGACACCGCGCACGAATTCTCGCCAGCCGATAATCTGCCGCGTAAAACCTTCCAATGAGTTCAGCGGAATGGGAACTCGCGGCTGCTGAGCTATCGCCTGGATTCGCTCCACAATAAAAGCTGGGTGCAGCAGTCCGCAATTCATCGCTGGCGAAAGATGGGAGTGAAATATCGACCATGATCGCAGCGTCATCGCGTCCTCGTAGTGACCAAAGTGCGCCAGCCTGAATTGCAGAAAATGCTCCAGTTGCGCCGCGGCCTGCTCGTGAGTTACCGGCCAGATGAATTCGCCATCCGGCTGCTTCGGCATCCGCCCAAAATACTTGCCTTCAAAGCACCGACTGACATCTGCAAATGCGTCCCGCGTAATCGCATCCATCTCTGGTTGATACGGCGCCGGCAGGTTCAGCAGCGGGGGGATTTTGCCAATCCGGTTGTCCTTGTCAAAGTTCCAAGCCCCTCCCACCGGCGCGCCATGGTCGTCAAGCAACACGCCAAGTTTTGTTCGCATCTGCCGATAGAAAAATTCCATGATGAGGTGCTTCTTCCCTTTCGCATAGTCGGCAAATTGAAGATTAGAATTCAAAAATAAATTGTTGCCGGTAACGACCAACTCACAGGGCAAGTTGAATCGTCGCAACGCGGCGGCACGGGGATAGTCATTGGGTTCCATAATTTGCAAATGAGTTACCCCGAATCGCTGAATGAAATTGCGCACGACGGAGATCGGATCGACACACATTTTGTGATAAATGACTTCAAACCCGCGATTCCGCAATTCCGCCGCAAAATGCCGCTGTGCCGAAATCAACAACACCAGCTTTTGCCAATGATGCGGGTAATGGGACAGATAAGGCACATCCTCAAGCAGAAGCACCGGAGAACCGCTCGGCAATCCGGACAGTGCACTGCCGCCGTGCGAACACTGGTCTTCCAAAACCCAGGCACCGCTGCACGTCATTCAGGTATTCTCCAACTCGGGATGGGGGGTGAATGGAGTTTGGTTGGTGTCCATGGCCGCCGGTGAGGCCGGCGTGGTTTCGGCCCCACCGCGATATCGCCTCGCCGCGATTTTCCGAAGGGCTGCTGGGCTGTCGATGTGCCCCTGCATAGCCGACGATCTCGACGCAGCACTTTGTATCAAATCCGGCAGTATTTTCGCTTCTGGCAGCGTTTGCCAGTGGTGCTTGGGCATTTCCCTTTGCATGGCTTTCACATTAAGGCGGGCGGGATTAAAAATGTGGGAATAATACGTTAACCAAAGCGACTCAATATTATCCTCCTGCAGTTTATTTATCTGTGACCGATTCTGTAAATACACCACATGTTGGCCGTCCCAATTGGCCGTTTCATCGGGAGTAAAAATGGTCCATCGCATGGTGGCAAAGCGGTCGGCAAAAAAGTCTCCCACCAACCGCAGCGGATAATGCGAAGGACAATGCCAGGCCGCGAAGTGCTCAAGCCCGGTGATGGGATCGCAATGCATGAGTTTGAAGCGAACAAATGCTTTGGCTTTATGTGCGTCGCGGCGCACCGCGCCGTCCCATTGCTGCACGGCCCGCATATCTGCGTCGGTCAACAAATCAGTCAAGTGCGGCTCCCCATGTTGCATGCGCCAGACGACGCGATAAAGAAGGCTGAAACGCTCGGGATATCGGGCATAACAAACGCGGCGCGCCAATGCCAAAATACGCCGCCATGCCGTGTCGGCTACCAGCGGCGACCCTTTTACCAAGGTGCGCGACGTTGTAGCCGCGGACTGCCGGCTTTCCCGACGGATCGCCGGTGCGGGTTGCGCCGAGATCTGGGCGCCGTCGAAAAGTCCTTTCTCTTTCTGGAATGGATCGGGCCAGTAAATATCCGTGGGCTGCGTTCGGCGGCGTAAAAAGTCGCCGGTAGCCCGCCACCAGGCTTCAAAGGTGCCATCGAATTGAGCGGTTTGCTTCATTGCCGGCAATCTTTCAAATACACAATAAGTTTTCTGCTCGCATCCATCACGAACGTCGTTTGTCCGCATGAAATGGTGCAACGTCGAACAAAGTTTGCTGGACAGGGCGCGACCTGGCCGTAGAAAGCCGATCCAATTCTGAAATAGATGGGTGATAATCGGCGGTGATGACAAATGGACGCGCACGCTTCAGTGGAACCTTCAAGGCGATTAAGTCTGCCAGGCGAAGTTTGCTGATCCGCCGCATGCGAATGATGCGGTCAACATTTCTTGCACCCAGGCCCGGTATTCGCAGCAATTCGTGTCGTGGCGCCCGGTTGATGTCAATCGGAAATCGCGCCGGATGACGCAATGCCCAAGCCAACTTGGGATCGAGATCGGCGTGCAATTGGCCATTTTCCGTGGCCGACGCAATTTCTGAAAGATCAAACCCATAAAACCGCAGCAACCAATCCGCCTGATATAAGCGGTGCTCTCTTAGCAGTGGGGGGGCTATCCCCGGCAGGCGGGAATCATGATGCGGAATTAACGAATAGGCTGAATAATAAACCCTTCGAAGCTGATACCGGTTATAAAGATCGCGGGCCGTTTCTAAAATTGTAACATCGGAGGATGGCGTCGCGCCGACGATCATCTGCGTGCTTTGGCCCGCCGGCGCAAAGCGATTGAGCTTACCGGAAACAGGGGTGCGAGCTTCCACCGATGGCAGCGCTAAAGTTTGCTCCGGGTTGCGGATAACAGTGGGCGAGCGCCGACGAATTTGGATCTTATCCGCAATGTTTCCCATTGCCGATGTGATCTGCTCGAAGCTCTTTTCGGGTGCCAGCTGAGACAAATCGACCGGTGTCGGCAATTCAATATTGGCGGATAATCGATCGGCGTACCGTCCGGCGAGTTCAATTAGGTTGGGGGCCGCTCCGGGTACAACTTTAAGATGAATGTAGCCGTTGAACTGATGCACCTCGCGGAGCAGTTGAGCCGCCCGCACCAGTTGCTCCATGGTGTAATCCGGCGATTGAATAATGCCCGATGATAAAAAAAGCCCCTCGATATAATTGCGCTTATAAAATTGGATGGTTAAATCCGCAATCTCTTCGGGGGTGAATCTGGCGCGCTGCGTATTGGATGAAATGCGATTGACGCAGTAGACACAATCAAAAATACAAAAATTGGTTAATAATATTTTCAGGAGCGACACACACCGCCCGTCCGGCGTGTACGAGTGGCAAATGCCCACGCCGGTGGCGTTCCCCAGCTTGCCATTGCCCTTGCGTTTGGCACCGGAGCTGGCGCACGACGCATCGTATTTGGCGGCATCGGCCAGTATCGCAAGCTTCACACTGATATCCACTAAAGACATCCTTGCCTTGTGGGTGCAGCATAATTATAGCTAAAATTGTATACCTAACAAATGGCTAACACGGCTATCCTCTATTTTTTTTAAAAAAAGCCCGGAAATCACGGTCACCCGCGTTCCCAAAGAGCTTAATGTGATCCTGAGTAAACCGGGGATTGCTGGACCTCTTTACCCAGCCGCCGGCCTGGGCACCGGGCTGAATGTAGCAAGTGCATTGCGGCCAAAAGCCCGTAAATCAATGTTTTTCGGCCACGGTAGGGGAAATCAGGCTATGGGGGCAAGAGCCGGGCCGGCTTGCACAACACAACTCTCGCGCAAAGAAACCCCGGCTACGCTTGGTGATTGAGGTAAACTCCCCGAGCGCAATCGAGATACTCTTAAAAGTTGTGGACGGGAGAAAAGAGGCGGCGTAACCTAAAAGGTGTTGTAGGGTATTTTCGATGTTCTTTTTTAGGAGTACGCCACCAT
>JAJZGD010000214.1 GCA_021804985.1 Planctomycetota bacterium
ATGCAGCAACCGCCATCTCACGGGCTGCATTTTAGGCCAAAACTACGCTTTTTCAGGCTTTTTTGAAAAATCGACGAGAAGGCATATTATTGGGCCCCGCATTTGAGGGAATATCCGATGCGATATCCCGAGAAACGCCCCTGGCAATCTTCCGGGCCTTGCCGCAGGGCTGCCAAGAGATTCTAATACGGGTATAAGAACTCGGGATGATTGAAGAGCGGTTCGCGTTCACGGAGGTATTTCAATGCGGTTGATGCCCAAAGCGTTGGTCAGATTTTCTCTTTCCGTGTTGCTTGCTGCCGGGCTACTGGCCGCAAGCCCCTCGCTGGTATTGGCGCGGCATTTGGCGCCCCGACCGCGGCTGTTAAGCCGCAGCTGGCAGATCAAATTTATTTGGCACGCGCCCAGCCGCCTGTTTCATATGTCGGGGGCGGGTCGCCACCGGCAGCTGCACAAATATTGGTTCGTGACCTATACCGTCACCAACACCACACGCCGGGATTTATTTTTCATTCCGACATTTCAGATCATGCTTGATGGCGGCGGCCTGGTGGCCCCGAAGGTTGGCATCACGCCGCGTTTATACCGGGCGGTGAAACGGGCCACGGGAAATCCTTTTCTGATTGATCCGGATATGGTTTCGGGAAAACTGCTCCAAGGCGCGGACAACGCCAAAGATTCCTTTGCCATTTTCAGCCGCATACCGTCGGGCGTTCGCGGGTTTAGAATTTTCATCTCTGGCCTTTCCGGTGAAACGGCGGTCCAGAAAGACCCGTTGAACGGCAAGCCGGTGGTGCTGCATAAAACGCTGGTGCTGGATTACCGCATCGGCGGGCATGCAATCAATCTTTCACCCGCCCCGATTCTGGTGAAAAAATATTGGGTTATGCGGTAACGGGCAGCACGCGCGGAGGCTATTAACACCGCAACGGCCGTTCACCCCGCAGTACGTGGTCAGGCACTTTTTTGCACGCGCACAATCCATTCAGGCGTGATGCGCAAATACTCGTTAAGCAATCGCTCGCGGTGGGCGTAATAAATCGCCATCGACCCTTGACATATCAGGCCAAACGCCCCGATCGAACCATACGCCACATATTCGCTGAGCTTGACCAGTTGGTCAATTTTGATCGGCAAATTTCCGTTGCCGCCGCCGCCGACATAGGGGGCGAGCACATGGTTAATCTGACCGGCGCCGCTGTGCTGGCTTAAAGCCACTTCCAACATCCACCAGCCGCTGATGATGATGAACATGCCACCGAGAAGTAACTGATTGATCATCAATTTTCGAAACACTCCGGGGCGGAGGCGACGGATATTCTGTTCGCCCCAGTATTCCACGAACCCCGCCGCGATCATCCAGAGGCCCATGATGCTCGCTGAAATGCTCAGTCCCGCACCGGGGATAAACTGCGGCAGGGCCGTAAGAACGCCGAAAACCAGCAACCCTGCACAGGCGCGGTGCGCTGCCACCGCCGCACGGTTGAACTTTCGCAGGCGAAGATTCGCCTCTCCAAGCTCAACGAGTTGCTCTTCATTCAGCGGGCCTGCAGATTTGGAAGACATGTCGCGCACGGTGAAGCTAAACCCCTTTTTTTGCCGGCAATGCAATCGATCCGTCGGTGAACCAGTTTAGGGCAAAACCCGCTGGATATGAATCCCAGTTTAATAATGACGCATGCCGCATTTCCCCCACCCCCAAACTCAGCCCCGCCCCCCCCACCGCACCCCGCACCCCGCCGCTGCTCACCATGGCTCTCGTGGCTTCGCGAATTGCTGGCCGGCGACCGAGAAAGTGGAAAGTAGAAAGTAGAACCCGACGGGGCGCGGCCAGCAAGCTGGCCGGCTAAATGAGGCAGTCGCCGCGTTGGCAGATCGGTACTTATGCCGCGCCCGCGCGGGGACGCTTACTGCAACTGCCATTTACGCCGCAGGAACCACTCCGCGGATATCGCGAGCACAAAAAGAATGAAGCAGATGGGATTGCTGTACAACGGCACCGACATGCGGCGAATCTGATTGGCCTTGGGCAGCGATGCGTTGAGCCGGCGCCCCAATGCACCGACGCCGTCAATCTCGCTGAAAGTGCCGCCAGTAAGCCGGGCAATGCGCCGAAGAATGACGGGTTCAGCAGCAAGTTTGGTCATTTCTGTCTGAGGCGCCATGATGTAGAAATTAGTCTTGTCCGTGCCCAGCAACTTTCCCCCCTTGCGTGCGGAAAACACCAGCCGGTATTTGCCCGGCAACCGCGGTCGAATGTTGCGATGGTACATACCAATATTTCTATGATCGGCGTTGAGGCGCAGGGTGCGAATTTTGCCATCGGGCATTTCTTCGGTCACTTGGGTATGGGCATAGCGTGTGGATTGACCGCTCATGTCGGTTACTTGCGCGCGGAGACGTACGATTTGTCTTGGTTGATAACGCTGGCGGCGAAGGAGTGCCGTCACCGAGGGGCCGGCGGCGGTTTTTACTTTGCTCTCACCGGCAAGCCAGCGGATTAACTGACCCCAAAAGCGGTGATAGGGTGACTGATTGCCCAGCGTTCGCAGTTCCAATTGCCAGCGGTATGTGGTGTCGCCGGCAAAGGCGGCCGACCGGCCCTTGCCGTAGTGGCCGACCGCAAGGACGACGGCGGGCGCCCCATTAACCTGCTCGCGCGGGTCGACGAGCAAGCTTTGGCCTGCGGGGGATAAACCGGCAAATGCCACGCAGCCATCGAGATCGGGCAGTTGCAATGCGGGGCGGCCCCCGCCGGGCGGAACGAACCACGATGTAATGCCGGCAAAAATTGCGCTGCGCTGGCCAAAGGCCGTAAGCTCTGGCACAAAAGAGCGCGAAAGCTGGCTCGGATGCACGCTGGCAAGATTGATGGGAAACACGGGCGCCATGGATGAATTGCCCCAGCCGCCGCTGGCAAAATTCTGCATCCCACCGATCATCAGAAAGCCTGCTCCGTTTTTGATGACATGGCGAAGCTCCTGGCGCTGAACGCCGGAGAGAAAATCTGCGGGCACATCGCCGAGAATAATGACCTTGAAAGTTTTCCACTGGGCCTGCGTCTGTGGCAGCGCCGTCAGGCCGCCCTGCATGCCGCGCACCATGAAGTAGCCGGGGCGGGTTTGGATCAGGCTCACAAGATTCACATTCGGGTCGGTGGCGAGATCTTGCGCCAGCGGGCCAACCTCCGGGCGAATTTGCGCCTCAATATACAGCACGTTGATGCGCGGATTGGTAATGAGAATGGGAAACTGCTGGCTGTTGCCTGCGGTGGAGCGCTCCTGCGGATCCGGCGGAATGCGGACGACAAGAAGCATGCGGCCAACTTTTCGCGGCGTGAATGAAAGCTTGACGTGCTGCGGACTTGGCCCGGATTCCAGCACCAGCCGACGAGATTTGAGCAGCGTTTTGCCGACCATCAGATTGACCTGCACGGTGCGATCATTGAGTGCGGTGGATTGAATTTCGGCGGTTAGCAGGCAGCGGGTATTGACCGGAGCGGACTGCGGCCCCACCACCCGGACAATATTAATTTCCGGAACGCCTTTGGCATGCGTGGCGGTAGAACCAACACGCACGGTAAAAACTTTTGCACCGAGGTGGGCCAGCGTGTGCAGCGGCGTCGGGCCGTTTTGAATGCCATCCGAAAACAGCACCACTTCCTGTGCGCCATTATCGGTCGCCAATTTAATGGCCGTCGGTAAATCGGTCGCTGTTCCATTGGGTGCGATGGAGCTGTATTGATTTTCGTCGGCCAGCGGTGCATTGTGCCGGCCGTCGTATGCAAAATACGCAGTTTTGAAATGCCCCGTCACCACCCCACTGAGTTCTTTGGCGGCCAAAACGCTTTGGAGATAGCGGCTTGGCGAATTGGGCTGATCATTGACGCTCATCGATCCGGATGCATCGATAACAATGCCGAGTGTGGGCAGATGGTGCGGAATGGTCACCCACGCCAGGGCGGGCTGAAACATCATCAACAGCAGAAAAATAATCGCCAGCGAACGCAGCGCCAGCAGAATCATGACGCGTGTGCGGCCGAGGAAGTCGTAAACGCGGGTGTAAAAAATCCAGATGGCCAGCAGCAGCAGCAGGCCGGTCATCACCATGGCGGGCGCGGGGGCGCGTGCGGCCGGCAAAAACCACGCCATAAGTGCGTAGAGGATGGCGACCAGCCCGGCGACGGCGGCGAGATAAAGTGAGCGCGGTGCCGGTGATGATGCCGATGCCGATGGCCCTGCCAGTTTTCCATCGGGGGGCGGAGCGGCTCGCTTATCGGCCCCGGCGCCGGTTGCCTCGGGCGCGGAGCGTATCTGCCGCCATTGCCAGAATGCATACGCCAGCAGGGTTAATCCGATGGCCGCAATAACCACCGCCCACCAGGCAAACGCGTGCTGCCCGAGAAAGTCGAGTGAAACATTCGCCAGCAGAGTGTGATGCATCATCCGTTGGTTCCCGTCAAGGATTAACGCAGGCGGGGGCGAATCGTTGTAATATTCCCGACACCTGCCTGTCCGAGTAATCGCCGGGTTGCGACGGCGTGATTTTTGGCGCCCATCAAGCAGCGGCGACGACGGCGTACCTGACGCAGACGGTACACCGAGGAGCCGCGCCGCAGAGGGGGGCAAAAAGCACCCCGCCGCGCGGGGTGGGCCTGAAATGCCCCGCCTGCTTTGTTGTCGGATCTCGATGACTCGTTATTCAGAGTCGGCTCGATCCTCCGCCGCGCATTCGGCACATTTCAGACCCATCCCAAT
>JAJZGD010000039.1 GCA_021804985.1 Planctomycetota bacterium
CGGGCGCACGGGCCCGGGTGTGTGCATCCGGTTGTGGCACGCCGACACTTTTCGGCACCAGCCCGCCGCCGACCCGCCGGAAATAACTCAAATTGATCTCGCATCCCTCTGCCTCGATGTTTATCGCTGGAATCCCGCCGGTTTTGATGCCCTGCCATGGTTAACCCCGCCGCCCGCCGCCAGCGTTCAATCGGCAAAAAAACTTCTCTGGATGCTTGGCGCCGCCAGCGGCGAAAATCCACCCTTCGCTCTGACGCCCATGGGCAACCGGATGGCCGACCTGCCGCTGCATCCGCGGCTTTCGCAAATGGTGATATCCGGCATAGAGCGCGGCCTTGGGCCATGGGCCATCATGCTGGCCGTGATTATCTCTGAACGCGATATTCCTGAGCTTTGCGACACCGCACCGACCCCTTGGAATATTTACACCCGCCTTGAGAAAATAGTAAAAATCATCCGCACCACGGCTGAGAATTCCCATGGCGCTGGTCGCGCGTTGCATACGCTGCTGAATTCCCATCGTCGCTTGTGCGGGCAACTGCGGCAACCGGATCGTTTGCCTGACCTGCCGGCAGAATCAATCATCAGCGGCTTGCTGCTCGGCAGCTTCCCTGACCGCGTCTGCATCTGCGATACCCGCGACCCCTCTCGCGCGGTGATGGCGGGCGGCGTGGGCGTGCAGATTGGGCTTGGCCTGTCACATGGCGACAGCGCCGTGTTGATCGCGCTGGACGTGCAAAAGAATGCGGATCATCAAAAACTCGCGACCATCCGACTCGCCGCCCGGCTGACCCTCGAGCAACTGCTTGCATCGGCGTCGCCGCTGCTGACGAAAACCAAAGTCGTCACGTGGAATGCAGAGCGGCGCTGCGTGACGGCCGCGGTAGAGACCCGCTTTTCCGATCTGCTGATTAAGACGCATCATGATCCGGCGCCCAATTTTGCCGCCGCCCGCCAAATCGCCGCGGAAAATCTGCGCGATCTGTGCCGATCCCTCATTGCCAGCGACGCGGAGATCGCCTCGCTTTTCCACCGGGTCGCGCTGCTTCGACAGCACCACGGTTCAGCGGCAGCGCCGGAAGTTTCGGCCGAATCGATGGCCGCCTTTCTCGCTGATTTTATCACGCGCGATGAGCTTCGGCCGCTGCCCGAAGCTTCGCAACTTGCTTCGCTGATATTGCAAACCTGGCTGGCAGATTCCAAGCGCCTGCTCGACACATTGCTGCCAACTCGCTGGGTTTTAGCCGGCGGCAAAAACGCCGTCCTACAATACACTCAAGATGGCCCGGTTCTCACCGCCCGTCTTGGCGATCTACTTGGCACCCGGCAATCGCCCAAGATTTTGGGCGGTCGGGTGGCGGTGGTATGCGAAATTCTTGGCCCCAATTTCAGACCGGTGCAAATTACCGCCGATCTGGAAGGGTTTTGGCGCGGCTCGTATCATCAGATACGAAAAGACCTGCGGGCCCGTTATCCGCGCCACCCTTGGCCTGAGGATCCGCTGACGTATGTTCCCAAGCCGCGCCACGCCTCGGGCGCAAAACCGGGACGAAAATAATTTCGCCGGGGCAGTAAAAGATGGATCGCCGCAACTGCAATGGGAGGTTCTGTAACGCATTAACCTGCGGCGCAGACTTCCGACAGAAAGGCGGTCATCCGGTGGGGCGTGCAACGGCAAGTTGCCATCAAGTTGCCATCAAGGAGTGAACTCTATGCAAGCCTGGATACTTCCCAAGTTTGGCTCAATTGCCAATCTGCAAATTGCCAAGGTGCCCGAACCGGTAACTGAAAAATCAGATGTACTGCTCGAGGTGCTTTACAGCGCCTTGAACCCGGCCGATCGGTACCTTGCCGAGGGTGCCTATCCAGCCCGGCCGCCGCTCCCCCATATCCTCGGGCGTGATGGCGTGGGTGTTGTGCGCTCCGTCGGTTCGGGCGTTAGTGGCTGGCAGCCTGGCGACAACGCGCTGATTATTCGCGGGCCAGTGGGCGTGGAGCGCCCCGGCACTTTCGCTCAGCGCGTCGCGGTGCCTGCGTCATGCCTGGCGGCCGTACCGGACGGCTGGAGCCTGCAGCAGGCTGGCAGCGCCAGCCTCGCTTACCTTACCGCCTGGCAGGCGCTGACGCAGTGGGGGCCTCTGGGCACGTCGGTCGTGCTGATAACCGGCGCCTCGGGGGGCGTGGGCGTGGCGGGTACGCAGCTTGCCTCCTCCATCGGCCATCATGTGATCGGCCTTTCCCGTTCTCCGGAGAAGGGGCGAAAGCTGACCGAAATCGGGGCCGCATTCGTCGCCGACCCCGCCGATACCCAATGGCGAAAGGTAGTATTAGAGCATCTCGGATCCCGCCGGGTCGACCTGGTGATCGATAATATTGGCGGAGCCCAATTTCCCGAATTACTCGATGTCATGGCCATGTGGGGAAAGCTAAGTGTGGTGGGACGCCTCGCCGGTCCGGTGCCCCAATTCAACACGGCCAGCCTGTTTTTCAAACGCTTGCGGATCGGCGGCGTCGCGGTCGGCACCTACACGCCCGAAGAATCGCTGCACGCATGGAAGCAAATCATCCAAACCCTGGCCGTCCAAAATCACACCCCACTGGTCGATAGTGAATTTGCATTTGATCAGTTGCCACAGGCATTTGACCGCCTCGCGGCTGGCCCCATGGGTAAAGTTGTACTTCGCGTTACCGCGTAGCCGCGCCATGGGTGGTCGTTTCTCGATGCGGGTCGGCCGTGACGCAAGCCCCCATCGGCAACCCCATTGGTGTACGGCAAACTTGCGGCTAAACTTTTCCCCGGCAGATTGCCGGCCTGCGCGGTTCGCCGGTCGATTGAGGAGTTAGAATGGATCAACTGTTTGAATTGCCGTTAACGTCGTGGAATCAGCCTATGGATTCTTCGCGGCAGGAACTCGCCACCGACGCGATAGAATCCGGCAAAGTGGTATTTTTGCCAAAGCTGACGTTTGCATTTCAGGAGGATGAAAAAAAATTCCTCACCCCCTCATGGAGCAACGGTGCCGCCAAAAACATAAGTTATGATTCCGCCTCAGGAAAAATTCAGGGCATGGAAGGTGAATCGGCAGATAAACTTGCCCTCGCCGCGATGCTGCAACGTTATTCGGATGCGACCAGCGATCTGCTCGCAACCCTTTTCCCCCGATATAAACAGGCCTTGATTCGCGGCCGCACCAGCTACCGCCCGGTTGAAATAAAAGGGCGAACGGCCAAGGTAACCAAGGATGATACCCGCCTGCACCCCGATCAATTTCCTGCACGCCCGGTGCAGGGACGCCGCATCATGCGGGTATTCTGCAACGTCAATCCGCATGGCAAGGGGCGCGATTGGCGTATGGGTGAGCCGTTCAGTGGTTTTGCCCAGAAGTTTTTCCCGCGCATCAAACCGCCGGTGCCCGGCGCGCTGGCCCTGCAATATCTGCTGCGCATCACCCGCCGCCCACGAACGCTTTACGATCATTACATGCTGCATCTGCACGATATGGCAAAAATGGATGATCAATACCAGAAAACCTGCACACAGATTCCCTTCAGCTTTCCGGCCCAGTGCACGTGGCTCTGCTTTACCGATGAAGTGCTTCACGCAGTTGATGCCGGGCAGTATCTGATGGAACAAACCTATCTGCTGCCGGTCGGCGCCATGCGCGATCCCGAGCGCTCGCCGCTGCGCGTGCTCGAGCGAATGTCCGCCCGGCCCTTGGTCTAAAGTTCGTGCGAACCAGCCAGGGCGGGGGATATTCCACTTGCAGCACTTGCGGCTATCCGCTTGCCGCCGGCACGCGGCTTCACCGAGCCATTGGCCCCGGGGCGCCGTCGCCCCATTACATCTGCTCAATCGTTATGATCAGTACACTCGACGGCTCGCCGGGCTCTTCTGGCAGCGGCCCCCGAAAGCAGTTCCGTTCAGTCACCTGCCCGGCCTCCACCCCAATAATCAGGTAATACCAGCCGGGAAAGAAAAGCTCTTTGTCTGCCGCACTGGCGACGGCCCGTCCATTGGGGTGGCTGTGGAAAACGCCGACGATCCCCAACGATAGACTCGCAGCGAGCCGCTCCGCCCGCCGAAATTCTTCGCGATGAATGCGATAGTGTCGGGCTTGATCCCCATCGGCCGCATTGGGGCATAGCACAAATTGGTGCACGCGGGCCGCAGCGCCGTGCATCGTTCCCAGCAAAAAGCCGCACACCTCCCGTGGCGTGTCCCCCGTCTGCAAGCATGCCGCATCGAGTTGGCGCAGCGCCGAAAGGCCGATGGTAAGTACCGGGTTATCACGCTTCGTCATCCTTGTACTATAATCGTCTGCCAGTCATGGAGTATCAATGAATGGCCAATGCCCCTGATCCCCAAGCCGTGCCGCCAAGCCCGAATATCGCACTGCCGGTCGATCTGCAATGGGAGATCCATCCGAAGCACGTTCATGACGCGATTAAAAAAGATGGCCTGATTTTAGATGTGCGTACGCCGGGCGAATGGCAAACCGCCCGCATCGCAGATGCAAAATTGATTCCCCTCGCCGAGTTGGTATCCCGCATTGCGGAACTCGAGCCGTGGCGAAACAAGCCCATCGTGGTGCATTGTCACCATGGCATTCGGTCGATGCGGGCCACGCAATGGCTGAGAGCCGCCGGCTTTTCAAATGTGAAGTCGATGGCGGCGGGCATCGATGGCTGGAGCGTTTTGGTCGATCCCGCCGTGCCGCGTTACTGAGGCGTGCTCGCCCGCGAAAGCACGAAATGTGAAATAAGGAACCCTGGCTCCTACTTCCAGCGTTGGCTCAAAGCGGGTTCGCGGCAATTTTAACCGCAGGCTAGAATGATCGGCGGCGGTCAAGGCAAATATCTGGCGTAAACGACCGTGGCAAATGGCCGGGGCCATCACAACGATCATAAAGACAGGAGCTGGCGGCCAGCTATTTTTGGAGACAGGCAAATGGCGGGTTCAAAAAATTGGAAACACACTTTCAAAAATCAAACCGTTGCTGCAACAGAGAATAATTCCTCTGCCAGTTTTTCGCGTCGCGGATTTCTTGCCGCTGGGGCGGCCGGTGCCGCCGGCCTGCTGGTGCGCAAGGCCGGTCAAAAAATTCATAATCCAGCCTTGATGCGGTGGGCGGATGAAAAAGGCGCCAATTACGGCATTTCTGCGCAGGCCATTGAGCATGCCCGCCGCCGGGCCGCCGCCCTGGTCGCAAAAATGACCGTGGCGGAAAAAATAGGCCAGCTTGGCAACGAAGTGCCGGCGATTCCTCGCCTCGGCCTGAGCGGCTACAACTATTACTCCGGCGAGGCACTTCATGGTTTGTGCGTCGGGGGGAAAGTGACCAGCTTTCCCCTTCCGCTGGCACTGGCCAATGCATGGAATCCCGATCTGCAATATCGCATTTATACCGCCGTGTCCGATGAGGCCCGCGGCTATCACAAAAAACATAATTTGGGTTTGGCCTATTATTCTCCCCAAACCCTGAACATGGCACGCGACCCGCGATGGGGCCGCATCGAAGAAACCCTCGGTGAAGATCCGCTGCTGGTTTCCACCCTCGCGGTGCAGGTTATTCACGGAATCCAAGGGCCTGACAAAAACTTTCTAAAAATGACTGCCTGCATTAAACATTTTATCTGTAACGGCACCGATGATGATCGGCATTTTGTATCTGAGACAGTCGATCCCCGCAGTTTCTGGGAATATTACACCCGGCCGTTTGAAGCCTGCGTGCGCGAAGGAAAAGCCTTCACCCTGATGTCTTCCTACAACGCCGTCAACGGCATTCCCAACACCTGCAACCGAGCCTTGCTCACCGATATTCTGCGCCGCCGCTGGGGCTTCCGCGGCTACGTGGTATCCGACTGCGATGCCGTTTCTGACATCTGCAAAACGCATCATTTTGTGCCCACCCTTTATGAGGCGGCGGCCTTAGCACTCGAGGCCGGCTGCGATTCCAATTGCGGCGGAACCTACGCCAAACACACCGCCAAGGCGCTGGCGGATAGCCTGGTGACGCTGGAAACCATCGATCGTGCTGTTGCACGCGTTTTAATGGCGCGTTTCCTTTTTGGCGAATTCGATCCCCCGTCCGATTGCCCTTACAACAAAATCGGTTTTGATGTCGTCGCATCTCCGGCGCATCACGCGCTGGCACTCGAGGCGGCCCGGCAATCGATTGTGCTTTTAAAAAATGATCGTTTCCTGCCGCTTGCCAAAGCGGGCATCAAAAACATCGCCGTGATTGGGCCATTGGCAGCGCAATGCCATCTTGGCGGTTACAGCGGGGCACCGACGCACACCATCTCGCCGTTGGACGGAATTGCCGAAGCGTTGGGTGTAAAGCTTCCGGCAGGTCCGGGCATTCGCGCTGCAGATTTTGTTGCCGCTTCTCCGTCCATCCAATCGCAAGTCTGCTCCGAAGGGGGCACGAATGTGGGATGGATTAACGATGGAAGTTGGTTGGAGCTTCCGCCGGTTGATATCACGGGTAAAACGGCGCTGCTTGCCCGTGTGGCCAGCCACGGTCCGGGCGGGAAAATGCATGTGCATTTAGACTCACTGACCGGTCCCCTTCTCGCAACATTTAATGTAAAGCCGACCGGCAATTGGCAGAATTGGGTGACGCTCAAACGCCCGATTTCGGCAAACCATGGCGAGCACAAGCTTTACCTGAAATTCTCGGGCTCCGGAAAAGCCCTTTTCAATGTCGAATGGCTTGAATTTACGCCGCTTTCGCGCCCCCATCACACACCGGGCCTGGTGAGATTAAATTACGAGATGGGATGCCCAATTGTCGGCAAAGCCGATCCTAAACAGATGCAGGCCGCAGTTAAAGCTGCCCGCGAAGCAGACGTGGCCGTGCTCGTTCTCGGGGCCAATCAATCCGTCGACGCTGAGCAGCATGACCGCGATTATGTGCACCTGCCCGGAGCGCAGCACGAACTGGCCAAGGCCGTTTTCGCCGCCAATCCCAAAACCGTTCTGGTGATCTCCAGCAATTGCCCGGTTGCCGTCAATTGGGAAAACGAACATCTGCCCGCCATCGTCGGCGCTATTTTCGCCGGCCAGGCGCAGGGTACCGCCATCGCGGATGTGCTTTTTGGAAACTACAATCCGAGCGGCAAAACGGCAACCACTTGGTATCGCGACACCAAAGAATTGCCGCGGTTCCATGATTTCAACATCACCAGCCATACCTATATGTATTTCACCGGCCCCGTGCTGTACCCGTTCGGCTACGGGCTTAGCTACACGGCGTACAAATACACCGATCTGCGACTGAGTTCGCATCGGCTGTCCGGCAAAAAAACGCTGCATGTATCCGTGGATGTGGAAAACACCGGCCAAATTGATGGCGATGAAATTGTGCAGTGCTACATGACGCCGCCCACAGTTGCCGGAATCAAACGGCCCAACAAACAGTTGGTCGCATTTAAGCGTGTACATGTGAAAGCGGGCAAAAAGGTGACGGTGAAGTTTGAATTGCCACGCACCCAGCAGGCGTTTTATTATTGGGATGAAAATCGGCGCGAGTTCGTCTCGCCCCCCGGCAGGTTCTCTGTGTTCGTTGGGCAATCATCCGCGGATGACAAATTGCAGGCGAACGCCGAATTGGTTTGATCAGCGCGAGCTGGCCTCGGGCCGCCACCACGGCGGCGCGCGTCAAGCCGCCTGTGCCCGGCGCGTTGTGCTGACGGGACATTTCAGGCCCATCCCGCGGGGCCATAGGCGCTTTTTGGCCCCCCACTCCGGCGCGGCTCCTCGGTGTACCATCTGTGTCAGGTACGCCATCGTTGCCGCTGCTTGATGGGCGCCAAAAATCACGCCGTCGCAACCCGGCCATTACTCGGACAGGCTCCTGGGCATGAAACGTTCGACAAGCCGGTGCACTCTCGTGGCCCGAGTCTGTCCACAAACTTGCGCCACGTCATCGAGTGTCCTGATGTTGCCATCTCTCGCCGCGTTTAGCCCGCAGCACCGGTCACCAAGAATATTTGTCACGAATTCCTTGCCACCCTCTCTGGTAAAGCGTCGCCCCATTTCGCGCGTAAGGGCGTCCTTGAGTTCTCGGGCTGTTGAACCATCGCCCACGCACCATGGTCGCAGGTGCGCCAATAGCCAGGCGTCGAAGCTGGGATTGGTTAGGGCGAGTTCGAACCGCCGCTTACTGGCGACCCTGATTGCTTTCGAAAGCTCCCTGGAGTCCGGAGACTCAACGTCCACCACACACCAAATCTCGCGATATCTACCGGAGGCCTGCTCCTGCTTGGCCACCGCGACACTTTTCATCGGGCCGCCGCCGCCAGCGCAAATTATTGTGAAGTGCAGATCATCTGCGCCGCGCCGCGTGTCCTGCCGAATGGTGTCGAGTTGCTGAAAATAATAGGTCTCCAATTGCCCCTCGCAAACGACCAGCACCGGCACTCTGAAGTTTTTAGATACGTTGATCTTCTTCACCGCTTGGACGTTTCCTCCACCGTGGCAGCTGTGCCATCCGGCGCTGCGTCCGTGCCCCCATACGGCACACCCGCCAGATACGGGCCGAAATTGCCCACGGCGCCATAGACGCCGGCGAGGTAATTGCGTTCAAACGCCTCTGTGCTGCGCGGGGCATTTTTTCCACGGAAATCAGACATGCACGCGAGCCGGCTCTCACCGGCCGTCGTTTTCTCCGTGAACCAAATCTGATCTTTCCGCAAAAGGCGCTGCGTTAATATCTGCGTGCAATGCGTGGTGAAGATGAGCTGTGCCGCGGGATTGTGTTGCGGATTTTGGAACCACGCTATGAGGCGCTCCGCGAGCAGCGGATGGATGTTCGAGCCAAATTCATCCACCATTACCGTCAAGCCGTTTTTTACTGCCAGGGCAAGATAGCAAAACAGCGTCGCAAATAGCTGCGTGCCAGACGATTCCTCTCCCCAGTCAAACTCCACATCCCGCCCATCCGTCGATTTATGCACCGATTGAACCTGCCTGCGTATGCTCGCCTCGATGAAGCGGCGCGCGGCCTGCCGTGCATTTTCTCCGTGGATCGGCCGGAACTCAGCTTCCAATGCCGCCACCTGTGAATCCGCCAGGGGCGCAGCCTGTGAAATGCGGATCTCCTTTATCCCGATATCCGCATCACTCAAAAACGCCTGCAGCTGCAGGCTCAGCGAGCCATCATCGTTAATGAGGCCGGCAAGATGGGGGCCCGCATCAACCGGCAACGGCGAGAAACGCAAAAATAAAGAGCGGGCGGTTATGACCTCATAGATATCGCGCAGCAGCGACACGTTGATATTGGCCCCGTTTGACAACACCAGTGAGGCTTCACGCGTGAAGCTCCTGATCTGCTCACACGCGATGCTTCCGAACTCCGCGCTACCATGAAATTCCACCGTGGTGTGATTATCGCCATCAGTTTGCCGCGTAAAAATAGGGCGCTGCCGATCGGACGGCAGTTCCTCGACGAGTTTTTCCTCAGCGATACGCTGCGGCAGCGCGGAAAATGCATAGCGAAATACGCGCCCGCTGTTAGAAGGGAAAACCATCTCAAAGCGGCATGGTTTGCCATCCCATTTTTTAGCGAGCCGATGGCCATCCATCCCGGGAATTGTATTATTCGGGTAGATACTCGCCGCAGAGGTTCGGATCGCGTTGACGAATACCCCCATCGCGGCAATCAGATTGCTTTTCCCCGATGCGTTGTGCCCGAAAACGGCCGCCGTTCGCACCACTTTCGGAAAGCCGGGAACCGTATCCATCAGGTTTTCCGGCTTTTTCTGTTCTTTTCCCTTGATCAGGTGCAGCGTTTGGGCGTCGCCAAAGGAACGAAAATTTTCGACCGTGAATTCGTAAATCATAAAAGGGCCCGCCGTTTGTAAATATTTTGATGCGATCGCCCCTCCGTGGAGCAGGCCGATTCGATCAGCCTGAGGCTTGAGGAACACACTCCCCATGCCGCTGTTAATCATACGCCCGATCGACCCATATTGCAAAAAAACTGTAATTTAATTCTATAATGTGGCTATAGATGGTAGAAAAGCCGAAAAAGGCGAATAAATTGCATATTCCAGGCATGAAACAATCATTTAATCAATGCGCGAAAAATTACCCCCGCCAATCGCCGCCCCGCAGACTCGCCAACACCGCTCATCAACATCGCGCCCCAACACCGCTCCCCAGACCGTTCCCCGGCTGGCCCCAGACCGCCGCTTCGCCGCGCCGCGGGCTTTCCCATTGCCCGGCCCAAACCCGCAACCGTCGCCCGGCGGGGCCTTAATTTTCAACGGCTGTTAGTGCGGCGTCCGATGCTTGCGATAAATGACGGTCTCAAACTTGTTATTATGTATACCCTTTAGCCCATGGGCATAAATGCTATTCGCCCCGCCGATGCGGATGGATGCAGCCATTGCCGCCGCCACCGCCACCACCACGCCTGGCGAAGTGATATAGCAGCCGTGGAGCACCGAGCAATCGGTGACAAGCACCTTGCCATGCCCCGCGGCGAACACCGTGACGGCATGCGTCAGGTGCACATTAAACGGTACCGCGTAAGCATGCGGCCGCACGTGAACCACCATATGCCACCGGTGCCCCTTGGGCCCAAGTACACCAGCATAAGGCGTCCAGATGATCACCGGCCCTTTTTTCAATTCGCGCTCCAGGCGGGCCACCAACCGCCCCCGTTCGCCCGGTGCGAAGCGTATCAATATCCAATTTTGATTCACCACGCGGGGAAGCACCCGGGTGGCCAGAGAAAACCGCCTGGCCTCAAGCCCGCGCACACGCTTGTGCCCCCACATCATTTGGCCGCTATTGACCATGAATCCGGTCCATGGCGCCCACCCAAAATAGGCGCCGAAGCCTTGCGAATGGAGCGGATCAAAGAAAGTCCTGCGTTCAAAGTTCGCCCGACTGTGAAAGCTCGGGACAAACCCATAAAAATGTTCGAGTGCCGATGCCAACGCATTGTAGGAACATTGATCAAATTCGCCGACCCACAGGGCATTATCCGCACGGGTGACACGTTGCGCCGCACGCGCGCCGCCGCCGCAGAGCACCAGAATCATTAATCCAAGGAAACATCGGCGCATCGCCATCCTCCATCGCAATCCCTGCCATTACTCCGACAGGCGCCCGTACAAAGTTTAGCACCGCCATCGGCCGCGATTCGCCTTCGGCAACGCGACCCTTCAGCTTGAGCGCGGTACCTCCAGTCTAAATAATGCATCTATCATTTTATCGATGCCTCCCGCTCCACACCATTGCCGCCGCGTTATCGCGGCCGGCGTTTCGCGCACGCGCCGCACTCCGGTCATCGCGCGCGTCCGGGTTGCCAACCGGTGTCAGATCGCCGCAAATCTTCGCAACTGTCACGTGGTTTCAGAAAATTCAAAAACATCGTTGAAATTCCGGGCGATTGATGCCACAATATCCGACGCGATTTGGTCGCTGCACGAGGGTGTGATCTCGCGGCCCCCGGCGCTTGTACCGGCGGCTATAGAGAATTCTCCCGGCATGATTGACGCGCTGGTTACAGCGCATTACTATCATCGCCCGGACTTTGTGCAAAGTTTCACAACCTCGCGTTGCGAGGCATCGTGGATGTAGGAAAGTCGCCGTCCGGGTCCGCTAACTTGCCGACCGGCCGGTGTCACCGTACTAAAGGATTGCGGCCTGAACCATGAGTGAAAGACCCTTTTTTGTATTTCCAAAATGGTCGGATTGGCTCACCAAAGTCATCGTCATCTCGAGCCTGGTTATACCCGTATATCTCGTATTTCTGATCGCTTACGGCTGCAGCGCCCGAACCCTTAACGTCAACTATCAGCCCATTCAACCGGTGCCCTACAGCCACGCCTTTCACGCCGGCAAACTGGGCATCAATTGCGAATATTGCCACACCGATGTAAAACGTGCCGCCTTCGCCGCACTGCCCCCCACCCAAACCTGTCTGAATTGCCACTCTCTCATCGCCGCCAAAAGCCGCGAACTTCAAGCCGTCCGCAACAGCTATGGCACCGGCGTTAAAAGTCTCGCCGGCATGTCGGTGCCGTGGGTCAAGGTCGATGATCTGCCCGATTACGTTTACTTCAATCATGCCGCCCATGTAAATGCCGGCATCAGCTGCCTGGTGTGCCACGGCAAAGTCAACGAAATGACCCGCGTTTATCAGGCTAAGCCGTTTAATATGGCCTGGTGCCTGAATTGCCACCGCAATCCCGCCCCATATCTTCGCCCGCGCAACGAAGTAACGAACCTTGATTGGAAGGGGAAAAATAAGGTCAAACTCGCCCGCGACCTCGGGCTGACCGTCGCCACTCTGCCGAGCAATCTCGGCGCGTACCTGCTCAAGCGATATCACGTTCCCACGGTTAAAATACTTACGGATTGCGAGACATGTCACCATTAAATGAAAAAATGCTCACCGGCCGCCAATATTGGCAAAGCCTCGAAGAACTCGCCGATACCGCAGAGTTTGGCAAGCTCATCGAACGTGAGTTTCCGTCGCGCGCTTCGGAATTTCTCTCCGGCGACCGCCGCCGCTTCCTCAAGCTCATGGCCGCTTCTTTAGCACTCGCGGGCCTCGCTGGCTGCCGCCGCTATCCCGTGCAGGTATTGGCCCCGTACGCCCACCGCCCCGCCAATCGCGACCCCGGCGTGCCCGTTCAATACGCCTCGGCCATGGATATCTCCGGCATTGCGCAAGGGATGATGATCACCAGTGTCGATGGCCGGCCCATTAAGGTGGACGGCAACCCCTCGCACCCAATGAATCGCGGCGGCAGCGATTCATATGGTCAGGCCAGCATCATGACGATCTACGATCCCGATCGGGCGCGCGGCGTGGTGCAGCGCTCCGGGGGCAAGTTTATTGACAGCAATTGGGCCACCTTTGAGGCCTTCTGGAAAACGCAATTGGATGCCGCCAAAAAAACCGATGGCCAGGGCATAGCCATTCTTGCGCAGGCTTATTCATCTCCCAGCGTTAAATTCATGCGCGAAAAATGGCAAAAGCTTTTGCCCCAGGCCGGCTGGTTTGAATACGAACCGATCTCGTTTGATAACGACCGCCTCGGCACCGAATTGGCCTTCGGCAAGCCGCTGCGCATTGTGCCCGAACTCCATGCCGCAAAAATCATCGTATGCATCGATTTTGATATGTTTGTCGGCGATCCCCTATCCGTTAAATTCGCCCGCGATTTTGCCGCCGGTCGCCGCATGACCAACCCCACCACCGGTGCCTTGGCCACCAGCATGAACCGATTTTATGCCATTGAATCCACCTTCACCATCACCGGTTCCCAGGCGGAAAATATGAACCATCGCATGGCGATGGCCGCCAAAGATATTGTCGTTGCGGTGGGTATGCTTGCCAGCGAACTCAAAGCGCAGGGCCTTAGCTTGCCCATTGATCTGCCCGCGCTGCCCCCAGCCCCCGCGGGCTTTGACCCCAAACTGTGCGCCGCCATCGCGGCTGATTTGCTGGCCAACAAGGGCAAATCGGTGATTACCGTTGGCCACCACCAGCCGCCCGTCGTCCATGCCCTGGCCGCGGTTCTCAATGATGCCTTGGGTGCCACCGGTCGCACCGTCCAATATTTCGACGCACCCGATCCCGCTCGGCCCACGCACCTGCAAGCCATTCAGGAACTCACGGCAGCCATGGCCGATGGCAAAGTGAAAACCCTCCTCATCTTGGGCGGCAATCCCGTCTTCACGGCCCCGGCCGATCTGAATTTTGGCGCTGCGCTCGCCAAGGTGCCGCTGAGCATCCATCTCGCGGATTACGACGACGAAACGTCCGCCCTTTGCCACTGGCACTTGCCCGAAAGCCATTATCTGGAAAATTGGAGCGACGCACGCACGTTCGACGGCACCGCATCGATCGTCCAGCCGATGATCGAACCAATTTTTGATGGCAAAAGCCCCGCAGAAGTTCTGGCGATTCTCGCCGATGCCCCGGCTCGTTCCGGCTACCAGATCGCGCAAGACGCACTCGGGCTTAAAGCCACGCAATGGAAATGGAAAAAAGCCCTCTTCGACGGGTTCATCGAAGGTACCGCCTGGTCGCCCGCCCATGTGCAGGTTTCGGCCACCGGGTTGGCCGCCGCGCTGGCCAGTCAGGTGACCAAAGCCAATGCCATGCATTTCGCCGCCGACGATTTGGAAATTGTCTTCCGCCACGATACCAAAATGTACGACGGCCGTTGGGCCAACAGCGGCTGGCTCCAGGAACTGCCCGACCCCATGACCCGCCTGACGTGGGACAACGCGGCCATGGTCAACCCGAAAACCGCCGCCGCCATGGGCATCAGTCTTTATGAATCGCAGATGATTGATATCCAGGTGGGGGGGCGAAAGCTTTCCATGCCCGTTTACGCTCTGCCCGGCCAACCGGAAAATTCCATCTCGCTTCCCTTCGGCTATGGCCGCACCCGTTCCGGCGTGGTCGGCACCGGCACCGGCTTTAATGTATACACCCTTCGCACCAGCGCCAATATGGATTTTGCCATCGGTCGCATCACGGCCACCTCCACTTTCTATAAGCTTGCCACCACGCAAACCCATTTTGTCATCGGCCTGGCGGGGGAAAAGGCGATCGCCCAGCGTATCCCCCAGCTGGTGCATCAGGCCACATTTGAGCAACTTCAATCCAATCCCTCGCTCGGGCATAAGCGACAAACGGCCGTCAATCTTTGGGACGAGCATCATTACAACACCGGTTACCAGTGGGGCATGTCCGTAGACCTTACCTCATGCATCGGGTGCGGTGCGTGTGTGGTCGCTTGCCAGGCCGAAAACAACATCCCCATCGTGGGTAAAGAGCAGGTGCTCCTGGGCCGCGAAATGCAGTGGATGCGTATTGATCGCTATTTCCGCGGGCCGGACCTTACCCGGCCGGAATCGGTGCACGAACCGGTGATGTGCATGCAGTGCGAAAATGCCCCGTGCGAAGCGGTTTGCCCCGTCGGTGCCACCGTCCACAGTCAGGATGGCCTGAATCAAATGACCTACAATCGCTGCATCGGCACGCGCTACTGCATGAACAACTGCCCTTACAAAGTTCGCCGCTTCAACTTTTTCGACTACAACAGCGGAACCCTCGAGAACCTTTATGAGCCCAATCTGCTGCGAAAACCGATGAATGATCTCGTCGCCATGCAGCGGAACCCCGAGGTCAGCATTCGCGTGCGCGGCGTCATGGAAAAATGCACCTATTGCGTGCAGCGCATCGAAACAACGCGCGTGGTGGCGGAACGCCAGAATCGGCGGATTCGGGACGGCGAAATTGTCACCGCCTGTGCCCAGGCATGCCCGACGCAGGCCATCGTTTTCGGCGACATACTCGATAAATCATCCAAGGTGGCCGTGCTCAGAAATCAATCGCGCAGTTACGGGCTGCTCAACGACATGCTGTTTACAAAACCCCGAACCACTTATCTGCCGAAAATTTCGAACCCCAATCCGCAGATCGCCGCCAGCGAACTGCCGGATCGTGGCAGTATGTAACCGGGAGGCAGGGGGCTTAAAAAGCCCCGTAGGATTTATGAACGTGGTGCTTGTATGACGACAATTGAAATACCGCAGGGGCGTCTGGATACGGGTTTTGATAACACCGCCGAAGATTGCATCCATCGCGATCCGCTGGTCACCGGCGAAGCCACCTACCACGCCATTACCAAAATTGTTACCGCCACACCCGAGGCGCGCCGGGCCCCCAAAATCTGGTACGTCTGCTTCACCATTTCCCTCATGCTTTTGTGCCTTCTGTTTCTTACCATCGCCTATCAGGTGTTCACCGGCGTTGGCGTGTGGGGCAATAATTCCCCGGTCGGCTGGGGCTTTGATATCATTAACTTCGTATTCTGGGTGGGTATTGCCCACGCCGGCACCATGATCTCCGCCATCCTTCTGATGTTTCGCCAAAAATGGCGCACCGGCATCAATCGCTTTGCCGAAGCCACCACGGTCTTTTCCGTCCTGTGTGCCGGCATTTATCCTGCCATCCACGTGGGGCGGCCATGGTTCGCTTACTGGCTGATACCCTATCCCAACGTCATGGGCGTTTGGCCCAACTTCTACAGCCCCCTTCTTTGGGATGCCCTCGCGGTGGGAACCTACAGCACCGTGTCGTTCCTGTTCTGGTATTTTGGCATGGTGCCCGATCTCGCCACCTTGCGCGATCGCGCCAAAACCCGCACCCGTCATACGCTTTACGGCCTGTTCTCTCTCGGCTGGCGCGGTTCGGCCCGCCATTGGCTGATCTATGAACGCGGCATGCTCATCCTCGGCGGCGTCGCCACCGCACTCGTGCTCGCCGTCAGCTCAACCGTCAGCACCGACTTCGCCGTATCCCAAATCCCGGGCTGGCATGAAACCATATTCCCCCCATATTTCACCGTCGGTGCCATCTTCTCCGGATTTGCCACCGTTATCGCTTTGGCCATTCCCGCGCGTGAGCTATTCGGCCTGAAGGATGTCATTACACTTCGGCATATGGATAACCTGGCAAAACTAATGCTGGTGCTCGCTTCCATCGTGGCGTACATCTACCTCATCGAGTTTTTCATCGCTTACTATTCCGGCAACCCCTATGAAAGATTCGCTTACTACAACCGCGAATTCGGCCCGTATTGGTGGCTCGGATGGGCGATGCTGTTCTGTAATGGCGTGGTGCCGCAGCTGTTCTGGTTCAAAAAAGCCCGCACCACTTGGTGGCTGGCGCTCCCCGTGGCACTCATTGCCCTCTTCGGCATGTGGACGGAACGCTTCAGCATCATTGTGACATCCATCCAGCGCGACTTCCTGCCCTCTTCGTGGCATATGTACCGCCCGAGCATCGTGGATATTGGCATGTTTGCCGGCAGCTTCGGCCTGTTTTTTACCCTCTTCCTGTTGTTCTGCCGATTCCTGCCGATGGTGGCAATGTCCGAGGTAAAATCCATTCTGCCGCAGTCGCACACGCATCTGCCGGCAGATTGTAAAGCTGAGGCCTGATGAAATTCGTCAGTGAGAATCGATTATGACCACTTACTCACCATCCATTGACACGTCGCCCGCCGATCCCGGCATGTACGGCCTGCTGGCGGAATTTCATGATCCGCAGGCGCTCGTCAATGCCGCCAATGTGCTTCGGAAGAATGGCTACTATCGATGGGATTGCTACAGCCCGTTCCCGATTCACGGCTTGGATAAGGCTATGGGCCTGAAGTTCTCTCCTCTCCCCGTCGTCGTGTTTTCCGTGGCCACCCTGGCCTGCGTCGGTGCCCTCGCCCTGGCTTGGTTCTGTAACGCTTTTGACTACCCGCTCATCGTTTCCGGCAAGCCGTATTGGGGCTTCGGCCCCCATATGTTTGTCGCCTTCCCCGCCACCGTGCTCGCGAGTGTGGTAACCACCTTCTACGCCACCTTCATTTTTTGTAAATTGCCGGTGTTTCGTCATCCCCTTTTCACCAGCGAGCGGTTTCGCCGCGTTACGGATGATGGCTTTTTCATTGCGGTGGAAGCCCGCGACGCCAAGTTTGATCTAACCGCCACCGCCGCCCTGCTCAATGCTGCCGGGGCCCAGGCCATCGAGGAGGTCCGCGACTAAGCCATGAAACGCACCACGCGAAACACCTATATCTTCATCAACCTCGGCTTGGCCGCATTGGTTCCGTTCGGCCTCATATGCCTCGCCCGCCACGAGCGCACCACCACGCCCCGCTGGGCCATTATTCAAGATATGGATAAGCAGCCCTACTACAAAGCGCAGCGCCCCAGCAAGTTGTTTGCCGACGGTCGGGCTATGCGACCCCACATTCCCGGAACCCTGGCGCAGCAGGATTTCATCTACATCAATCAGGCCGAGGCCCGCGCTCACCCACGCAATTGGGCCAAAGACCATGTGATACTGAAAAATAAAAAGCTCTACGATTCCATCCTGTTCGGCCAGACGCTGGTCAGCGGTCATGGGCAGTGGCTCACGCAAATACCCATTCCCGTGACCAAACGCTTTGTAAAACGCGGCCAGACCGAATTTAATATTTTCTGCGAACCATGTCACGGCTACAACGGCAAGGGGAACGGTACCGTTAATCGATGGGATCAGCGCCTGCGCAAGCTCGGCTCGCCGGAAGCTGGCACATGGGTTCCCCCCAGCAATCTGTTAGGCCCCGGTGTTGCCTATCTTTCCGACGGCCTGATCTATAATGTGGTCACCAATGGTGTGGCCTCCATGGCTTCCTATAAAGACCAAATTCCCGTGGTGGATCGGTGGGCCATCGTGGCCTATGTGCGGGCATTGGAAAAATCGCAGAAAGTTGTGCCGGCGGCGAAGTTGCCATACTTGATCCGGACCAACCTTAAACCGCTGCCGACGCCCGGCAGCCAATGATCTGACTTTTGCAGGAGCGCGAATTAGCGTGTCTGACAAAACCATAACTCTTGGAACCCGCGACCAGATATACATGGAGCAGCTTGCCCCGCGTGTCATGATGCTTGCCGGTTCGATCGGCGTCATCGCGCTGATTCTCGCGGCCCTGATCGGCCTCGCCGTGCATGACAACATGAAGCAATTCCTTTGCAGCTATTTGACTGCCTGGGTTTTCTGTTTTGCCATCGCCATTTCCGGCCTCTGGTTTGTGCTCGCCCATCATCTGTTTAAAGCGGCCTGGAGCAATGTTGTTCGGCGAATCGCCGAGGCCCTTTCCGCCAATTTCGTTTTGCTGGCCATCCTGTTTATTCCCATTCTCATCGGCATGCGGGAAATATTCCCCTGGACCAGCCACGCGTATATGCAGTCCGGCCCGGAACTGCGGCATAAAGAACTCTTTCTCAATACACCCTTTTTCCTGCTGCGCATGGGCGCTTATTTCGCCGCCCTGATCGGCATCAGCTTCTATTACCGTCGCATGTCGCTGGAGCAGGATCAAGACGGGCAGGTATGGCGGTTGGTACGCCTCCAGAAAAATGCCGGATGGTGCTTCCTCATAGTGTGCTGGATTATGAATCTGGCCGCCACCGATCTGATCATGGGCCTGCAGCCCAAGTGGCTCAGCTATGCCGAGCCCCTCTATTTTGCCACCGGTTGTGCGGTCACCATTTTTGCGGTGCTCCCCATCTTCGCCATGCTGTTGCAAAACCGCGGCTATCTGCCCGGCCTCATCACCAAAGAACATTACCACGACATGGGCAAATGGCTTTTCGCCTTTGTCATGTTCTGGGCCTACATCGCCTTTGCGCAATATCTGCTCATCTGGTACGGCAACGTCCCCAAAGAAACCGCATTTTACCTCTTCCGCCAGCTCGGCCCGTGGGCCGCGATCTCCATCGCCCTGATCGTCGGACACTTTTTGATCCCCTTTATCGGCTTAATCTCGCGATGGGGCAAACGCCGCACCTCAACGCTTTTATTCTGGGCCATCTGGGTGCTCGCCTTCCAATATCTCGATTTCTTCTGGCAGATACAGCCAGCCGTGTACGTGCAGTCAGCCAAGGTGCAAAATGCGGCGCTTGCGGGCTTGGATCCCTACAAGCTGCTTGGATCCGCTGAAAATGCCGTTTGGCTGCCGCTTCACCCGATTTCGCTCATCATCAGTCTTCTATGCCTGGTCGGCGTCGGGGGCATTTTTGTTGCCCATACGTTTTATCTTTTAGCCAATAAATCGTTGCTCCCACTCCGCGACCCGCGCCTTCCCGAAGCGCTGGCGGTCGAAAGTCTTTAGAGGTGATGGATGTCTCACGACGACTATCTCGGTATCAAACACCCCATTCGCCCCGAGCCCGGCGCGCACAACCAGCGCGACGATGTCGACGGAAGCGCCATTCTTCTTATCGGCCTATGCATGGTGTTGGTCGTGATCGTCACCGTCCTGTTTGTCTCCGCCTATTTTC
>JAJZGD010000215.1 GCA_021804985.1 Planctomycetota bacterium
TCGTCCAGACGTGCTCTTCACCGGCGGGGCGATCGCCCGGGCGATGGAAGTGGAAGAACGCGAATTGCCCCGGATGGTACCGCAGTGCCGGTGAGCCAGCCGCGGGCCGCAAATGAATCTGCCACAAGGCCTGATTTATTTCCTGTATCTCATGCACCTGGTAACGGTGGCGGCGCGAGCGACCAATCCGCGACCATCGATTCGACACCAAAGACCATAAAGCGCCGATCAGCAGCCCGATTATCACGACGCGCAGTGGCCAGGGGGCAAAGCCTCGGCTGACGAAAAATCCGTGGCACGAAGCAAAAAGCAGAACACCCGCCGCCACAATCCAATGCGACTTCCGCCATTTCTCAAATTCCACCCCCAGCCGCGTCCGAAAGATACTGACGATAATCTGTGCGGCCAAAAGCAGCCCCGCGATCCGTCCGAGTTCCAGCGGCCAGGGAATCCATAGTTTGGTCAGCAGATGAATATTCAGGTACGACAAGATCGCCACATGCAGCACGATGGCCAGAAATCCGGCGATGGCCATGCGCCGGTGAAAAAGCATAACCGCATCGAGCCCGAAGGGCCGCGTGAGCCAGCGGTATCTGGCCGCCAGGATGAAGCTTGTCGCCACAATCGCAAGGCCCGAAAGGCCGAAGCCCAAGGCGACCTGTTTGAGAAAATCGCCGGCGGGAACGGGGCCTTTGATTGCCAGGAAAGCGGGGGGAAGAATCAGCGCCGCCAGATAGCAGGCAATCAATGCTCCGCCAAGGCCATGCCCTGACCGCTTCGGCGCAGCGGCCAGCGCGGCGGCGGAGGTCGGCGGGGAATCGGGGTGTTGGCCAATTGGCGGCATCATCGCGGTTTTCCTCATGCCGGGCCGGGTAGTTTGCAGCCACCGTTGACGGTTGGCACGCCGGCGGCAGCCTGCACCGGCCAGTGGCGTGTTGGCCGGCGTGGCCCTTGCTATACCCCGATCGTCTCTCAATGGGACAAACAGGCGACTCAAGCCGTTGTGGTGCAGGCATCTTGCCTGCATCGGAAACATGGCGGAGGCAGGCGGGATACCTGCATTACATTTAATTGTCCCGTCCTTACAACCGGGCATCATTAATGGCCGAGCGGAGTATAGCTTGCCGATCGCCGGCGCCCGAATACATCCAACCGTAGCAGCGAGTGCGGCTCAGATCAACCTCAATCGCACGCCGGCGGGCGCGCAGCATTTGCGGCTGCGCCATGGGGCTCCACCATCGGGGCCTGCCGTTGCACCCTGTTTAAAGGGCCTGCGTTGGCCGCGGCGGGTTATTATATTCGGACGTAACCGTGCACGCTGCGGGCGTTGGCCGCTGCGCCGCGGTCTTGATCACACCGGCATTTGCCAAGGCGGCTTGCAGGTAGTAATATCTGTTAATCCGGATTGATGGATGGATGTCTTTATGCATATCGCCGATATCTTCGCTCGCGACAAAACGACTTTTTCGTTCGAATTTTTTCCGCCCAAGTCAGATGCCTCCGCCGAGCAGCTGTTCGGCCACATAGCGCGGCTGGAAAATCTCAAGCCGTCATTTGTATCCGTCACCTATGGCGCCGGTGGATCGGGCCGGCAGCGAACGCATGATCTGGTCGTCCGGCTGCGTGAAAGCACATCGCTGATGCCGGTGCCGCACCTGACGTGCGTCAGCCATACGCAGGCGGAAATCGCCTCAATTCTGGAGCAAT
Source organism: Planctomycetota bacterium (assembly GCA_021804985.1). GTDB lineage: Bacteria > Planctomycetota > Phycisphaerae > WQYP01 > WQYP01 > JAJZGD01. The sequence goes on from JAJZGD010000215.1 coordinate 1,708, forward strand.
ATTCGGCCCGGGGGATCACCAACATTCTCGCCCTCGGCGGCGACCTGCCCAAAGACACGCCCACCCATGATCGATCCGTCGATGCATTTGCCCACGCGGCCGATCTGGTAACCTTTATCCGTAAAAGCCCCTCAGCGGATCCGCGCGGTTTTGGCATCGGCGTGGCAGGCTTTCCCGAGGGTCACCCCGCGACCCCTAATCGGTTGCTTGAAATGGATTATCTAAAAGCCAAGGTCGATGCCGGCGCAGACTACATATGCACGCAGCTGTTTTTCGATAACCACGATTTTTTCGATTTTCGCGAACGCTGCGAACTCGCGGGAATTCGCGTCCCGATTATCGCCGGCATTATGCCCATCACCTCGGCCAATGGCCTGCGCCGCATGGCGGAAACGGCGCTGGGCGCCCGCTATCCGGCGAAACTTTTGCGCTCTATCGGTCGGGCTGGCACCGATGCGGCGGCCATCGCACGCGTCGGCATTCATTGGGCCACCGAGCAATGCCGGGATTTACTCGATCATCAGGTGCGCGGCATCCATTTCTATACCCTTAACCATTCCGATGCGACGGTGCAGATTTATCAGCATCTTGGCGTAACCGACAGCGGGCAGCTTCGTCACTGAAAACCGGCCCACGATTTGCCTTGCCGCGGCGGCCCTATTACGCTTCTTGGCCGAGATTTGGGCGGAATGGAAACCAATGCTTATTGCGCTGAATTTAATTAAATCCCTGGTTGATAAGCCGCTGACGGCGGAGGGAATTCAAAACGCACTGACGCACAGTGGGTTTGTTGTCGAGCACATTCATACCGCTGGCGGCACCGAAGTACTGGATGTGGAAGTGACGAGCAATCGCCCCGATTGCTTAAGCCATTTTGGCATCGCCCGTGAACTCGCCGCGCTGGCGGGCGGAAAATTTATCCTGCCGGCATTGCCGCACGCCCCCGTCCCCGGCATTGCCGCCGATGCGCCCGTGGCCATTGTCATTTCGCTGGAAGCACCGGATCAATGCCCTTATTACAGCGTCGTGCGCATCGACGGCGTGCGTGTGGGGCCATCGCCCCGATGGCTGGCGGACGCAGTCGTGGCGCTGGGCATGCGCAGTATTAATAATGTGGTGGATGTTACCAATTATGTGCTGATGCAAACGGGCCAGCCGCTGCACGCGTTTGACCGCACGCGGCTTACGCCCGGGCCGGTGGTTATTCGTCGGGCGGCCGCAGGCGAAAAAATCTCGCTGATCAACGGGCAGACGGCGGTGCTTTCCACCGGTGATCTGCTGATTGCCGATTATGATAAACCGCTCGCGCTCGCGGGCGTGATGGGCGGGGCACAGAGCGAAGTATCCGCCGAAACAGTCAGCGTGCTGCTGGAGTCCGCGCAGTTTGATGCCGCAGGCATCCGCGAAACCGCGCGCCGCCTGGGCATCACATCGGATTCAGCGCGGCGTTTTGAGCGCGGCATTGATCCCGCCATGGCCGTCTACGCCCGACGCTGGGCCGCAGAACTTATTATGCAGGTGGCCGGCGGAACGGTGGTGGCTGCGGCCGATGTCGGATTGCCGATCCATCGCAGCGCGGAGGTTCGGCTTCGCCTGTCGCGCTTTACTGAGATCATCGGCATACCAATACCCGCAGAAACCGCTCTCGGCATCTTAAGCCGCCTGGAATTTTCACCCCGCACGCAGGACGGGGCGATCGCGTGCACGGTGCCGGGCTTTCGCAGCGATGTAACGCGTGAAATTGATGTCATTGAGGAATTGCTCCGCATTTGGGGCTACGAGCATGTGCCGGTGGCCGAGCGGCTTTTGCACGCAATGCCGGCCGCCAATAATCATCTCACCGCGCGGCGGCTGATGCGGCGCACGCTGGCCGGGGCGGGCTGGCATGAGATCGTAAGTTTTACATTTGTCGATCCGGCAGAGGCAATGCTGTTTGCCCCGTCCGGATATCAACCGTTGAAAGTGGATGAAGCGGTACGCAAGGCCAATAATATTTTGCGGCCGAGTGTGCTGCCGGGGCTTTTAGCGGCCATTCGGCACAATCAAAACAATGGCGAGGCAAGCCCACGCCTATTTGAATTGGCGCAAAGCTTCCAAACGCTCAGCGACCAGCCATCGCAACCGCTGGAACGCACCGATTTGGCCATCACCGGGACGGACATTTCAGAAGTGATCGGGTGTATTGAACTGGTGGTTTCGCGGTTGGCGCCGGCGGCCAAAGTGCGCCTGCGGCCCGTCGCGGCTGTGGGCTTTGCGCCCGGCACCAGCGGGCAGATCATCGTAACCGCGGCCGCGGCGGACGCTGCGGAGCCGGGCGACGCGACGCCGACTGAGCGGGGCGCCAATGAATACGTTTTGGGGGTGGCGGGTGTGGTTGCACCGCAAGTGCAGCAGTATTACGAATTGCGAAAGGCCACCGCAGCGGCCGAGATGCATTGGTCATTGCTTGAGGGGCTGTTTAATCCGCGGCGTTTGGCCCGGCCGATTCACCGCTTCCCCGCGGTTCGGCGCGATCTGTCATTGATTGTGAACGAGTGTGTGGCGTGGCGGCAGATCGAGGAAATTCTGGACCGTATGGCGGATCCGGCGATGCGGGCGGGCGCAGAGTTTGTCGGAACGTATCGCGGCAAGCCCATTGATGCGGGCAAAAAAAGCGTGACGTTTGAACTGATTTTTCGCGGCGCCCAAGGCAGCCTGCGATCCGAAGCGGTGGACGCGCAGATGGTTCGCATTATGGATGCCATGACGTCAGAGCTTGGGGCACAAATTCGCCGCTGAGCGGAGGTGCCGCGTCCGGCGGAAAAAGTTCGCTCGCCGCAATTGGCACGCAGCCGGTCACCCCCGCGTGTCCAACCATGTTTAGCCGGCCAGCCTGCTGGCCGCGGGTCGGCGTGCTGCCCGCAGGCAGCCTCTGTGCCTCTGCGCCTCTGCGTGAGACAACCGTCGTTTCAGTTAATTTAATGAATCATGCCTCCGGCATGATGTAATTATTTAATATCTCACGCAGAGAAGGGGAG
>JAJZGD010000216.1 GCA_021804985.1 Planctomycetota bacterium
CTTCAAGGACTTGGGTTTGTATTCACTTGTGGAAGCCCATCGTCTGGCGTGTGAGTCTCTGAAGGGAGTCCAACGACCGGAGAGCCGGATGCGTTAATTGCGCCCGTCCGGTTCGGAGGGAGGGGAGACCGCAATAAAAGCGGTCTTCCCTACCCCTATAATGCGGCGGCATGGTGCCGCCGCGATATTCGGGGCGCTCCACGAGTTGGCGCGTTTATTCCATCGGAAATCCTTTTTGCGATCATTCCGCGCCGATAAACCGCCTCGGCGGGTCATTATTTCGCCGGTGGCAATGCAGGTTGTTTGCCTTGCATCGTTGCGGCCCAGTAATCTTTGGCAAACGGGGCAAGCGCATCGACGAATTCTTCCGGTATGTGCTTAAGATTTGCATCGGGGTTGACGGGAAGCTGTGCGAGCAGCGGCAGGCCCGTGGCGGCAGGCAATTCCTCGAGCGCTGTCATGGCGGCAAAATCAGCGTTAAGCGGAACCTGATTGGCGACCAAGCCAACCACCGATAGCCCGCGGCTCCGAATATTTTCGACCGTCAGCCAAGTGTGGTTAATGCTGCCTAGATAGACGCCGTTGACGACCAGCACGGGTAATTGCAGGGCCGTTGCCAGATCGGCCAGAGTAAAGAAGTCTTTATTGAGCGGCACCAGCCATCCGCCGGCGCCTTCCACAATCAAAAAATCGCAATGGTGATGCCAATAGGCCATTGCGTCATTCACTGTCGACCAGTCTGGCTCGCGGCCCTCAAGCCGGGCGGCGACATGTGGGGAAACCGGTGCGGCATAGCGAAGAGGGCTGATCATGGGCATCAAGTCTTCGCTTATGGTAAGGCCGGCATAGGTGGCGGCAAGCTCGGCATCGGGTGACATCAAATCGGCATTGGTGAGATGGCCGGCAGCTCCGCGATTGGGCCATTTGGGGCAGCCTGAAGCGATCGGCTTGCAGACGCCGACCCTGATATTCAAGCGGCGAAACGCGCCCGCCAGCGCGGCGGTGACGGTGGTTTTACCAATATCGGTGCTGGTGCCTGTAACAAACAAGCCGGGAATTGTTACGCGCTGGATACGGTTCCCGGCTGACTTTTCCGGCTTAGCCCACCCTGATTGATCCACCACGTGCACTTGTTAGTCCTCTTCAATACCGGGATATTCGCCTGGGCCATTACTCGGACAGGATTCAGACTCCTAGCACCTCGCACAGGCTCCGGGTAATTGTAGCCACATTTTCGTGCCGTGTGGTCAGCGGCGGCATGATCACGATCACATCACCAAGCGGCCGCAGCAAAACGCCATGCGGTCGAAGGCGGCGGCAAATTTCTCCGCCCACGCGTCGCTGCCAGGGATAGGCGATGCGCGGGGTGCGGGATTGGACAATTTCTACGGCAGCTACGGCACCGGTGATGCGGATATCTGCAACATGCGGATGATGCTGGAGGGGGGCGAGGCCGCTTTCCAGCCAGCCGCTCATTTCCATGGATCGCGCACAGAGCTGTGATGCGAGCATGAGTTCAATCGATGCAATCGCGACGGCACACGCGAGGGGGTGCCCGGTAAACGTGTGGCCGTGGAAGAAGGTTTTACCTGCATTGGGATCGCCGCAGAAGGCGTCGAACACGGGTTGGGTCGTAAGTGTGGCGCCCAAGGGCATGTAGCCGCCGGTCAGGCCTTTGGAGAGGCACAGCAAATCCGGGCTGATATTTTCATGATTGCAGGCGAACATGGCGCCGGTGCGGCCAAAGCCGGTCATAACTTCATCGCAGATCAGCAGGATATTGTGCTGATTACAAAGTTGTCGCAGACGCGTGAGCGTTCCGCGGGGCTGCATTCGCATTCCACCGGCGCCCTGGATCACAGGCTCGACAATAATCGCGGCGAGCGAGGCCGCATTTTCGGCCACCATTTGAGATATATATTTGTCCTCAAATGAAATGCTGTCAAATGGGACATTCTTATTGATGCTAACGTTGGCGCTTGAAAACGCAGCGATTTGTGGGCAATTCGCTCGCATAACATCAAAACAAAGCCCGCGGTAGGCATCGTGAAACGCCTCAATGCCGCCTACCGATACGGCCCCGAGCGTATCGCCGTGATAAGCCGCAGAAAGGGCCAGAAAGCGGCATTTTTCGGGTCGGCCGATGTTTCGCCAGAATTGCCAAGCCATCTTCAGCGCCACTTCCACGGCGGTGCTGCCATTGTCGGAATAGAACACTTTTTTGAGGCCGGGCGGCGCAATATCCGCCAATAGTTTTGCCAACTCGATGCTCGGCACATTGCAGGCCCCAAGGAGCGTGGTGTGGGCAATTTGAGCGATTTGGCGCGCCAGCGCCGCATCGAGCTGCGGCACCCGATGGCCGTGGATGTTGCACCAGAGGGACGAAACCCCATCGATGTAACGACGCCCCTGTATATCGAACAGGAATTCGTCCTGTCCGTGGGTGATAATCAGCGGGTCCTTTTTATCAAACCAGCTGGTCATGGGGGTGAAGGGGTGCCAGATATGCTCATGATCCCAGGCGATTAATTGGTCGCAGTGGGAGTCAAGCGAGGCGGTGGTGTCGGGGGTGCCGGTGGTCTCTGCATCCATGGCAGTAAGTATACCGGCGAGTGCGGGGGTGGGGCGCCGAAGCGGGGGGAGGCACGCCACGGTTTTGGGCCGTTGCAATAGGGGGTTTTTATTAAAGTTTTGCTGTGCAAAGCCCGCGGGCGCGGTTAAGATGTACCTCAGGTTGAGGCAGGCAGAGCAGGCAATCCAGACATTGCTTGGGCTCAGAATAAAACCGGATGCACGTGCGGGTGTGCGCGGATTTTAAGGGTAGCGGTAGTACCGATAGGGTAGACAACTTTAGGGGCAGCGCGGCCAAAGGCGACCGGCTGTGGTGCCGCAGATGAAGTTGCGCCGCCAGCGGGTGGATTGCGGCAGGCGCAATTCATGGATGAACGCCTTTAATGGGAGACTTCATGGCAGCAATGGGTCAGATGCGGCCAGCGGATCGAATTGACGGGCTGCAAATTCGCCCGGCGACATCGCCGCGTCGTGCGCAAATCCGGCAGCGGTTCGGCGGCGTCCTGTATAGCTGTGCGTGTCTGGCGATTGCCGGCGGTCTTTCGCAGGCCATCATTGGGCCGTGCTATGCGGATGCGCCCGCCATGGGAGTGCATATTTCCGTGGTGGTTCCGCCGATGGACGACGGACAAACACCGTCGATGGCCGCTGCGCCAAGCCCCTCCACGCACCCGACCACTGCGCCAGCGAGTGCCGAAAAAACCGCCGCTGCCAAAGCCGCGGCCACGAGCGCGGCGGGCACCCAGCCGCACCTTGGTCGCCCCGCAAGTTTGCAACCTGTTGCGGCGGCAAAAACCGCGCCTCAGCCATTGCCGGCGGCCAGTCATCAGGATGGGCCGGTCTACCCGGTGAGTCAAATTGTGCTTTCGTACGAATATTTGCGCACTGAACTGCCGCCGATACAGCGCCTGTTGCGGGTACCGATCATTCTGGGGTTATCCAGCACGGGTTACGTCGCGGGCGTAGCTTACAAAAACGGAAAATTACTGCCGCGAAAGGGGTTTCCGACGATTCAGACCTCACTCGGTGCGTTGGATGCGGCCGATCAGCGACATATCATGCACCTCAGCGCGATTAACAGCATCGGTGCGCAGTTGTATTTGTTTATGGATCACGCTGGCTTTCCCGATGTTCTTGTGGCGCGTTCGGCCCGACAATTTCGGGGTGTGCGTGATTTGCGGCCCGCATCCGACACGCGGGTGAATTTGATCATTCATGACTTGATCATCTCCGAAATACGCACCGTGGCATCCGGCCGCGGGTTTTCCGGCAAGCATCCGATTAACAATGCCCGAAATCAATTTATTATTGCGCACTCGCCCGTGCATACCGGTGCCAATGCCCCCGGCACCAATGATATTTTCAGCCGGCGCCGGATCGATGATTATCTTTTGCGGCTTAACCAGCAGCCGGGGCGGCAGGTAAGTGTGGGTGTTTCGGCTGGAAACGAGCCGGATTCCATGATTTTGGATTATGACGTGCATCAGGCCAAGCCATGGCTGGCCTACGCACAAATTTCCAACACCGGCACACCGCAGACCAATCCATGGATCGAGGACTTCGGATTTATCGATAATCAGCTGACCAACCATGACGACATCCTAAGCCTGAATTACGCCACCGCCGGCTTTAACCGGATGCAGTCGGTGCAAGGCTCCTATGAGTTTCCTATTTTGGGTCTGCGGCGTCTGCGGGGGCGGATATTTGCCAGTTACGATCAATACACCGCGTCGAATGTCGGCCTTGGCAACCTTAATTTTAACGGCCGGGCCTCCGGCGGCGGCGGGGAACTGATTTACAATCTGGCGCAGTTTCGTCGGCTGTTTGTTTATGGCATTATTGGCTTGCAGTATCTGCATGAAAGTGTCAACGATGTTTCGCTGCAGCAGGCGGGTTCCGGCGATTTTCTTTTGCCGTACGTAACGCTGCGGCTTACGCGCCGGGATGCCGTTTCCAACTTTGGTGCCGATGCCACAATCCTGGGGCAGTGGACGCCGACGCAGCAATCCTCGCTTAATACGCTGGGCCGCGTCAACACCAATCCGACATGGGCCATTTTTCAGGGGGATGTTCATGATTCGTTCTACCTTGAGCCCTTGTTCGAGCAATCCCTCTATCAGGCCGGCGACGTCATTCC
>JAJZGD010000217.1 GCA_021804985.1 Planctomycetota bacterium
ATGCCCCGTCTGCTTTGTTGTCGGATCTCGATGACTCGTTATTCAGAGTCGGCTCGATCCTCCGCCGCGCATCCGGCACATTTCAGACCCATCCCAATCCCGGCGATTACTCGGACAGGCCCCCAGGGCCAATTCCGCTAATTTCGCCAGGCCCGGCATCGCCTCGCCCGCTAAACGCGTAAATTTCCAGCTTCCCGGGCGTATCCACTCGCTATGAAGAAAGTTGGCCAGCGCCTCCTCGCCACCCATCGTATAAATTTCAGCGTTCACCTTGCGTATCTTTTGCAGGTCATTAAAACGGCGCCGGCTCTCGGCCCCCAATGCCCGGATAACCGCCCGCAGCATCTCTTCCCGCGTGGTTGACAATGTCAATCCCTCGAACGCGGCCTGTTTTTCCTCCATGGACGTGCGATCCCCCGCCAGCAGCGGACGAAATTCGACACCCTCTCCCGGCGCCCCCTCGGCCGAATCGGCGCCACCCTTGTCATCTCTGCCATTCTTCCTCGTCTTTTTCCCCCCCAGAGAGGCAATAAGCTTTTCCATCATTTTTCCAAACTGCTTATGCGACATCTCCGAAAAAAATTGATCTCGCACCCATTTAATGCTTGACCCCCCGGCGGCAATCGTGCTCACCGCCAGCCACCGCGCAGGTGCGTGGCGCCCGGTGCCCAGCGGACGCCATAAAACCGCATCATTGCATTGCCAACCATCCACCACCAACGCCAACACATCGCTCGAACCGGAGCTATGTACCATTTGCCCCGGGTGGCAATCCGTGCTGATCAATGCGGCGCTGGTATCCACGATCCCCGGCAGCACCGGCGTGCCCGCAGCTATCCCCAGCCGCGCCGCCACGCCGGCCTTTACCGTACCGGCAATTTCATCGGCCCAAAGCAGCCGCGGAAGCTGATCTTCAGTAATCCCCAGAAATTTCAGCATGGCGGGCGCCCACCCACCGAGCGTGGGCGTGGCGTAAAGCCCCGTAAAACCCGCATGCGATACGTCCATGCACCACTGCCCCGTGAGATGATGCACCAGCAGCGTTGCCGGCCCAACCATCCAGCCCCGCTTTTTCCACAGCGGTGCGCAGTTTTCCTTCAGCCACAGCAGGCTCGTTGACCCGATGCCACCCGGTATCGGCCGATTCCCAATCAGCTTTTGATGCTCCGCCACGCCAAAATGTTCCTCAATCTGCTGCGCCTGCTTAAAACTGCGGCGATCCTGATGCGTGATCAGCCCCGTCAGCAGCCCCCCTTTGCCATCCACCAACCCCATGCCCGGCGAAAGCGTATCAATGGCAATCGCATCGACATGCTTATGATGCTTCATCACCTCCGAGATCACTTTTTCAAATGCGGCGATCAGTTGCTCACCATCCATCTCAACCTGCCGCCCCGCGCGGACGCTCGGTGTATCTACTTGCATTGAAGTCTTTATGTTTCCATTTTTGCACCAGGCCGCTTTAATCGACGATGAGCCGACATCAACCGTTAACACACGCATAAATAAAACCTCCACCGTTGTGATTGACCACGCCCAATTATGCGCTCGCCAGCCTGTCCGCCCACCCCTCGCACGCATCCATGATCTGCTGCGCCTGCAACTCCGCCGTTTCGGTCGGCCCGGCATCGACGGTCGCGGTGATCGCAAAACGCCGCAGCCATGTTCGCTGCAATTTCGCCAGATGCCGGGTGTTGATTTTTATCTCTTCGATCGCCTGATCCCGACTGCACCGGCCGTGCAGATAGTCAATGATTTCCTTATATCCCACACCCTGCGCGGCCTGCATGGAAAGCCCCTGCGGGTGATTGATCAATCGCTCCACTTCCTCCACCAGGCCCCGCTCAAGCATTTCCTCCACGCGCCGGTTGATGCGGTGCGCCAAATCCGCACGATCCCGCTGAATCACAATCAGCGGAAAGTCCGGCGCGCTTCGTTCCGCCCGCCACTGATCCTGCAACGCGCTGATCGGCCGCCCCGTAACCTCGAAAACCTCCAACGCCCGAATCAACCGACGCCGATCATTCAAATGTATGCGGCCGGCCGCCACCGCATCCACCGCCGCAAGCTGACGGTGCAGCGCTTCCGTGCCGGCATCGTCGGCCAATTGGTTCAATCGCCGGCGAATTTCCGGCTGCGCCGCCGGCCCCGCGAACAGCCCCTGCGTTAATGCTTTGAAATACAAAATGGTTCCCACCACCATAATCACACGCTTCCCCTCCGCCGCGTGCGCATCGAGAATGTTTTGCGCGGTATCACAAAAGCGGGCCGCCGAATAGCTCTCCCATGGGTCCGCCACGTCGAGCATGGCATGCGGCAGGCTGCGCCGGACCTGCTCGCTCGGTTTTGACGTGCCGATGTCCATGCCCCGGTATACCTGCATCGAATCAACCGCCATCACCGTCGCGACGACACCCCGGCTTTCCCGCCACCGCCCGGCAATCACCTCAGCAACGGAAGATTTGCCGCTCGCGGTGCAACCCATAATGGCGATCACATTCAACATGCCCCTCATCATATAGGGTTGTACCGGCGAATGGCGCTCCCGCAGTAACGCCCCGGTGCCGTGCGGTCAGGCGGCGAAAATTTCCCCGCATTTCGCACGGCATTGGCAGAGTGCCGCCGTACGGATACACTGGCAGATTCACGAAGAGGTGAATAATGCCGGAGTTTGTTACCATCCCCGCCCTCCTGAACCTGCACAAGATTGATCGTGCCCTCGCAGAGGCGGAACAAGGTCTTCTAAACGTTACCCGAGATCAAAAAACCGTCGAAGTCAGCATGGCGCAGTTAAAGGCGGAATTAAGCCGCCTGCAAGCCAATTCCATGCAACTTCAGGCCAACATCGCTGCCGAAGAGTTGGAAACGGCCGTCAAGCGGGAGCACATTGAAAAAATGCGCACCGCCCTGAATACCACCAAAACCAATAAGGATTATTCGGCCATTCTCGTCCAGATATCTGCCGAAAAGGCGATTGTCAGCGATCTGGAAAAAAACACCTTCAAAATGATGGAAGAGAAAGAAGCCCTCGAAAAATCCATCGCCGCGCTCAATGAAAAAATCAAGGGCGTCGCTTATCACCTTTCGTCCGTTCAGGCCGCAAGTGCCGAAAAGGTACGCGACCTGACCACCCGCATCGATGCCATGCGCCTAAGCCGCACCGAGGCCGCCACACGCGTTCCTCAGGAGGCCCTCAAACAATACGAACGCATCGGCCAGCGGCACCCCGGCGAAGTGATGGCCCCCGTCGAATACGAGGAAGATGATATGGAAAATATCGCCTGCGGCGGCTGTTTCATGAACCTGAGCATTGAAGATGTCAATCTGCTCCGCGGCCGCGACGAAATCCGCCGCTGTCGCTCATGCGGCCGGATTTTATATGTGGCCCAAAACCCGGCTGCGGGAGAACGCACCGCCGCCAACTAAAACCGACCCCAAATCCCTTAAATGCTCAAAACCATGCCTTTGAGAGAATGCTGGTATGAATCGCCCCCCGCATCAACATCAGATGAACACGGATGAACTCTGCCTCCGTTTCGACGGCGGATCACGCGGAAATCCCGGCCCCGCCGCCATCGGACTTACCATCTCTGCACCGGACGGCAAAACCATTTACGAACTCGGCGAATTCATCGGCCGCGCCACCAACAATGTTGCCGAGTACACCGCATTGGTCCGCGGCGCTCAGGCCGCCCGCCGGCTCGGTGTCAAAAAGCTGCGTATCCTCGCCGATAGCGAACTCGTTGTCCGCCAGATCACCGGCGTCTACCGCGTAAAAAGCCCCGATCTTCGCCCCCTTTACATGCAGGCCTTGGCCGAGCTGCGCACCATCCCCAAATGGTCGATCGAGCACGTTTACCGTGAGGACAACAGTCGGGCCGACGCGCTGGCCAACATGGCGATGGATATTCAAGGAAAAGTTGAGCCTGTGGCGCCCGAGGCCAACCGGGCCACGGCTTAAGGCCGCAGCCTAAAGTCGCAGCGTGCGGTCGGTCGGCATCGCATCTTTTCCAAATTTGCACCCACGGGTAATATAGTCGCCTATGGGAAGATCAGTAGAAAGTCCCGCCACCCAAAAAGCACATGGCACACCTTGTGTGCGGCAGGTTTCAGTATTCGTCGAAAACCGCGTCGGAATGCTGGCATCGCTGATGGGTATTTTTGATGAATCCGAAGTCAAAATTCTCGCCCTTACCGTGCTTCAGGGTTTTGATTGTGCCGTCGTTCGTTTTGTGTTTAACGACACCGACATCGCCGCCCAGATTTTAAACACCCATCACTATCCCTTTTCCATCTGCGAACTTGTCGCGGTGGAAATGCCTGAAGGGAGCGCCGTCGGCGGGCTCGCACGCATCGGCAAGGCACTCTTAGCGGCCGAAATCGATATTCATTATGTCTACGGCCTGATCATCAATCCCTCGCGTGATCCCACCGTTGTGATTCACGTGGATAACCCCGCCTTAGCCAGCCTTGTTCTCTCGGATGAACATTTTACGCTCGTCGATGAAATCGAACTTCGATAATGCCGCGCCGCCCCGCGCGTCCGCGCTATTTAGCCGGCCAGCCTGCTGGCCGCGCCTCGTCGGCGTCGCTGCGTGCTGCCCGCGGGCAGCACGCCGGTGCGCGGTAAAGCAGGCTGGCCGGCGAAGTTTGGCTCGTCGCACGCGGGCGCTGTGCCGCCGGGACCGCAGGCGTCTTGCCTG
>JAJZGD010000040.1:0-18796 GCA_021804985.1 Planctomycetota bacterium
CGATGACTCGTTATTCAGAGTCGGCTCGATCCTCCGCCGCGCATTCGGCACATTTCAGACCCATCCCAATCCCGGCCATTACTCGGACAGGCTCCTGAAACCTGTCCGCCGGTGCGATCCCGCCAATGCTATTGCCGCAGCACCACGTTGAACTGATCGGCTGCCGGGTGGGCGGAGCCTATGCGATGGCGGCGGCGACGGCGGCGTGCGTAATCCTGCCGTCAACCATATTTACGCCCGATGCGATGTGCGGATTTTGCAGCAACGCATAGGCCGAATCAGGGGCGGCGGAATCCGCATCGGCCACCAACTGAATAAATTGGATCGTGGCATTGCAAAGGGCGAAGGTGCTGGTGCGGCCAACGGCGCCGGGCATATTGGTAACGCAATAATGGACCACATCATCGACAACATAAACCGGGGCCTGATGTGTGGTGGGCCGCGATGTTTCAAAACAGCCCCCCTGATCGATGGCGACATCCACAATCACACTGCCCGGCTGCATCCATTTTAAGCCCGCGCGCTCCACCAGATGCGGCGCCCGGGCGCCGGGAATCAGCACGGCCCCTACCACCAGGTCCGCTGTCGCCAGTGATCGCCGAAGTGTTTCCTGATCATTAAACAGGGTTGTGACATTGGCCGGCATCACATCTGCGAGATAGCGCAGACGATCCAGATTGATATCCATGAGAGTTACCTGAGCACCAAGGCCGGCAGCGACCCGAGCCGCATTATGGCCAACGACGCCCGCGCCCAAAATAACGACATGGGCCGGCAGCACCCCCGTAACGCCGCCGAGCAGGATGCCGCGGCCGAGCATTGGGCGTTCAAGATATTTGGCTCCCTCCTGGATCGACATTTTTCCGGCAATCTCGCTCATGGGGGTCAAACAGGGAAGTGAACCGCGCGCATCCCGGATGGTTTCATACGCAATGGCTGTAATTTTGGATTGCAGGCATGCCTGCGCCAGGGGCTTTTCGGCTGCAAAATGGAAATAAGTCATCACCCGCAGGCCCGGGCGAAAGTATTGAAACTCGGTGGCCTGAGGTTCCTTAACTTTGATGATCAGATCGGCTTGCGGCCAAAGCTCGTCGGGGGAATGCCGGATGGATGCACCGGCTGCGGCGTATTGATCATCCGAGATTCCGCTGCCTGCACCGGCCTGTGATTCGACCGCGACGCTGTGGCCGGAGCGAACAAGTGCAGCTGCGCCAGCGGGCAGCAGAGCGACACGGTATTCATCTGCCTTGACTTCGCGCGGCACGGCGATGCGCATGGCGCCTCCGAAAAATAATCAACCATGTGATGATGGATGGCCGTCGCCAATGATTGCCTGCGGAAGGCCATCTTGAGGGGAAGGGGGAGGTGAAAGGCCGTCGCAGCGCAGTTGGGCATCACCATTTTCCATCGTGAGGATGCTGGCGTGAAGTGCCATGGCAATGTTCCCCAACCAAGGTGGAGCGGCGTCCTCTCTTTTGCGCAGACCGAACCACGATTTGGCCTGCGGCTGGGGAGACGGGGGCCAGTGAAAATGCATGTCAAGTATCGGCATGTCACGTTTGGGGTCGGGGATGATCTTGTATTGCAGGGTCAGGGGGGACGGCAGACCGCTGGCAGCGGCGTCTTGCGGGTAGAAACAGGGAGCCAAAGCTGTCGATACGGTGTCGCGCAAGCGCATGGTCAATTGCGGGGATTGCCTGATTTTTAAAAACAATTCTTCCAGGCCGCGCGCGGAGACTTTCGGTTCTGTGGCGTCGAGGTGAATTTCACCATCGTGGGGATGAATCTCCTGCGTATGCCGCCATTGAAGGGAGGCGAAGACGGTCTGAACCACGGATTGGGGATCATAGGGCTTAAAGATAATGTCGTAGGCGCCGAAGCGAAAGCAATCGCGCGAGCAATTTTCGCCCTCGGCACAGGTTACAAAAATGACGGGTGCGTCGGCGGTAGCTCGGTTTGCCTTAAGCTGTCGGCATACATCAATGCCGCTCATATCGGGAAGCATTAAATCGAGGAGGACGGCATCGGGGGTGTGGGCCTTGGCCACCTCGATCGCGGTGGACCCAGACGCGGCCGAAGTCGCAGCAATACCGGCCCGCTGGAGCAACTGACAGAGCAGCTCCGCAAGGTCGGCGTAATCTTCTACCACCAGCACCGTTGGAGGCATACGGGCCTCCTCCACCAAAAGCCCCCGCTGCGGGAATGCAGCTGAGGGTTTAACCATCGCCAGCCGAGGCGCGGTATTCGCTGCCGCGTGACGCCGGCCAATTGCATGAACGTCTAACCAACCGTCATGCCTGAAGGATTATAGGTTTTCCCACGGCGGATGTCGCATTGTCGCAGGGTCACGCCCCACGCCGGTCATCGGAAATTCCTGAAAAACATGCCTTCATCCTGCATTGGATGACATTTATACGCCGCGGGCGAGGAAACCGCCATCAACGGCCAGGGTTTCGCCAGTGGTAAAACTGGCGGAATCGCTGGCGAGGTAGATCGCCGCACCCACCACCTCATCGGCATTTCCGAAACGGCCGGCGGGCGTGTGGGCCTTGATCCATTCGCCCCGGGGAGTTCCGTCAATAAGGGGGCGATTAAGTTCCGTAGGAAAAACGCCCGGCGCGATGGCGTTGACGCGAATGCCCAGCGGCGACCACTCGTTGGCCAAGCCGCGGGTAATGCCCGTAACGCCACATTTCGACACGCCATAGGCAATAACTTCGGAAAAGGAAACGAAGGACGAAAGCGATGCGATGTTGATGATCGACCCGCGAACGGCATACTTATCCGGCGTTTGCTTGAGCATAATCCGGCCGGCTGCCTGCGCCGTTATAAAGTTGCCGGTAAGATTTACGCGGATCACGCGTTCAAAATCGGCGATTGACAGGTCGATGGCCGGGCAGCGCTTCATGATGCCCGCCGCGTGAACGAGCACATCGATTCGCCCAACTTTTTCTGCAACATGGGTCATAAAACTCGCAACCTGCTCGGCGTTGGTAACGTCGAGAGCGGCCGCGGTATGGTGTGGCCCGATGGCTGAAAGCTCTTTCTGGGCGGCGGCTACTTTTTCAGGATTGGATGAGGCGGCTACAACTTTGGCGCCCGCCTGCGCAAAACCGAGGGCGATGGCGCGGCCTAAGCCGCTGGTGCCGCCGGTCACAATAACCACTTTTCCTTGCACATTCAGTGCCGCGTAAGACATCAGGACTCCAATACAGGTTTGATCAAACTTTTATCAAAAGGCTCGTGGCATTCTTCAGCAATGGCAGCCAGCGCATCCACTTCGGCGCCGGTAAACAAAATCCCACCAAGCCGGCGAGATTTTTCAAACGCCCGCGCTTCCGGTTCGCCGGGAAGCAGCACCGCCTCATTACCATGGCCGCGAATATCCGCAAGGATGGTCTTGACATTCTCATTTAAAGATCGGCCCATGGCATAGGCATCGCAGGATAGGGCGTCGGGCCGAATGCACTGAAAATAAAAGCAGCAGGTGTGCTTTTCCTGCGGATGGCCCTGCGTCCACCGATTGCGGATGGTCGGAAGCGAACCGCCGATGAATGCAGCCGTGAGTTCGTCGATGAGTGAAAGCCCATAGCCCTTATGAGCGGCAAAGGGAAGCAGAGCGGCAACCTTGGCGGGATCCGTGGTTTCGCGTCCGTCCGCATCCACCGCCCAGCCGGGCAGAAGTGTTCGCCCTTCCCGCGCGAATTGCTGGACACGCCCCATGGCCACAGTGCTTGTTGCCCAGTCGATGCAAATCGGAAAGCCGATGGCTTCAGTGGTGGGAAATGCCCAGGAATGGGGATTGGTGCCCAGCGTCGGAAATTTACCGCCGAATGGCACCACTTCAGCCAGCGCTGCGGTGCAGTTCGTATACGCAATATACCCCTTCTGCGCCGCCCGAATAACGTAACCACCGCCCCACAAATAATGGAATGCGTTATCCACCACCACCGTGCCCACGCCGCAGGTGTCGGCGAGCTGCATCGCACGCGTGATCGCCATTTCGGCTACCGCCTGGCCCAATTTCCGATTGGCATTCCAGCGGCTCACGGCGGAAAAGCGGCTGGGCAATTCCTGAATTTGCGCACCGGGCCGGCAGCCACCTGCGGCAGATCCAAATAGGTCATCGAGGTGCAACGCCTTAAGGGCATTGTGCGTCTTAATCCCATGGCGAGCGGTAAATTCGCTGAAATCAGCGGCCATCTGCGCCTCGTCCGGCAGATAGCCACGGCGCGTATACGCTCGATATACAACGCGGTTGTGAAGCTCTGCCGGAACAATATATTCCACGGGAACCGACGTGGTCATATCGCTGCTCTCCTAAAATTTGTTGGCTTGAATGTAATCGGGATTGCCCGAAAGAAAATGGACGGTATTGAGCGCTGCCCGCAACCCCTGGCGTTCAACGCTTTCAAAAGTGCGGCTGCCGACGTGCGGTGTCAGCAGTATGTTATCCACTGATTGAAATATGTGCGGGGTTTGCATGGGCTCGTGGGTGAGCGTATCGGCGCCGTAGCCGAAGAGTTTGCCGGAGCGGCAGGCCTCGGCGACATCCTGTTCGACAATAAGGCCTCCGCGACCTGTGTTGATGAGGATAGCGCCATCCCGCATCAGGGCAATGCGGCGGCGGTTGATGAGGCCTTGAGTCTCGGGCGTCAGATTGGTGTGCAGGGATACCACATCGCACCGCGGGAGCAGTTCGTCAACGGATGGATACAAATCGATTTTTAAATTTTTAACCATATCTGCCGGCCAATAATGGCCGAAACTCGCGATCTTCATTCCCATGGCCGTGGCCCGCTTGGCGACTTCGCGGGCGATGCGCCCCGAGCCGACGAGGCCCAACTGTTTGCCGAAAAGTTCCTTGCCGGTGCGGCGCGTCCAGTGCCCCGCCTTGACGGCCGATGCGAGCAGCCACAGATTTTTGGCTACGCCGATCATGAGCATGATCGTGTGCTCGGCGACGGTCGTTTCGTTAACGCCGGGGGTGTAGAGCACAGGAATATGCCGTGCGGTGGCGGCCGCGACATCGATGGAATCCAGCCCGATGCCGTACTTGGAAATAACCCGCAGTCTGGGCAGCGCCGCGTCAATTACTTTGGCGGTTATATGATCATCACCGCAGAGAAACGCATCAAACCCGCCATGCCTGCCAATAAGTTCGAGCAAGCCCGCCTCCGGAATCGGGCCGCGCACGGTGGTGATCGCGAAGCCGGATTGCTCAAGAACCTGATGGTGCGTGCCGGGTGTATCGGCAAAGCTGGTGGTGGTAAGCAGGATATTCATCGGCTGAGAAATTGCTCCGCATTATCATGGAACAGGGCTTTGACATCGCGTGCCAATTGCGTGGTCGTTATACGCCGGGCGGGAAGTATCCGCTGATACATTTTGGTAAGGCAGGCGGCAATTTGCTGCCGGCTGTGGTCCCACTTGTATATGAGCTGGTCGAGCACGCGGGCGTCGGAATGCTGCGGGATAAAACTGGTACCCAGCAATTCCAAACGCATCATGGTGATTTCGTCGATCAGGCTCGGCACATTAACAAACCACCAGCAACCGAAGGGCATGAGATTATTAAACTTGCGGGCCGCCACGCAAAGCTCATGCTGATTTTCGCGGGCCAGCATGGTCACCAGAAATTTATTATGGGGAAAGAGCCGGCAAAGATTCACCACGGCATCGACTGAAGACAGGCCCACCATATCGCCCGCCTCGCGAAGCGATGGGACCACGCGCAGGCGGGACCCAATCATCAGGGCGAGCGGCAGCTTGCGATGGGCACAGATCGGCAGGATCACTTTTTCCAGGATGGTCTCGCCGGCGTCGGGCGAATGGCCGCCCTGCGGATGCGGGAATTTAAATTCCGGTGGCAGGCTAAGAGCCACATAGATGGCCTGCGTCTTATCCAGCCAATCGTTCATAAACCGCTTTACTTCATCGATGGTACTTGCATTCGGTTGCGGGCCGCAGGGGTAACCCCACTGAGATAGAAGCTCCGCCGCAGCGGGAAAATCGCGCACCAGCGGATCCACCCGCAACGTGGATTTGAAGCGCAAATCGCCGTGCACATTGCTGCTGAGCCAGCGGCGATTTTCATTGGGATCAAAAATGGCGTTGGTCATCGTGATGGAAGAGACGTTGGCGACGCGCATCACGTGGTCAATGTAAAGATCGGGATCTTGTTCGGCAAAAAAGCTGCGATACGGCTCCAGCGAGGTTTCATTGGGGTCCAGCCCCAGCTTTTCCAGCGTGGTAATGATGCCGCGGCACGCCTCGCTTATCGGCGTGCGATCGACAAAAAGCGTTTTCCAGATCAAATCCGCCTGCTGCTGCCGCGTGAGCTTCCAGAATTGCTCATGACTCAGCCGGGTTGGGGGCACAAAGCGGAACAGTTCGGCAATGAGATAGTGATAGGTGACCAATTCATCGATGCCGAAAAGCATCAGTCCCTGCGGATCCGGTGAAGTGGTGAAATTGAGGTCCGGCGTGCCGAAGGTCGGGGGATATAAATGGGTATGGATATCAAATACGCTTTGGCATTCGCACGCCTCGCGCACGCATTGGGCCAATTCATCCGCCCCGATGGCGCAGCCTGATTTGGCATCATTGGGAAAATCAGTTCGGGCCAGTTCTCGAACCGGATCGTAAGGTTTGGTTTTGTCCATGGTCAACGCCTCTAATCAATCAGTCGGGCCTGTTGAAACTCCAGTTGCGGCATCCAAAACGAATCGATGCCCAACACGGCTGCGAGGCCCGGAAAAGCGTGCCACATCGCCATTTTATGCCCGATGGCAGAGGGGGCAAAACAGCCCAACACTTCGCGACCCGAGCCCGTGCAATTGCCGCAATCCAAGCATCCTTTCCAACAAGGCCTTTTGGATAGGTATCGGACGTTGCGAGAAAAATAATTGGCGAAAATCGACCGCACGTGCCGCCAAGCACGCCGGAGGGAGCGGCGGCGTACGGCATACGCCGACGTGCAGCCGACGGCGCGTTAAATTTCGCGCTGGCAAAATGTCGCATAGCGGCACGGCGGCTTGCAGAGTGGAACGTTGTACTGCTAACCATGGTCCTCAATTACCCCGCAGTCCGATTCCCCGCACCCGCCGAAACCCATGTATGCCCCGACAACCAACACCTGACGCCCATCACCAACTGACATTTCACTACACCGTTAAAGGGACCGTTGGGGCTTCATTTATCACCTCATGGACGGCTTGCCAACGTGGATTCAAAAGATGGATAACGAGCAGAGCTACCAAATAGGCAGCGCTTGCGATGAGAAAAAGCACAATATAGTGATTGTGGGTGACATCGAGGAACCAACCCACTCCCGCCGAAACGAACATACTGATAATCGAGGCGGCGAAACCTCCAACGCCGACCAATGATGCAACGACTTTGCCGGGCATTGTATCGGACGCCATTGTGTAGAGATTGGCTGAAAATCCCTGATGGCCTGCACAGGCAAAACCTATAAAAAGCGCGGCGATCAGGTAGTTGCTGGCCCATGCGGCGGCGAACACCGGCACCACCAAAAGCCCGGAAATAAGCATGGCGGTTTTTCGAGAGGCGTTAAGCGACCAACCGCGTGCAATGAGCCAACTGGATAACCACCCCCCACCAATACTGCCAATATCGGCCATGCCATAAATTATCAGCATCGGTAGAATCATATGCTTGATATGTATGGAAAATTTTCGGTTGAGAAAATCAGGTATCCAAAAAAGCCAAAACCACCACACGGGGCTGGTCAGCATGGTGGCGATGACAAACGCCCAGGATTGCTTATATTGCAACAAGGTGATCCAGCGGATTTTGTGGGGTTTTTCGGACGCGTCACTACGGATATATGCCAATTCGTCCGATGTCAACCGCGGATTGTTATCCGGATCTCGATATCGCCAAAGCCACCACGCTACCCACACCAGCCCCACAAGCCCGGCGGTTATAAAGCCGGATTGCCAACCGAATTGCGATGCGGTTAGACCAACGATAATGGGGGCTGCCACCACGCCCAGGCTGGTTCCGGCGTTAAAAACGCCAGTGGTGAAAGCCCGCTCTTTTTTAGGAAACCATTGCGCTACGGCCTTGATGGCCCCGGGGAAATTCGCCCCCTGCGCCAAACCCATGATGCCTTGAATAATCATGTATCCCAGGACAGTGGTAGCCAGGGCCATACCCATTTCGGCCCCGCTGAAGACGACAACGGTAATGGCAAAGCCGATCCAGACGCCCACGGCGTCCATAAACCAGCCGCATAGGGCGTACCCAACCGCGTACGTAAGACTGAAAACCGCCGCAATATTTCCATAATCGATTTGGGAAAAGTGAAAGTATTTGCGCAGATTTGGCTCCATGAGCGAAATCATGAAGCGATCCATGTAATTAATGGTGGTGATGAGGAACAGGCCAAGGCAGACCGCCCAGCGGTATCCGCGCCATTTGAAGCCCCCAATTTGTGCTGGCTCTGGCTCAGAAATTTTGGATTGTGTCATTGTTCACTCCGTCAACATTAATTAACAGCCATCGCCGGTAAAACCACCGCACTTGCGAACCAACGCCCAAATTGAGGCCGCAGATGGACAAGTACCAGGAGCCTGTCCAAGTAATCGCCGGGTTGCGACGGCGTGATTTTTGACACCCATCAAGCAGCGGCGACGATGGCGTACCTGACGCAGACGGTACGCCGAGGAGCCGCGCCGCAGAGGGGGGACAAAAAGCACGCCGCCCCGCGGGGTGGGCCTGAAATGCCCCGCCTGCTTTGTTGTCGGATCTCGCTGACTCGTTATTCAGAGTCGGCTCGATCCTCCAATGCGTTCAGGCGCCGCGCATTCGGGACATTTCCGACCCATCCCAATCCCGGCCATTACTCGGACAGGCTCCTCGGGGGACCATCACGCATTTACAAGTAGGGAGGCAGCCCGCACGGATACCCTGGCAGACGTAAGGCATTCGCTAATGATGGCCACGGCACCGACCGGTAGAATCTCCGGGCACCAATTCGACGCGAAAGAGTGTACTTTGCCAAGGATCATCCGGATTCGCCAATCGGCCATAAAGGCGGCGAATGGCAGCCGTACCAATTGACGTCAGCGACACACCCACACTGGTAAGGCGAA
Source organism: Planctomycetota bacterium (assembly GCA_021804985.1). Taxonomy (GTDB): domain Bacteria; phylum Planctomycetota; class Phycisphaerae; order WQYP01; family WQYP01; genus JAJZGD01. The sequence continues at coordinate 9,123 of JAJZGD010000040.1, forward strand.
TGACCGGATTACGAATGACATCTGAATTATCAAAGCCGGTAACCGACACATCTTCCGGCACGCGCAATCCGGCGTCGCGAAAGGCCTTTACCAAGGCCTGTCCGGCCCATTCATTGGTGGCCATCCATCCGGTTACGCCGGCGCGGGCATGATCCACCGTGGCGGCGGCCGCACTCGGCGGTAATATGCGCTGGTCAAAACAATCACCTGGCAGCGGAATACTCCATCGTGGATCAACCGGCAATTCCAGCTTGCTCATGGCTTCAACATAGCCGGCGTAGCGCGCCCGCGACCATGACACCTCGCCGCAGCGGCCAAAAAAGCCGATCTGGCGGTGCCCGAGGGAATAAAGATGTTCGGCGAGCAGATTCATTCCACCGCGATGATCCATATCGATCAGATCGACAGGGAGCTCCGGGTAAAAATGTACAATGGACACGCACGGAAAGCGGCGGGAAAGCTCCGCGACCACTTCTTCCGGCCAGCGGTGTACGAGGCACAAACCGCGCACGCGGCCATCGCGCATGGCAGCTGGCTGCTTTTCCGCATTTAATATTCCGCCACACTCGCCGAATAGAACATGGTGCACAATCAGTGTGACATTCATCGCGGCGGCGGCTTCACTCAGGCTAATGAGGTAGCGCGAATGGGTCAGACTGCTTTCCGGTGATTGCACCAGAACGCCGAGATAGCAGGCATTTTTTTCAGCGGCAGCCACGGATTTTCCCCGGGGTTTGATCGTGTAGCCCAATTCGGTGGCGAGTTTCATAATGCGGTCGCGGGTTTCCGGCTTAATGCCCGGTTGATGCCGCAGCGCGCGGGAAACGGTTCCCGGCGCGATGTTCAGCTGCCGGGCAATAAGCGTCTGATTAGCCTTCTTTGCCATTCGCGGCAAGATAAATGACCGGTGAACGCTTTGCAATGGAGGGGGTGAGAACCGCTCGCGCGGGCGATTGCCGGGCCGAGATGCGGCGGGCGCCGAGTGCGGCTGGAGGTCGGACAATTCGCCCTGACGAACAAGTACCGTTGGAAGTGCCGCGTCGCGGGTAGGATGGGTGTCGTCCATGATCGAATCCTCAACGGATGTCTCCGCAACTTTTTACACCTGATCAAGATCCCGCCAAGGCATCGCGCGGCCAATCGCCAAAACAGGCATACGACGGCCGCTGTGTGCCGGTGCGCAAAGCAGCTCACCGGGGAGCCTGCCCTTGGGGATGCGTCGGGTGGAGAAGGCCGGCCGCCATTTTCAAAGGGCGCCGAGACGGCCGGCCGGGAAGATGAATCGGCGTTATCTGCGCTGCGCCGCCATGGTGCTGCGTTTACGTCTGGCTAACATAGGAAGCACCAGGGCGCCAAGCCCCATGAGCATAAGCGAAGCCGGCTCCGGGACGGCGGCCGAGATAAGCTGCACCGCGTCAACGCCATTGCCTGTACCGTCACTGCTGAAAGCGCCACCGGTGTATTTACTCCAGGCAATCGTGATATTGCCACTGGAGTCGGGCGATACATTATTAAATACCACGTAATTGCTCGGGGCGCTGGTGGAACTTGGATTGGGGTTGGTGACCCACGCCGTGGGGCCGGGAGCATCAAAGCTGTTGGGATAACCGAAGTTGCCGCCTTGATCGAGCACGACGGTTGAATCGGCGCCATTAACGGTAAATGTGGCAGCGCCTGAATAGGCCCCGGACGAACTGGCGGCTTGAAACACGGTGTAGAGAACGACGGTATAGCTGCCGGGGCTTACGTGGCTGAATTCCGCGGTAGCGGCCGTTCCCTCATCATTTTCCAGGGCGCCGGAGACAAGCTCCTCGTCGGCGGTGGGTGGCGTGGGACCTGCGCCGCCTTCGTCGGTCTTCGAGGCGTTAAAATAATGGCCGGCGGAGTATCCGAATGTAACGGCCGACGCAGCGCCGGTGCTGTCAACCAGCGATATTCCCGTGCCGCTGACGCCCTTGACGCCTTCCTCTCCTACAACATTATTCCAATTGGACTGTGCGTAATTGCCCGATCCGCCATTGGCGGTGGTTACGCCAGCGGTACCGGTGAAAGTGGGAAAGGTGTCGCCATCGCCGGTTTCGGCAAATTTTACGCCGAGGCTCGCGGCGGTGGCGGTGGCGGCGGTGGCGGCCAAACAAAGGGCGGCGGCCAGCGCCAAAACTCGGACTTGAGATTCCTTAGACATGGTCTCACTCCTCGATAAAAGACCTTGGGTCGCAGAAATTTCAGCTGCCAACACGGCAACCAAAAGCGATGTAGAGAGGCGCGGCCGAACGGCCATCGCCTAAAAGAGTCATGAACCAAAACCAAACTACGCCAGCAGTTCAAGCGCGATACAGAAAGGCTGCGCCTGCAATACCACCGACTCGGAACAAGTATACAAAACCGATGCGCACGTGTCAAGTCAATTGTTCATATTTTTACATTTATTTATTCCTTTTTGTGCGCATATTTTAATACGGTGCCGGCGTTTGCCAAGAGGCAGGCCCAATCCGGTGGCCGCTAATGCGGCAGATAATAATGCCAGAGGGGAAGGCTCAGGTGTATTTACGGTCGCATCGTATGTGACCAGTCCGCTCAGGGTCGATGCTGAAGTTCCACCCGTAAACAGCGTATTTTGTGCGTAGTAAAGTTCAAAATCTTGCGATGCACTTATCGAAATATTATTCATGCTTAGGTTTTCTACGGGCGCCTGCGGCAGGCCATAGACGATGCCCGATCGATCGGCCCCGGTTGCGGTGATATTGCTCAGGGTGATGTTCTTCCAAACCGGCGTGAGGGAAGTCAGCGGCGCGCTTACAACGGTTGCAGGATTGCTCGGCGAATGATCGCCGCCGTTGACGTAATAACTGGTGATATAAATCGGATTGGAAACGTTTTTCATGGATATATTGCTATATGTAATATTTTGTACCACGCCGCCATTGCCGATACCCGCTTTGAGCCGCAGCCCATTGGTGGTTCCATTGAACGTCACGTTGCTTACCGACATGCCGTTGAGGCCGGCGTTGGTTTCTCCTCCCACGGATATGCCGTGGCCGGTTCCGATTGAATCGTTTTGTATCACAATATTGGAGCAAGATGAATTCTGGGGTTTGACCGCAATATCATCATCGCCGGTGGAGATGCTGGAGTTCTCAATTAGATAATTATTGCCGGCGGGATCCACCCCGTCGGTATTGGGAGAATTGGACGGCGCGGAGACTGTAATACCATTGACGGTGACATTATTTGTATTATTAAATGCCAGATTTTCCATGGGCGAATTAAGCAGCGTAACGTTATTAAAGGCCACGGTGGATGAATTTTGGAAGTCGACCAAAAAAGGGCGCGATGAGGATGGGTTGCTCCACCATGTTGCACCTTGGCCATTGATGGTGCCAGCGCCCGATATTTCAGCGTTGGAAATATTGTTGGCGGAAATAAAGGGCGTGGAGCCGGAGGTATAGGCGTTTTTGGCCTGCATTTCCAAAGTTACGCCACTGGCAATTTCCAGATTGACATCGCTTTTCATGGAGATCGCACCGGAAAGATAGGTGTTGTTTGACCCCGCCACCGCTCCGAGCAAAACCACTCCCCCACCGGCGCCGGAAGCCGCATTGATCGCATTTTGAATGGCAGTGGTGTCAACGGATGACCCGTTTGCCGATGCACCATAACTTGTGGCGAGATACTCGGTGGTCGGGATAACGGGCAAAGGCGGAGCGGTGGCGAGTGCGTACGGTGCGGCGGCCATCAGCGTCGCCATCAGTGCGTAGATATGACAGGCAGCGTTGCCACAGTTTGATCGGCGGGTATTCATGGGTGCACTCCTGATCGTCGCGACATCTTTTTTACATCCGGCGTTGATCCAGCGCCGGGCCTTTAATATTTCATTTCGCGCCGGCGCGGCGCGGTTTATGTGATTCAGGCAGGCCGGATATTTCGGCATCATGAACATCGAACGCCGGTCCGCGCCGCACGCGCACCGACGAGTGAATAAACCGCACCCCCACCGCGTGCACCAGCTTGAATCCATTGATCGCTGATATTTGGGTGTGCACAATCCGCACATCGGACACGGGCTCTTCCGGCAGGCCGATGATCATGCCCGCAATTTTTGCCCCGGCTGCCTGCACATCTTTAATAACAATATGGCGCCAAATCGGTGTGGTATGCGTGATGGGCTGCGCGGAATCCCGCTGCGGATGCGGCGGAATTTTGAGATAGTAGCTGACAATCTCAATCGGAACCTTTACGCCTTTCATGCTCAGATGCGAGTAATACAACTCTGAAACCGGACCGCCCCGATGGCGATTGGATTTGAGCCGGATTCCAGCATCGGTATCATTAAAAGTGCAGCGCGTTACCGTCACATTGCGCAGGCCCCCATAGGTCACGCTGCCAATCGACATTCCATGGCCGTGGTCCAGCACGCAATGGCGGATTAAGAAATTGGCGCATGAAAGTTTGAGAAAGCCGTGCTTTCCTGCCGCCTTGATGGCGATGCAGTCATCCCCCTCATTAAATCGGCAATGGCTGATGAGATAATTCCAACCGGACGGATCGATGCCGTCGGTATTGGGCGAATTTTGGGGGGCTAAAATTGTGATGCCGCGAATGACCACATCGCGACACTCCTCGGGAAATAGATGGAAACTGGGGGAATTTTCGAGCGTGATGCCGCTGATCAACACCCTGCGGCAATTTTTAAGAACCACCAGCTGCGGGCGGCGGATCGGCACCGGGGTGGGGACGTGATGTCCGCCGGCCGCTTTGGCTCGCCACGCGATCTGCCACCACGGGCGCCCCTGACCATCAATTACCCCGCGACCGGTGATGGCGATGTCGCGGGCGCCAACGGCCTGAAGGCATCCGTCGTAACCATGGGCCGTCTTTCGGTAATCGGCTGGGTTGTCACTAAAGAGCAGCACTGCCCCTTGGGCGAGGTGCAGGTTGACATGGCTGCCCAAGGTCAGCGCACCGGTTAAAAATGTACCTTTGGGTATGACAACGGTTCCGCCGCCGGCGGCCTCGCATATAGCAATCGTTCTCTGGATGGCGTGCGTGTCGAGCCTCTTTCCACCCGCGATGGCACCGAACTGTGAAACCACAAATTTTTGGGGCGCAAACCGCGGCATGGTCAAGGTAAGTATCTGCGGCAGAAGCGTTTGCTCAATAAATTGTTGTGGATTCCAATGACTGTGGCCACCCAATACCTGGCGTATGGAGAGCTGCCGGGCCTGCCGCGCCGTGAGGTGTCTGCTCCAGGGAACGCGCTTTCCGAGGCCAGCGCCGGGCCCGACGTTATCATATTCCGCAAATCGCGTGGTGCGTTTATCCGCCGGGTTATGGTGCCATGTTATCCAGCCGGCGGGGTTCACCGCCGACGGAATCCAGCAGTGCATAAACGTCACGGCGGCGTATTGCCGCCAAGGCCGCCCCAGAACGACGCGTGCCGGCCGGCTGAGCGACGTAATTTTACAATGATTAAAGATATAACCATATTTTTGAGTTTTCGGCGTGCGTGCGGCGGTGATGAAGCCATAACCGAGCGATTGGATTCGGCAATTATTAAAATAACTGATGGCGGAGCCAAAGATAAAATCGGTGGCACCTGAGATGCGGCAGTTTTCAAAATATTGCCGGTGGTGGGTGGTCAAAAGTGTGTCCTGCCAACCCAGGAATCGGCAGTGAAAAAATATTGCCTTATCGCCGTCCACGCGAACGGCCAGCGCCTGCCCAATGTTGCCCGCGGCATTGACGATGGAAATATTGGCGGCCACAAAGCCGTTGGATCGAACCCAGAGTGTGGGTGTGGCAAATGTGCCAATGGGCTTGCCGCCGGCGCCCTTGTGATTAGCGCTGAGGGCATACGTCAGGATGGTGCGGCGGGTTTTTCCATCTTCGCCCAGCAATGTGATGGGGGGCGCACCAACGGGAATCACGACACGCTGGTGATAGATACCCGGTTCAATCACAATCACTACACGCTGATGCGTTGTTTTTATCGCGGCATTGACCGCGGCCTGAATGCTGGAGAAGCCTCCGACGCCGCCGGGGTTTACGATGAGCGTACCAGCGGGGAGCGTCAGGGGCGGCAGCACGGCCGGTGGCCGCCGTGCGGCATGACTGCACGGCAAACCTACGAGAAAGGCGAGCCACGTGGCCACCACCGCTGCGACGGTTTGGTTTTGGACATGCTTCACAGCGTACTCCTGCGGAAACTATCAGCGGCGAACGGATGCGTGGCCGCCGCAGAATTTTAAGATTTGGTTCCGGGGCGATTCTTCCGACTCCACGGGCCGCGGCCAAGAATTACCCGGACGGTCATACCAGCCGCCTTCTCGGGGGTAAGCTGATGCGACCATCGAACACGTTTGGCAGGGCCAGCGCCCGGACCGGTCGAGCCAAATTCATAGAACCGCGCCGTCTTGTAATAGGTTGTGCGGTCCCAGTTGAGCCACCCGTCGGGGGCGATCTGCCGGCCCATAGAACAGTGGATGAAGGCGACATAACCATAAGGGCGCCATGGCCGGCCGAGGTGCACGCTTCCGACGTGAACTGCTTTTGTTGCCACCAATCGGCAATGGAGGAATACGAAGCCGAAGGGTTGATGCGGCGGCGTCGCCGGGGCGGTGATGCACCCTTTTCCGACGGAACGGATGAGGCAATGGTCAAAGACGGCGCGTGATTTTCCGAAAATAAAATCGATCGCCCCCTGGATCATGCATCGGTGCAGATAAATGCGGGCATGGGGGTTGTGCAGGTACAGCGTGTCCTGCCAACCGATGAATCGACAATGCGTAAACATGACCGGTCCATCACCGGTACGTACGGCCACCGCCTGGCTGCCTTTGCCGTAGGTGTTGACAAAAGTCAGATGTGCCGCCGAGATGTCGCGGCCCAGAATCGTCACGGTGGGGGTGTGAAATGTGCCGATTTCATGGCCTGACCGGCTTTTTTCTTTTGCGCCAAGGTTGTATGTGATGATGGTCTTTCGGGCGCCGGCACCAATTAAGGCTACGTGCGAATCGTCGGAGGGGATGGTGACACGCTCTTTATATGTTCCGGCGGCAATTTTAATCACCACTGGCCGGTGGCTATGCACCGGGACTGCGTTGATGGCCGCCTGGATGGTGTGAAATGCGGCGTGGCCGTGTGCAGCGACGCTTAGCACCAGTGGCTGCGGCGGCCCGGCCACGGCCACGGAGCCGCCCACCAAAAAGCCCGCGAGAGACACCATCATCAGGATGTACTTTTGCATATTCATAAATTTCCTTCGCATTATTTTCACGCCGATCAACTGCATCTTATTAAGTACTGCGCTCGCCATCATGGCCGGCTTTTTCCACTCTTCAGATGAATGCCGGATATCCGGGCGTTGTACGCAATGATGGCCGGCCCGTGGGCTGCTGAAATGCTCGAATGGATAAAGCGGATACCACGGGCATTCATAATGGTAAACCCGCGATTCGCATGAATATGAACATTGCGAAAAGTGATGTCCGTCGCGGGAAATTGGGTAAGAGCGGAAATTCTGCCCGCGTGGGGCGAGTGGGTGGAAACAATATTTTCAAAAATAACATGCTTCCATATGGGCAGCAGATGGGTACGCGGCAGCGCAGGAATCTGCGATGGCGTCTTGGGTTTCTTCGGATAAAAGCTGTTGATAAACACGGGCAGCCGGACATTGTGCATGGTGAGGTTCTGATACAAGAGATACTCAACAAGCCCACCGTATCGGGGACCGGCTTTCAGCCGCACGCCTCGATGCGTATGGTCAAAAGTGCAATTACGCACCACAACATACTTCAGGCATCCATTGGTTTGCCCCCCCACCGACATGCCGTGGCCGTGCTTAAAGGTGCAGTGGGTAATGAGATAATTTTCGCACGAGGGATGAGATGGCGTTCCATGCCGCGCACTGGCCTTGATGGCAATGCAGTCGTCCCCTTCGTTAAACGTGCAGTGCGTGATGTAAAAATTCCAACCGGAGGGATCGCATGCATCGGTGTTGGGCGTATTGATTGGCGCGGTGATAAGAACATGGTCAATGATCACGTCGCGGCAGCGGGTGGGCACCAGATGGAACATCGGTGAATTTTCAAGATGGACGTTTTGCACCATGACCCGATGGCAGCCGTCCAAAACCACGAGAAAAGGCCGATGGGGAAGTTTGGGCGGATGCTTGTGTCCCGGCAGATTGCGATAACGCGGCCACCAGGCCTGCCCTTGGCCGTCGATGACGCCATGGCCGGAGATTTCAACATTATTTGCCCGCAAGGCCACAATGCAATTTCTATAACCAGGATGGACGATATTTCGCTGTGCAGGGCTGGGGATATAAAGCGCCGGATTGGTGGCCATGAGAAGTGTGGCCCCCGCCGCCACATGCAGGTTCATTTTTGATTTCAGCGTCAGCGGGCCGGTGAGAAATCGACCGGCCGGAATAAGCACTTCGCCGCCACCTGCTTTGGCGCACGCGGCAATCGTCTGGCTGATGGCGCGGGTGTTGAGTTTTTTACCGTTGCCCACCGCGCCATACGCCGTGATATTAAAGACGCGATGGGGAATAATGGGCTTATCACGCTTGACCATGAGATGGATTTTTTTGATCATGTGCCGGGCCCACACGGGATCGGCGGCCCGCACTTGCGCGGCGGACGAAGCGAGACCGAGCGCAATAAACGCTCCCAATAATATATTTCGGTGCGACATATGAATGACTCCTTGAAGTGAGAATCTGCATGATACATTGGCAGCGGGCGCCCGCGCGGCGATGGGGACTTTTCCCCTGCGCCGCCGGTAAATTCACGGGCCGCGCGTGACGCGGGAATTGGTGGCCACCACTTGCGAACCATTTTGAGTAACAATGAGCGTGTTATGCAGCGCTACGTCGGCGTTGACAATGCGCATTGGCTTTCTCGCGACGATCTGCACATGATCCAGCGTGACATCCGCGGGGGATTCCGGCCGACCAACCACAAAGGCAGCCGTTTGGGCCTGCACGGCCCGCAGGTGTGAAATGTCGATATGGCGCCAGCGCGGTGTGTGGGCGGCGGCGGATATAACGCCGGCGGGATCATTGAGCGCCCGGGCCGGAACCTGATAAACCCATGGCGAGGTATTGTTGTAGTAGCTGCTGATAAGTATGGGGATATCCACGCCCACCATCGAAAGATGATCGTAATACAAGTCCTCCACCAGGCCGCCATTGCCGCCGGAGGCTTTGAGGCGAATACCCGCCTGCGTGCCATCAAAGGTACACTTTTCGGCCAGCACATTGATCAAACCACCGCTGGTTCCGCTTCCGACCGACAGGCCGTGGCCATGGAAGAAATGGCAGTTTTTAATAATAATATTTTCCGAGGCGGGATGGATAAGATGCGGCCGCCCGTCCGCTTTGATGGCAATGCAATCATCGCCTTCATCGAAGGTGCAATGCGTGATGAGGAAATTTCGGCCATTGGGATCCATTCCATCCGTGTTGGGGGAATGCACCGGTGCGGTAATGCGAAGACCTTGCGCCAGAACATCATCGCAGTGATCCATAACCAAATTGCACATGGGGGAGTTTTCAAGCCGCACGCCGCGGATGACGACATGGCGGCAATGCGAAAGAGAGATCAGATACGGCCTGTGCGGGAGCCGATCCGCTGCCTGAGACGGCGCGCCGCCCGGCTTGGATTTTT
>JAJZGD010000040.1:18806-19559 GCA_021804985.1 Planctomycetota bacterium
TGGCGGCCATGGCCGGTGATGGCCAGATGGTTGCAGTGATATCCGGTGATGCAGTTTTGATATCGATGGCCACGGATCGGATAGCGGGAAAAATTGCTGGTCATGCGCAAGACTGCGCCACGATCGAGATGCAGGTTGACGTTGCTGGCCAGGGTTAACGGTCCGGTGAGAAACACCCCGCGTGGAATAATGACCTGGCCGCCGCCAGAAGCATAGCAACTATCGATCGTCTTTTGGATGGCGCGCGTAGAGATCGTTTTCCCATTTCCTATCGCGCCGCTGCGCGTAATATTGAATGAACGGGAAGGAAAGCGAGGTTGGTAATCGAGAATATAGGTAGCGACAAGTCGGTTAAGCAATTCACGCTGCGGAATCCATTTTTTACGGCCGCTGAGTACGCGTCGGGCGGAAATGTGCTTCGCCTGTGCTGCGGATAAAGGCCTTTCCCAGGAGGCGCGCCGCTGATGCTGTGCGCCGGGGCCAATGCATTGAAATTCGGAAAATCGCGTGGTTTCATGGTCGATGGGGTTGTGGTGCCATGAAATCCAGCCGCGCGGTTGGATGGCATCTGGCATATAGGTGTGTTTGAAAATAACACTGGCGTGCAGGCCCCATGGCCGGCCAAGGAGCACACGATCCGGGCCGGTATTGGAAGTTACGCGGCAGCGATTAAACACAAAACCAAATGGGTGCGATGCCGGTGTTTTCGCCGCGGTAATGAACCCGGCACCAAGACAATGAATGATGCAGCGG
>JAJZGD010000218.1 GCA_021804985.1 Planctomycetota bacterium
GTCTGTGTTTGTGGCACGGTGGCGCACAGGCAGGAATGCCTGTGTCACCTTGGGGGTTTGATGGGGCATAATGACCGCAGCGTGCAGCCGCGACGCGCACGAGGAAACGTTTCCACACTCCGCCGCCGACGCCTCGCGGCCAGCAGGCTGGCCGGCTAAATAGCGCGGGGGTGCCGCGGGCCGTCGTCTCTGCGCCTCCCCTTCTCTGCGTGAGATATTAAATAATCACATCATGCCGCGGCATGATTCCTGCGAAATACTTTCTGCATTCAGGCATGACGGATGAACCGTTCGGCTCGTACACGGCCAGCAGGCTGGCCGGCTAAATGACGCGAACGCGCGGGGCGGGGCGGCGCGGCGCCCCACCGCTCTCTGCGCCTTCGCCGCTCTGCGTGAGATATTAATTAATTACATCATGCCGGAGGCATGATTCCATATTTTTGCCTTTGGCAAAAATCGCTCTCCTGCTCACCCGGAACGACCGATGTCTCACACGGAGGCGCAGAGGCACAGAGGCTGCCTGCGAGCAGCACACAGCGACGCCGACGGGGCGCGGCCAGCAGGCTGGCCGGCTAAACTTGGTTGAGCACGCGAGGATGGCCGGCCGCGTTGACGAAGCGCGGCGGCCGCGCGTTTTCCGCCGGGGCCGCCGGCTAAATGACGCGAACGCGCGGGGCGCGGCGGCGTCGCCCCGCCGCTCTCTGCGTCTTGCCTGCTCTGCGATATTGTGGGTACGCAGGCTCCTAAGTCAGGGCAATCGCATCTTGCCAACTCCATATGATAAACCCCTTAAAAAATGGGCGTTTCGGGCACCAATCGAAATGGTGATCGTCGGTAGCCGCATTCAAAATGCGTGATTTTGAGCCAAAAGCAGAGACCGCACTCGGAGTATGCGATTGCCCTGCTATCCGCCCGCGCGAAATATTTCCCTGTCTGATGGATACGCCGCGCGGCTCCGTGATGCCGACACTTCGCCTGTCTTATGATGCGGAACTTTTTGATGAACTGCTCGCCCGCGCCATGGGCGAGAAGGCGGCGGAACATCCGCATGATGCCTGTGGGGTAATGACAAAAATTGGGGGTTGATGATCCACTTTTTGTGCATCCCCAAATTGCCGATCAGTGGTGCAGGGCGCGGATCACCTGTAACAGCACGATCAGCATCATTGCAACGACATAAAACCGAAGCAGCCAGAGAAGCACCAGAAGTCGCGGCGACATTTTGCGCCGCCCGATGCGGGTGCGCTGCTTAAATGCCACCAATTGGTCTTCTTCCAGCAGGGCCCGCACGACATCGGGTCGATGCAAAAGCTCGCGGCTTTTGATGCGGGCCTCCGGTGTATCCGACGGATGGTCCATTTTTAGCCTCCCCAGCCAAGCAGATGCGGAAATACGCTCGTCACGCCATAGCCGATGCCGCAAATAACCAGAAGCACGGTTACGGTTACGCCGGCCACATTCATGGGCCAGCGGTTGATGTATTGGCCCATCACCTCGCGGTCGTTGACGAGCAGAAGCAGAAAAACCAATGCGGGGGGCATCGCGAGGACGGCGATCACGTTCACTGTCAAAACAATAAACTCCAGTGGCGCATGCGGAATTAAAACGATGACCGCGGCGGCAATGGCAGAACCGAGCAATGCCAGATAGAACGGCCACGCATCTTTAATGCCACGATTGAGGCTGTGGGCTTGCTTCATCACCTCGCCAAAGGCATACGCGGATGAGGTGGAAATGCTGATAGCAGCGAGCAGGCCCGCCTCAACGAGGCCCAGCGCAAAAAGGCTGGAACCAATCCGGCCAACATACGGCTCAAGCGCCTGCGCGAATTGCGCGCCCTGAAAGTTCGCGGCGCTGATGTGATGGGCAAAAAGGGGTACGGTGGCAATCACCACCGCAATACCGAAGATTGCTGCGAGGATGGTGCCGATGGTGGTGTCCCACCGGCCAAAGGCGACATCTCGGGGCTGCATGCCTTTGTCCGTGGTGGCCCCCTGCTGAAAAAATAGCATCCATGGGGTAACGGTGGCACCGATGTCGGCCATCATCAGCATAATATTATTGGCACGCAGGCCGCCGGGCAGAGGGCTCCACGTCAAGAAAGCCTTTCCGATGGCGCCCCAATGGGGATGCGTCATAAGGGCGACGGGCACGAACAGGCCGTTGAAGAGGGCCAGAGCGAGCAAGATTCGTTCCCATGTCCAATAGCGGCGGGTCATGGTGACGGCGAGGATAAAAACGATAGCGGCGGCCACTCCGAGCAGGGGCGGCACGCCGAAGTAGCCGAGGCCGGCGCGAATGCCGATGAATTCCGTCACGAGGGTGAGAAAATTACCGAGCATCAGATCGGCCATGGAAAAGAATCCCCAGAATGGGCCGAAGCGATCGAAGATCATTTCTGCGTGGCCGCGGTGGGTAACGGCGCCGAGGCGAGAGGTCATTTCCTGCACAATCCAGGCGGCCAGGAAAGTTACGAGAATGAAGGGGAGAAAGAAGCCGATGCCAAAGGTAGAGCCGGTGGCGGCATAAGAAAGCATGCTCGGCGCATCGTTTTCACCGATGAATACGAGAACGCCGGGCCCGAGCAAAAGCCAAAACAGCCGAAGGGAGCGCCACGGCCTTTGCGGCTGTATCTGGCTGCGCGCCTTGGCCACCGCAAGACGGTCGCGGGCGCGCGAAACGTCTTCGCCAACCAGAGGATCGACCGCCGCAGCCGGGGCGGAAGTGCCGTCCCAAATGCCTGGTCCGCCCGAAGCGGCGGCCCCATTCGCGGCCCCATTTGGAGCGCTATTGGCATTCGCCGCCCCAGCCGCTGCTGCGCCAAGCGAACCATCGTCCGGTGTCCTGGCGGCAGGGGCTGGAATGTCCATCGGCATATTTCGACCTTGATGTATCGGCCTGCGCACGAGGCGCCGAGCCGCACGGAGAGCCCGCGCAGCGAGGCGCTCATGATGCGTCCCGCTGGTTCTCAAGGATATGCATTTTGAGCCTAAAGTCAATTTATATTTGATGGGTCATGTTTACCACTTTGACGAGTCAAAACAATCGCCTACAATACACGCGGTAAATAGGATATCGATGGCTGGGGATGTCTGAATGGCGAGTCGAACCATCGAAAATTATCTCAAGCAATTATGGCTTGAGGAGCAGGCGGCCGCGCGGTGCGCGCCGGGTGAAGGCAACCGGCTGGTGCGCGGACGGCCCTGCGTATCAATGGGCAGGCTGGCGCAAACGGTGGGCGTTACGCCGGGCACTACCACGACCATGGTAAAGGCCATGGCCGACGCCGGTTTGGCGCGGTATACGCCGCGGGCGGGCGTGCGGCTTACGCGGGCGGGCGAACAGTTGGCGCTGCATGTGCTTCGGCGTCATCGGCTGCTGGAGCTTTTCCTGGTGGAGGTTCTGGGCATTGACTGGGCCGCCGCCCACAATGAAGCCGAAGAACTGGAACATGCCGTATCCGATATGGTATTGGCCCACATGGATCGATTATTGGGCCATCCATCGGTGGATCCGCATGGCGATCCCATCCCCACCGCTTGCGGATCAGTGCATATGCCGGATGTATCGAGTCTTTCGGACATCAAGCCCGGCGGGCGCACCACGATCGTTCGCATATTGGATCAGAGTCCGGAATTTTTGGATTTCGCGAGGAACTGCGGGCTTGTGCCGCGGGCGCAGGTAACCGTCGAGAAGGTAAGCGGTCAGTCGCAGGCGATGTCGGTAAGGCCGGGGTCGCTGCCGGAGGTCAGCATCTCCGTGGCGGTGGCGGGTAAATTTCAGGTGGTTCCGTGCCGGGCGGGTCGACATCGCGCGAAGCGGGGCCGCCCCGCTGCAGCGCTGCGCACGGCTGGCCCGGGGCAGGGACGGGCGTAAAGGGATTGGGGGCGCGGGAGTGTGCAGGCATGGGCCACGGCGCGACGAGTAATGCGCCTTACGGGCGCGGGGAAATGCGACGGTTATAGCGGTCGGTACCATGCGGAATTTTTTCGAATTTAAAGTGCTCAAATTCTGCGGATGATTTACCAATGCAGTAAAGCCCGGGACGCAAACTCAGATAGCTGCCAAACGTCTGATGGGTATAGCCCCCCGCATATAGAACGGGCAGAATTTTCTTCAGCTTGCCGCGTGTCGGCCCCACGTAGCATTCCACCGCATTGTAATAATTCACAATTTTTAATACGGCGTGAGAACCCGCAAACCGCCCCACATCGGCGATATGCCCCCGCTGCCCATACCAGATTTGGCCGTTACCGATCCCGATGCTTATGAACGCGTGGGAGTTGTAATAAAGCGTCAGCCCGGCATTGGCGCCGCGCGCGGCCGTTACGTGCACACTAATTTGGTAGGCATGATCGCCGGTTATGCAGACCATGGGTGAACTTGACGCCATCGTCGGCCCCACAGCACGCAGTATCAATGAGTGGCCGGTGAGTTTGAAGCGATTGGGCGCGAGCCGATTGTAAAATCGCCACTGAAGGCCCAATTGATGAGAGCTGAAATTATCCGAGAAGTGTATGCGTCCGGGCACCACCGCACCGCCCGGCGCAGGAAGTGCTTCTGCGGGGTGCGAACCGCGCCGCAGTTTTACCCAGCCGTCTTTGGTCCAGCGGATTGGCTCCAT
>JAJZGD010000219.1 GCA_021804985.1 Planctomycetota bacterium
TCTGCGTTGTTGTCGGATCTCGCTGACGCGTTATTCAGAGTCGGCTCGATCTTCCAATGCATTCAGGCGCCGCGCATTCGGCACATTTCAGGCCCATCCCAATCCCGGTGATTACTCGGACAGGCTCCGACACTAAGTATAGACCGTTGGGCCGCAAAAATACATACCATTTCGGCCGGTCGGAGGCAAGCCGCGGCACGCTTCCGAGCCACAGCATGAAACATCACTGGGAAAATCTCGAAAAATTTCCTTGCGTTCCACCCCGGCAAAGGCGTATAACGGATGTCGAACGGCCTGCGACCCTTCCTCCCGACCCCCGCCGTCGGGTTCGACATTATGCTTTCGTCCTCCCCCACTAAGGAGCTCGCCATGTTTTCTGATTTGCCCCAGCCGAACCATCCCGAATCCGCTGGAGATGCAGCGCCTGTCAGCGATCAGACGGGCGTTCGCCAAGAGGCGGCTGACGCGGTTGCCGCCCACGTGGCTGAACGCGACCGTGACGATGTGCCGTTTCCTCCAAGGCCGATAAAAATCCGCAGCGTTGTTATTTCCATGGATGACCACGCGGAAGATGCTGAAAGTTGGGCGACGGCGGATTCACCATCGGAAAATTTCCTCGGATAGACGCCAAACCACGCCTTCCACGCGCGGGCGGACAATGTGGATCAATGGGGTTTTAGTCGAAAGGGGACCGCGCCGGGTTTGGCATTCAGTGAGAACGGCCAAGCTTAGAACCCAAAATTATTCGGGCTCCGGAATCGCCAGCGATGCGAGCAAACATGTTGGAACGCCGATATCTCCAATGGAAACCTGCCCCAACAGGCCCAGGGCCGCCGGGTGGTGAAATCCCACCTTCATTCCGCAGTAACTGACGGTATGCGCTGCCTGCACGCATGCGCCCCATGTGCGGCCGGTGTCGCAATCAAGCCCGGACGGTATATCGCAACTGATCACGCGGCGCATGGATTCGTTGACGGCGGATATTAATTTTTCAATGCTCGCCGCCAATGGCCGGCGCAAACCGGTTCCATATAGCGCATCGACAATCACATCCTGCACGCTACTGGTTTCTCGCCAGCGTATTAAATTCTCGGCGGTAAAGCCGGTCAGAACCGGCACCGACATAGATGAAAGGGTGTGCAATGCGGCGCGCAACGGCGGGCAAAAATCATCGGGCTGCCATGGCGATGCCACCACGATCGGATAGCCATGGTTGGACAGATGCCGTGCGGCCACGGCCCCATCGCCGCCGTTGTTTCCGCGGCCGATAAGAATCAGAACATGCGATGATTCTTCGGTGTATTTGTGCACCACATGAGAAAGTTCCCGGCCGGCATTTTCCATCAGCACGGACAGGGGGATTCCAAAGTGGGCCTGGGCCCGGGCATCGATCAACTCGAGTGCGGATCGATTAAACCAAAAAGGTTGGGCGGGCTGCGTCATGGCATTACACCGCTTCGGCCAACGGGCTGGTGTGCAGCTTGGCTTTCAAAAACCGGCCCGTATGGCTGCGTGGATGGTCGGCGATATCCTCCGGGCGGCCGGTGGCCACCACAGTTCCGCCGCCTGCGCCGCCCTCCGGCCCCATGTCAATGATCCAGTCGGCGCATTTGATGACATCGAGATTGTGTTCAATGATGATCACCGAGTTGCCGGCATTGGCGAGGCGATTGAGCACATTAAGTAGATTGTGGATGTCTGCAAAGTGAAGGCCGGTGGTGGGTTCGTCAAGAATGTAGACGGTATGGCCGGTGGCGGGTTTGCCTAATTCACCGGCCAATTTTATTCGTTGGGCTTCGCCGCCCGAAAGCGTGATGCTCGATTGGCCGAGTTGCACGTAGGAAAGGCCCACATCATTGAGAGCGGCAAGCAGCGCGTGAATGTGGGAAAAATTCTCAAAAAATTGCAGGGCTTCTTCCACCCGCATCGCGAGAACATCCGCAATCGATTTCCCGCGATATTTGATTTCCAGCGTTTCGCGGTTGTAGCGCGTTCCATGGCATTCATCGCAAACGACAAAAACATCAGGTAGAAAATGCATTTCGATGCGTTTAACGCCCTGGCCCATGCAACTTTCGCATCGGCCGCCGGGTACATTGAAGCTGAATCGTCCCAACGCATAGCCGCGAATGCGCGCTTCGCGCGTCTGGGCATAAAGTTGGCGGATGAGATCAAATACACCGGTGTAGGTGGCGGGGTTGCTCCGCGGGGTTCGGCCGATGGGAGATTGATCTATTTCAATAACTTTATCGATATGGGCAAGTCCCTGAATCTTGCGGTGCTTGCCGGGGTGATCTTTGCCGCCATGGAGGTGGCGCTTCAGGGCGCGCAGCAGAACATGATTAACGAGTGACGATTTTCCCGAGCCCGAAACGCCGGTGACGCAAATCATCACGCCGAGCGGAAAGCTTACATCGATATCCCGCAGATTATTTTCCGCCGCGCCGAGCACTTTTAGCGCACGATCCGGCTGGATATTGCGCCGCTGGGCTGGCACGGTAATCTGGTATTCGCCGGAGAGATATTTTGCGGTGATGCTCTCGCGCGAACGGAGCACATCGGGAACTGTTCCCTGGGCCATGATGCGGCCGCCATGTGAGCCGGCGCCGGGGCCCACATCGATAAGCCAATCTGCCGCCCGGATGGTGTCTTCATCATGTTCGACCACGATGGTGGTATTGCCGATGTCGGTCAGATGCCGGAGTGTCTTGATAAGCCGTTCGTTGTCGCGTTGATGCAGCCCGATGGTCGGTTCATCGAGCACGTAGCAGACGCCGACAAGACCGGACCCAACCTGTGTAGCGAGACGGATTCGCTGCGCTTCACCGCCGGAAAGGCTGCCGGTTTGCCGATCGAGAGTCAGATAGCCGAGGCCCACGTTGTTCATGAAGCCGAGTCGGGCGCAAATTTCCTTAAGCACGGGGCCGGAAATAATTTCGTGCTCGCCAGTGAAGCGGAGATTTTTAAAATAATCGAGCGCTCCTGCGACGGTCATGGCCGTCATTTCCCGGATATTTTTGCCTGCGATGCGCACGCCCAGCGCCTGGGGTTTAAGCCGATCTCCATGACATTTCTCGCATGGCTGCTCGCTTAAATATTGGTGCAGGCGTGATTTGACAAATTCGCTATCGGTGTTGTGGAATCGCTTTTCAAGCTGCGGCAGAACGCCTTCAAATTCATGGCCATATTTGGTCTTGTCTTTGGCGCTGGTGCCATGCATGAGTATCTCGGCGATCCGGGGGTCAAGCTGATCGAAAGGTGTTTGCTCATCGACATCGAAGTCTTCACAAAACTGACGGAGCATGCGGTGGTAATAAATATTCATGCGTTTGCCGTTGCGGCGCAAGGGTTCCAGCGCGCCGCCGGCGAGGGGAAGCGACGGGTCGGGCACAATCAGCTCGGCATCGAATTCGAGAATGGTGCCAAGGCCGTCGCAGCCGGGGCACGCGCCATAGGGGCTGTTGAATGAAAACAGTCGGGGCGAAAGTTCTGAGAGCGAGCTTTCGGGATGATTGGGGCAGGCATATTTGCTCGAGTAAGTTTGATCGACCCACACGCCTTCTTTTTCAGATGTGACCACCACGAGCCCATCGGAGAGTTTCAACGACAGTTCCACGGAGTCGGCGAGACGCGGGCGTATTTCCGGCTTGATGACGAGGCGATCGACCACGGCGTCGATCGAATGCTTAACTTTTTTGTCGAGAGAAGGGGGAGATTTAATATCGCAAATCTGACCGTCAATGCGGCACCGGACAAACCCCTGCCGCGTCATCGCCTCGAGCACCTCCTTGTGCACCCCTTTTTGTCCGCGCACCAGCGGTGACAGGATCATAATGCGCGTGGATGGCGGCCAGGTGAGGATATTGTCAACAATCTGCGATGAGCTTTGACTCGCGATCGGCGACCCGCATACCCAGCAATGCGGCAGCCCGACCCGGGCACAGAGCACGCGCATGTAGTCGTAAATTTCAGTGGTGGTGGCGACGGTGGATCGCGGGTTGCTCGATCCGCTGCGTTGTTCGATGGCGATGGTGGGGGGCAGGCCTTCAATCTCATCGCAGTCGGGTTTTTGCATTTGTTCGAGGAATTGGCGGGCATACGCCGAGAGCGACTCGACATATTTTCGTTGTCCTTCGGCATAGATGGTATCGAAGGCGAGCGAGCTTTTGCCGGACCCCGAAAGGCCGGTGATGACCACCAGCTGATCCCGCGGAATTTCCAGCGTTACGTTCTTGAGATTATGCTCTCGCGCGCCGGATATGCGGATGTGTTTGAGTGCCATTTACCTTCTCCGTACCGTCTCACGCTCATCGGTTTAAGGTTGCCGGGAGCCTGTCCAAGTAATCGCCGCCCCGCGGGGTGGGGCTGAAATGCCCCGCCTGCTTTGTTGTCGGATCTCGCTGACTCGTTATTCAGAGTCGGCTCGATCCTCTAATGCATTCAGGCGCCGCGCATTGGGCACATTTCAGACCCATCCCAATCCCGGCCATTACTCGGACAGGATTCAGGAGCCTGTCCGAGTAATCGCCGGGTTGCGACGGCGTGATTTTTGGCGCCCATCAAGCAGCGGCGACGAATGGCGTACC
>JAJZGD010000041.1 GCA_021804985.1 Planctomycetota bacterium
TGGCAATGGCCGCATCCATCGTTTCCTGATTCACAACATACTGGCCCGCCGCACCTACACGCCGCAAGGGTTGATGTTCCCCGTGTCAGCATCCATGCTGAAAAATCCGATTGCCTATAACGCTGCTCTGGAAGCTTTTTCTCAGCCGCTGGTGCGACTGGTCGAATATGCAATTGATGAAGAAGGACGTATGACAGTGGGGAATGATACGGCTGATTGGTACCGTTTCATTGATATGACGACGCAGGTGGAAGCGCTATTCGATTTTATCACACAGACCATTGAGACAGAATTAGCCGATGAACTTGCTTTCCTGGCCCATTACGACCGGACCAAGACCGCGATGCAGGCCATTGTGGATATGCCGGATCGCCAGATCGACTTATTTATCCGCTGCTGTCTTCAAAGCCAAGGGCGGCTGTCTGCGACCAAACGCCGCAGCACCTTTGGCGTACTGACTGACGACGAGGTGAACCGAATGGAACGTGCGCTGAAGTCGCACTGGCGGGCGATCGCTCCGCGATCTTGATTAGCGATAAGTGTACATCGGATGTCCCGGCATATTTTGACGGTCTGCGTCGCAATAATGCGCTTTAAAATCAATGGGTTTTGCGTCTTGGCGGCATCTTCTTCCTCGCGGACCCCTTCGAGATAGCTGCTGGTGACATCGTAGAGAAAAACGGGTGCTGCGTCCGCCGGGGCCGAGGCCGCAAACAGCCGATCTGTGATGGAACGCTGGTGCGCGTCGAGCCAATCGAGATTGGCGTACAGATCATCCTCGTTGCAGCGGATGTTCCGGATTTATTTCGCTTGAGGGCTGGGTTTCGCGGCTTTTTTAAGCGTGAAACCGGTGAGCCGATTTCTATGATGCGCGGGCCCATTTCACGGATTGAATCCGGCGTAGATGCGCCGGAATGGTGGTACCAGCCAACCATTTGGCCGTTGAAAGAATCATTGCCACGCCGCAGTGACCTTTCCCTGAGCAAATAGGGGCCAGCCCATCTGCATGCCCCTATGCATGCCACCATGTATGCCAGGAATCACACCCCCAAAGTGATGTACGAATATGCGACAAGAGTGATAGTCGCAAAAGTGTACTTATTTTAAAAAAAAGATTTGACACGGCTCGCTCAAGATGTATACTCTTGGAGCAGCTATCTCGTACGCATAGGCATAAAGTTATTGTTTGGTATGATTTTTATGTGCTTACGCCCGTTTTTATGTGCCGTGCAATTATGGGGCGTCGGCGTGTTAAGTGATGTGTCGTAAATTTAATGGATGCCGAGCGTTTCGGCAGTACCGACCCGCCCGGATTGGCGGGGTTAGTTTTAGCGTTCCCGACAAGGGAAGAGGAGTCACACAATGGTTATCGGCGCAAAGGCAGGCATCGCGTTCTTAGGTGCGGGCACTCTCGCATTAGCGGCCGCATCTGCGGTGCAGGCAGCACCCATCTACAGCCAAACCTTTTCCAGTACAGCCACCGGCGTTCTCACGGGCACATCGCCGACTACGGATACCGGCGGCGCCACATGGCAGCTCGCGGGTAACGCCGGATCCGATTGGACTGCCAGTGGCGGGGCGCCAACCGTGACCGGCGCCTTATCACCTGCGGCGGAATACCTCCCACTGACAGTGTCGAGTGGAAACATCTACACCCTTACCGTCACCGATCTTGCACCGGTCGCCGGCACCACCACCAATTGGCTCGCCGTGGGCTTCTTTAATTCAACAAGTAATGAAATACTCTCCACCGCCTCGCAGGGGCCATGGATGCTGCTGCGAGATACGGGCTACATCCAGGCATTTGCCGGCCCCGGGGGCCTCGGCAACGGGCAGAGCTTTAATGGTGACAACGGTGCCAACGCTGGCTATGGGCCGGTCTCCCTCGGCGGGACGGCGAAAGTCGTTCTTAATACCGAGGCCGCCGCTTGGACCGCAAGTTGGTATTACAATGGAACCCAGCTGGGTACCACTTATACCTACACCGCGAATCCCACGAATTCTCTTGGCGCTGGCTTTCTGACATTCCAAAATGTAAGCGGATCGGTCGGATCGATCAACGTGACCGACGCCACACCGGAACCAGCGGCCCTTTCCCTGATCGGCCTGAGCGCAGGCGGTTTGCTGCTGATGAAAAGGCGGCGTGCCAGCTGATCAGACGTGTCCCATCGCTTCCAGGCGTCGCGAATCGGGCACAGTTGGCCCCATGGGTGCCAGACATCACGCCGTCGCAACCCGGCGATTACTTGGACAGGCTCTTGGAAAAGATGAAACCTTCGGCCTGCCCTGCGGGCGGCAGGCGCGAGATGCCCTTTCGTTTTTCCATCGGTCTTGACGGCTGGAGCGTAATGAACTTTCAAAGTGCACGTGCGGCGGTTTTCAACACGGAGCGTTCTGATGGGTCGGCGTAACGCCGATTTAAAATTAAACGCGGGCGCACCTGCCTTGCAGCCGGGCAACATGCGGCGGCGCGAGTTCATAAAAAGCATCGCCGCCGCATCCGCATTAGCTGCCGTTGCAGATTTCGCCACACCGCGCGACGCCAGTGGCGAGGGTGCGTATGCCAGCCGCAGCGCCATACAAGCTTCCATGGGCGTCGAACGCATTGCACGCTTCGCTCCGCTCGGCTATCAGTCCAAATCGGCCGCTTCCGAGTCTGTAACCAAGTGGGTGCAAGTCGATTTGGGGCAATCGCACAAGCTGGACCAAATCAAACTCCTGCCGATGCTTATGGGCTATGGCTGCAAGGCAGCTGGGTTTCCGAGGCGATTTCGCATTGAAGCATCAGATGAATCGCATTTCGCCGTGCCGAGAACTATTGTTGACTGCACCCAATCCGATTACCCCCCTCCGGATGACAAGGTAGCCATTTTTAACACTACCGGCCACAGCGGACGCTATGTACGCCTGACCGCCACGCTGCTTTCGGGCAGGCAACTTGCCCTATCCAAATTGGAGGTCTGGTCCTTCGGCCACGACGTGGCCGAAGGATGCCCGGTTTCGGATATCGATTCCATGGAGGTTTTCAACGCGGCGGGGGGGGGAGATATCACGCCGGCACCGATGGCCCGCGGAAGCGGCCCCGATCAGGCTACGTATGAAAAACTGCGAGCGGTTTACCCCGCCATGCCGGCGTACGCCACGCTGGATGCGTACCTTGGCCTTCTCGCCCCTCTTACTCGAAAGCCTCGACCGCAGGGTGAAGGCGTTGTTACAGATAATCCCGGCAACATCATCGCGGCCCACCTTTGGAAGCCAATCGCTTTTCAGGCGGTCGCGCCGCTGCGCGATGTCAAAATGCATAGTGGCCTGTTTGCCAACGTCATGGAAAATAATATCCATTATCTGCTCGATAGTTTCAGTGTGGGTGAGCTGCTGCGTCCCTTCCGCACACGTGCAGGCAAGGGCAATCCACCTGGATTGCCGCCGCCGATTCCATTTTGGGACACCGATTTGCCCGGCTCCAATGCCGGCCGATTTATGATGGGGGCGGGTAATGCGCTGCGATGGATGGATGCGCCGCAGCTGCGCCGACGCCTGCATGCAGTGGTCGCGGGTATTGCGGAATGCCAGGAACCCAATGGCTACGCCATGGCGTACCATCCTGACACCATTTTTTATTCCGAGCGCGGCAACTATACCCGTTCATGGGTGACACACGGTTTGGTGGACGCGGGCTACGCAGGCCATCAAACGGCATTTCATATCCTGCGTGGATATTACGATTGGTTTGATCAATGCCCATATCTGCCGGAACTGCTGCGGCGCGCGGGCCAGGGTGTGCAGGGCATGATCGCCAACACGCGAACCTATTTCACTCCCATCGGCCAGCCAAAGGATCTTCATGTTGTTCAACGCTACTATCAGGAAAATTACTGGCTGGAAATGCTCGCTCAGCGCAATCCTGCAGCGATTTGGCAATATCCGTACGATCATCCCCATTGCTATTTACTTACTTCTCTCACCCCGTATCTCGATCAATACCGGGCGACCGGGGAAAAGAAATATCTCGATGCGGTGCTCGGTGGCTGGGAACTTTATCACACGCAGTGGCAACACATTGGCGGCGCGATATCCATTTGCGAGGGGTACGCCTATCCGCCGAAGTCCGCGTTTGTCAATCTGCAAAACGGCGAAAACTGCGGCAGCAGTTTCTGGTTGAGCCTGAACCATGGGCTGCACCAGCTTTATCCCAATGAAGAAAAATATGCCAACGAAATTGAAAAGTCGATTTATAATGTCCTTATCGCTAACCAGGATCGGTCGATCGGCATTCGTTATCACACCAATCTTAACGGGCAAAAAGAAATCGCAACCGCTAAAAATACCTGCTGCGAGGGGCAGGGAACCCGACAGCTCGGCTCGCTTCCACAATACCTTTATTCGCTCGCGAACGACGGTCTTTTTGTCAATCTATTTGCCAACTCCACCATCACGTCGCAGCGAAACGGAATAAAGCTGCGATTAACGATGCGAACCAAATTTCCATTTGAGCCGGTGGTTAACATGCACCTGACCGTTTCGGTTCCCGTGCGGTTTAATATTCGCGTGCGCATTCCGACGTGGGCGGCTGCCGATGTTCCGATCCATATCAATGGCACACTTTTCGCTGCGGGAAAACCCGGCACCTATCAGGCCATCGACCGTATCTGGTCGGACGGGGATACGATTGCCCTGACGTTGCCCATGACGCCGCGACTTTCGCTCTATACGGGGATTGATCAGATGCCCGGCGGGCTGCGTTACGGCATTGAGTATGGGCCGGTCTTGCTTGCCGTCGTCGGAGCAAAGGTTGCCGATGCCGTAGGTGAGGCGCCGCCGCCCGCGACCGCTCAGGAGCGGGCATTTGCGCGGGGCCTATCGCGTAGTGCGGTGGAAGCATCGCCCGACGCCGCGGTTTGGCCTGTGCACTTGCCGGTCACCGCCGATGAAATAGCTCAGCAATTGCAGGCTATTCCGGGCCGTCCGCTGCACTTTGCCATCGATGGTGTACCGGAATTCCAGTACGTCCCGTATTTTCAAATTAATAGCGAATCATTTACATGTTTTCCAGTACTAAAAACGCCGGCCGTTTATCGTGCACAGAACGTTGGCCCCGACGACCTGGCGCTATCCACGCGCGGGGCCACCGCCACGTCCGACAGCGAACTGGCGAGCGAACCCGGTTGCACGGCGAAGATCATCGATGGCACGATTGCCACCCCGGCGAATTTCGGCGCCAACCGTTGGCATTCTGCCAATACACCGCACCCCCATTGGGTAGAGATAACACTGCGGCAGCCGGAAAAGATCGGTACCGTCATCATTCACTTTGCCGATCCATTAAGCCATCCCACCAGCTTTCAAGGCATCGTCAGAACCAATGGTCGCGATCGGGTGATTTTTGATGTCACCAATTACCAAGGCTGGCGGAAATATGAGGTGGAGATTGCGGCGGTCACTGCGGACAAGTTTCGACTGGTCATCAGAGATTCGGCGAGCCCGCTCAATCCGCACGCGGCCCAAATCAGTCAGGTTGAACTTTATCCGCCGCAAACGCATCGCTTGCCGCAAAAGCGTGGCATCAGTCGGCCGGCCGCGGAATCATCGGGATAAGCGGAAAGAGAATTTATCGTCGTCAGGCGTCCGGTCGGTTGTCTGTGGAAAGGCCCACTCAATGATTATTGTTCAATCCTACCCCGTGGCGATGGTGATGTGCGTCATCACGATGTTGTGCTGGGGCTCGTGGGCCAACACGCAGAAATTGGCGAGCAAGCAATGGGCCTTTCAGCTCTTCTATTGGGACTATGCCATCGGGGTATTCCTTCTGGCATTGATCCTGGCCTTAACCGTGGGCAGCGTAGGCACCGGGGGTCGGCCTTTTTGGGTTGATCTGCATCAAGCCGATTTCAAATGGCTTGCATCGGCGTTTGTGGGCGGCGTCATTTTTAATTTGTCCAATATCCTGCTGGTCGCGGCCATTGACATTGCGGGCATGGCCGTGGCCTTTCCTGTTGGCGTTGGGCTGGCACTTTGCCTCGGCGTGATCACGACGTATCTGGCGACGGGCGAAGGCAATGCACCCATACTCGCGCTGGGTGTGGGAAGTATTATGGTGGCGATTGTGCTCGATGCGCTGGCATATAGAAAACTGGCAAATAACAACCGCCGCGCGCCAATCCGGGGAATTGTGATCGCCATCGCGGCCGGGTTGCTCATGGGATGTTTTTATAGTTTTGTTGCGCGGTCGATGGGGCAGATTAACCCCACAACTCAAAGACTCGAGGCGGGCAAGCTTAGCCCGTACACCGCGCTGGTTCTTTTTTCGACGGGCGTGCTCGCATCCAATTTTCTGTGGAATAGCATCATGATGGTCGCACCCCTGTCGGGATCACGCGTGGCGTTTCGGGATTATTTCACCCGGGGTAACGCCCGCCTCCATGCCATCGGCATCATCGGTGGCGTCATCTGGAGCATTGGTATGAGCTTCAGCATTATTGCGGCCACAGCGGCTGGTCCGGCGCTCGCTTATGGCCTCGGACAGGGTGCCACACTGGTCGGTGCCATGTGGGGTGTTTTCGTCTGGAAAGAATTTAAAGGGGCATCACGGGCAACCCGCATGCTCCTCGCGGCTATGTTTTGCTTCTATCTTTTGGGTTTGGCAATTCTGGTTGTATCGAAAGCTTAGGATTAAAAGTGTATGGAAAAGAAATGCATCATTGTGGTCGGCAGTTCCAATACCGACATGATTATTAAATTGAAGCGGTTTCCTCAGGCCGGTGAAACGCTTCTTGGTGGAACATTTATTACCGCTGCCGGGGGGAAGGGGGCCAATCAGGCGGTGGGGGCGGCTAAAGCGGGCGGTAACGTGCGTCTTATCGCACGTGTCGGGCGTGATATGTTTGGCAATAATGCGCGTGCCGATTTTATCCGCCAAGGCATTCATACGCAGCATGTGTTCACTGATCGGGAAAGCCCCTCCGGCGTGGCCCTGATTTTGGTCGCCGCCAATGGAGAAAACAGTATCGCCGTCGCGCCCGGTGCCAACGCGGGGCTTTCGCCATCCGATGTGCACAAGGCCCGCCGGGTATTTGCGGGGGCCGGGGCTCTGGTTATACAGCTGGAAATTCCTCTCGATACGGTGATCGCCGCAGCTGATTTGGCCGTGCAGGCGGGTGTCCCGGTGATATTAAATCCCGCCCCCGCGCGCTCCTTGCCGCGCAGGCTGCTTAAGGCTTTAACGATCATAACACCCAATGAAATCGAGGCGGAACGACTGACCGACGTCAAGGTTGATAGCGACAGAGCCGCCGCCAAAGCCGGCGACCGACTACTGGCGAACGGGGTGCGGGCAGTGGTCATCACGCTTGGGGCCCGCGGTGCGTTTGTGGCAACCGACGGTTTGAGAAAGCGGGTACCGGGCTTTAAGGCCAAAGCCGTAGACACCACCGCTGCCGGTGATATTTTTAACGGGGCGTTGGCGGTGGCGCTGGTTGAGGGCAAAGGGCTTGAACCGGCGGTTGAGTTCGCCAATGCGGCGGCGGCTATTTCTGTGACGCGGATGGGTGCTCAGACTTCCGCGCCGACGCGGCGCGAGATAGACCGATTCCTGGCCGCGCATCGCGTAAAAATGGCGGGTGCCGCCTGATGCCGCATCGAGCTGCCCCCCGCGCGTCGGTGCTTTCAGCCGGCCGAAAGTCGAAGGTAGATATGCGAAGCGTTGAAGCCGTATCGAAATCCAAAGCGGTACGCGTAGCGTTGGTGCTGCCGTTGGAACATTTTTACGCGCGCGGCATTCTGCTCGGTATACAAAAGGCGATATATCCCCACAATCTTTCGGTCGCCTTGGAATGGAGCGCGGCGCAACTACCGAAGAAAGTTTCCGAGTTGCCATGGGTATTCAGTATTCATGGCGGCAGCCCGCGAGGCAAAGCCCTCGAGCAGCTCTGCGACGATCTGAGCCGCTGGAAACCTGATATGGTCATCGGCCGAATCGAAGATGCTGAGTTGGCCGAATTTCTGAGGGGATTCAAAGCACCGGTCATCGAAATTTACAGCGAAAAGCGATGGGATTATTTTGTGACCGTGGATCTCGACGATCAAGCAGTGGGGGTGGCTGCGGCCAGCCATTTTATTAATCGCGGGTTTCGCCATTTTGCTTTTCTGGGTAGTTTTCAATATGGCTTTGTGCAGGATCGAGCCAAGGGGTTTCAATCCCAATTAACCCGAGTGGATGCCGCTGAAGATGCGGAACCACCTGAGCATTCTTCCTTCACCTATCATGAATTCAACTGCCACTCGATCACTCCCAACACGACGGTTGAATATGATCAACTTGGGGCCGTGGGTGATTGGCTGGAATCATTGCCGAAGCCGGTGGCGATAATGGCCGCGCGCGATAGCTGGGGCCTGCTCGTGGCACACGCGGCGTTCGAAAGGGGCATTCACATTCCGGAGGAAGTTGCACTCCTCGCGGTGGATAATGATCCGGTACTCTGCGAATATTGCAGCCCGCCGTTATCAAGCGTGAATCAGAACCCCACGCGGGTGGGGGCCGAGGCGGTTCGTCTCGGACACCTACTGCTTGAGAAATCGGCGCCGATGCCCCCGGCGGTATTGGTAGAACCCGGAGAGGTCAGCGTTCGGCTATCGTCGGATATCTTGGCCGTTCCTGATGCGGCCGTGGCGGCCGCGTTCCGCTATATCCGGGATAACATTCGGGCGGGCATTAATGTTAAAACGCTCCTGCAGGCCGTACCGGTCAATCGCCGTAAGCTGGAGCGCGACTTCCGGCGGCTGCTGGGGCGTTCACTTCAGGATGAAATTCATCGGGTGCGCCTGCAGTTGATCAAACGGATGCTGACCACGGAAATGTCGGTCCGCGCGATCGCCGCCGCCACGGGGTTTTCATCCGCGCAATACCTCTCAACGTTCTTCTACGGAGAGACCGGCCTGACGCCTCGCGAATACCGTTGTCAGCAAGGCGGCGGCAAGGCTTCGAGGCCAAAATGATACCCCCCGATCCGGGAGTGAAAACCGAGCGCAAAAACGTGTGTCGCAAAGTTGAACGTTATTAACGCAATTTTTTATCTTGCCAATATAATGCATGTGTGTTATTGTAATTTCATGTGATTGATGGGCATGGTTATCCGCCTGTCCGTGTCCCCTGATTCCGCCGCCAAAAGGTGTGGTAGTGCAGAACACGGGACACCCCGCTGATAGCCCAATGCCCGGCTCAACGCTCATTTTGACCGTTTTCGCGTCGATTAAAAGCAAATGTCCCGGAAGGATGGGACCCGTTTGGCGGCCGGTTGCCGTATAGAGGTTTTTTGAGACTCCCTTTTTGGGAGCGAGGAGAAACGCACCATGGTTAAGTCACGTTCCGTTCTTGTATCGATGGGAGTGCTCGCGGCTGCGGCCCTGGCCATCGGCTCGCATGCGACCGCAGCCCGGGCCACCACCTACGCCATTCAATTTGGCCCGAGTGGTGGCGCCCCCAGCTACGAAGGTTCGCCCGCTTACAACGGCTCGCTGTTTAATGGCGATGTCAATGTAACGCCCGTCAGCGGGGGATTTCTGACCGGCACCGGCTCTGATTTTGCGCAGCCCGCAGGCCTTGCTTATACGCTCGGTTCATATTCTCTGGCATTTACAAGCGGGTATGGCTTATACACTTCCCTTGGCGACAATCCCGGCAACCCTTCCCCGTACGCTTCCACTTCGGTCAACACGCTCAATGCGTCGTATTTTTACGCCAGCACTGGCGCAGGCAGTACAAGTCCCGTTGATCTGACGTTATCGGGATTAAATGCCGGCCAGACGGTCAACTTCCAGTTTCTCGGAAGCGTATATCCGGCGAATCAGGCAACCGTGACGATCGAGAATGCGAGTGGTACGGCCATTAGCAATCCCTCGAATAACATCGCCATCAACAGCAACACTGGATTTCTCGATGCCGGCACCTACACGGGACAAACCAGCTATTTGATTTCCGTCGCGCCCTCCGCCGGGAATGCCGAAGGAGATATTGCCAGCGCACTGATTACGATTTCCCCCGTTCCGGAACCGGCTAGCGTGGCCCTCGTCGGTGTGGGGGCTCTCGGCCTGTTGCTTCTGAAGCGCCGTCGCAGCGCCTGATGCGGACAGCAGTTATTCCTGGGCCGGTCGCGCGGCCGTTTCGCGCGACCGGCCATTTCAAGGCGAGCTTTTCCAGGAGGTTGTCATGAAGCGCTCCGGCTTTACCTTGGTCGAACTATTGGTCGTAATCAGCATCATCGCCATACTTATTGCGTTGTTGTTGCCCGCGCTCGCTAAAGCCAAGCAAGAGGCCCTGAGCGTGCAATGCGCTTCAAACCTAAAATCATTGGGGCAGATCACCGCGGAGTACACGGATACCTACGATGGCTTCCTGCCATTCGGTGCTGATTGGAGCCAGTTTATCGGCGGCGAGTATCCCTCCATCGGGCCGGAGAATCAGTGGAACTCCCTGTTGTTTGCCTTTGATTCCGGGGAAAGCACCATCCAACTGTATGATCCGGCGCCCAATGTCCCCCAGTCATTTCGTGATAATTCCGGCCTCTGGGAGCATTATCTTGCCATGGTATGGTGTCCGTCCGCCGCCTATCCCATCACCGACGTGCCTACCAATTCTTGGGCTACCTGGTGGTATTTGCCGACCACTTACGCGGCAAACCCAAACTTTTTTATTCCCTATGATGCCAATGTTTCTCCTTTGGCCACGTACGCCTTCAAAGCCTCGAACATTCAGGATCCCAGTGAAAAGGTCGCCCTTGGTGATGCCAACCAGGATTACGGCGCACCGCAAGGCTATACCACCTGGTGGGATTTCTCCTGGGAGCAGCAGGGATATTTCCAGCAGATTCCCAACAACCTCCAGGCCATCCCCGACTATCTGGTGCCGCCCGGCGGCTTCAGCCTCGCCAATGGAAATCTCAATTCGGACGTCACCACCGATTTAGGCCCGGGGGGAACCGGCCTGCGGTATCGGCACATGTATGGTGGCCCGGGTACCGGCTCGGCAAATGTCGTCTTCTTTGATGGCCACGTGGAGTCGATCCCGATTAATAATAACCAAACCGGGGCCCAGCCCGGAGCGAGCGGTACCACCGGAAACCGTGGCTTGCGGATGCTAAATATCATTAATCCCGCTTTACCAGGCAGTGTCAATGAACTGTAAGGTCGCAGTCGCGCAAGGATCGTAGAGACATTGGCGGAAGCTTCCCTCGATTTAGTTGATGGCCTCGCCATGGCCATTGCCCACCCACGGCTTTGCCGCATGCGTTAGCCCCCCCCGGTGATTGATCGTCAACTCACTGCGGCTTCAAGGCTTCCTGGGCGACGCGGCGGAGCAGGCCCCGATACCAGAATGTCGCGCCCCACCAAAGCCTGAAACACTCCGGAGGTATTTTTATGCCAGATGACGCTCCCATCCAATCGGCCGCCGCCCTTTCCCGTCGGGCATTTCTCAAGACCACGGGATTGGCATTGGGTGCGTCGGCGCTACCGGCCGCGGAGGTCAGTCGAGGCGCGCAAGCAAAAACTTCATCGCTTCATTCTCAGGTTGCCGGTTCCATTAAGGTTTTGCTGGATACAGACATCGGCTCAGACATTGATGATGCCGTCGCCCTGACCTATTTGCTTTCGCAGCCTAAGTGCGATCTGCTCGGCATTACCACCGTTACTGGAAAGCCAATCGTTCGGGCAATGATTGCCGACGCCATCTGCAGGAATGCGGGCCGGAATATACCGATCTATCCGGGCCTCGCAAAGCCGCTCATCATTCCGCAGCGGCAAACGGAGGTGCCTCAGGCCGCCGCCTTGGGCCGCTGGCCGCACCGCACAGAATTTCCCACCAATGCGGCAATCGAATTCATGCGGAAGACCATTCGCGCCAATCCGCATGAAGTGGTGCTATTGGGCATTGGGGCCCAGACCAACCTCGCCACGCTATTCACAATGGATCCGGAAATACCGTCGCTTCTTAAGGGGCTTGTGACCATGGGGGGAAACTTCACCCCGGTGCGGTGGTTGCCGGCGGGGCCTTTTCCAGTGGAATGGAACATCGGAAATGACCCGCAAGCCGCCGACATCGTCTACCGGTCCGACCTTCCTGTTCACCATTCAGTGGGCCTCGATGTGACTTACCGCCTGACCATGGCAGCGCCGGAAGTGCACCAACATTTTGATAATCACCTATGGCGACCCGTCTTAGATTTCGCTGCCATTTTTTTTCAAGGTCCCCAAAAAGTGATCACTTTTCACGACCCTTTGGCTGCCACGACGATATTTAATCCTCGCATTTGCGAGTTCGTGAATGGCTGGGTTGACATCGAATTGGTGAGTGAGAGGCTCCGTGGTTTTACGATGTGGAATCCCCAAGCGCCGGAAGCGCGGCAAAAAGTTGCGATGGGCGTGGATGACAAGCGCTTTTTCGAAACGCTCTTTGCGCATGGCGCATAGTTGCCCTGAGTTTCACTGATAGGAAGATAAGTGCCTTACCCCCGACTCTCCCCCATCCGTCTGGCCTTTTTGCTTCTGGTTTTCAGCTTCGTTGATGCGCGTAGTTCCCCGGCTGCGGTAAACGCGTCCCTGGGGCTTCGCCCTGCCAACTTCACAAGTTTTTTTGTCACGCCCAACCGGCGATCGGCGCTCACATGGAAGGCGCCAGCTGCGACGGCCGGAAAACGCCTGATTTGGAAGATTACCAACTATGACGGCAACCCTATCGCGACCGGCGCCACCGTTTGCAGGGGGCATAAAGTTCAAATTCACGCGCGGCTGGCGCGCGGATTTTATGTTGTGACGTTCCCAAGTTTGGGGCAAAAGTTTGGCGTGCTCGCCATTTCACCCCATCAAGGCCGCGACGATCCGTTTTTTTGCGTCGATAGCGTGATGGCGTGGCTGGTGAATGCCTGGCATGAAAATACCCGCAATGGTCTGCTGGAACTTCTTCACCGCAGCGGCATCGGTATTTCCCGGGATCGCCTCGGATGGGGGCACATCAATCCTGCGCCCGGAAAAATCCAATGGAACCGCGTCGATCGCTATGGCGCCTTGGCCGACGATTACATGAACAATCACATCCGCATGCTACAAATGTTTCAGGAGTCGCCGCGCTGGACGCACCCGGATAGCAATTCTCCGTATCCGGTCAATCTCGTCGGGGCGGCCGCGAGTTGGACGAAAATCGGCGAGCATTTTAGAAAAGCGTGGGCGGCTTTGGAAATCTGGAATGAGCCGGAGGGAAGCATCTATGGTGGTCGGCTTCCTGCTGACCAATATGTTCCCATTATCAAAACCATCGCCTACGCGTTTGAGCAGGCGGACCTGCATATTGCACTCGGCGGGGGGGCCTTCATGGGGGAAGACCCAGGAAACTTCCAGAATACCTGCGCCATGAACGGCATGCTAAATCAAGTTGATTTTGTCAGCTTCCATGATTACCACGGCCCACTTGAAATGGAACATTTGGTGGGCGCCTATCGCCACTGGCTTGCGGCTTTTGGCAAAAAAACCATGCCGCTCTGGATTACCGAAAGCGGCAAACCGTGGCTGATCAACCGATTCGGGCGCCCCACCCGATCGTCGGATCGGGCATCGGCCCTCTCCATTACCATGAAAGCTGTCCAGGCCCGCGCATGTGGGATTGCGCGATATTTTCCATTTGATTATCCCTTCTATGCGGAAGGGGCCAATAATTTTTCCCTCGTCGATCGCGATCATACACCCCTGCGGAGCATGGCCGCATATGTGAATTGCGTGGCCGAACTTTCCGGTTCATCATTCGTCGGCGAGTTAAAAACCGGCAGCGCGCATATTCTTCTCGCACCGGTGTTTGCCAAAGGCAAGCGTCTAACCGCCGTGCTTTACACCGGCCACCCAAATTCCAGCATATCGGTTCGTCTGAAGCTGCGCGGGACCGTGCTGGCGGGAATCGACGGCCGCATACTGACACCGGCCCCCGATGGCACTATTTCAATTCCCGATGGCCTGGCGTACCTGCGCGGCACCGCCGCCGCTTTCCAGGGGCGCGTTCAAACGCACACACGCACCAATCGCCTGTATGCGATATCGCGACAGCGGCCGCCCGTGATTGCGCCCCATTCGCCCATTATTCTGCAATTTATTGCCGGCAAACTCGGAGCGCAAGTTTCTGTGAAGGGTTATGTGCTAACGCCGAAATTGGCGGCGCATTTTCCGTTAAGCCTGCGTGTCTGGAACTTATCACGCCAGGCGAGGAGCATCCAACTTGTGGTGCACGATCCGGGCGCCACGCCGGCGCGCGGCGCGGTGGGCCTGCAGCGCGATACCGTACCAGCCCAGTCCTGCATTTTAGTCCATCGGGAGGTGGGTTTGCGTGGCACCCTTGGAATAACAAGTTATCGATACCTCCAAATAACGGGTGTCGAAAGCGCTCCGGGGCACAGAACGCTGAATATAAGTCCACTTGCTATTGGCCTGAAGCTCGCGGGGAACCTCAAAGAGTTTTTGAGCAAATATAAATGGCATACCCGACTCGCCCTCGACGTTTTGCCACGATGGCAACCGAATATCGCTGCCGGTGGACGCATAAAGTTTTCGCCATTGGGCAGCCGCGGCATTCGAATGCGCCTGGCGTTTAATGGCCCGGGGGGGCGATGGGCGTATCCCAAGTTTCAGCTTCCGCGCGGTAAGGCGTTCCGGCAGGCCGGGGGCTTGCTGCTGCGGGTGCGCGTGCAGAAAGCCGCCGATGTCCATGTGATGCTATTTGACCATGGGGTTGCGGCTTGGTGGACGGCCATTCCGATTATCCCTGCGGACGGAAAATGGCACGTCGTACTACTGCCGCTTTCGGCGTTTGGGCCGCTGAACGGGCCGGGCCGCCCCGGTGGCCCAAGCCTTGCGCAAATACAGCAGATATCCGTCGGTCTTGGTAACCAGAGTCGCTCCGGGAAAAATACGCTGGAGATAAGCGCTATGTATGCGCTAAGCCACGCCATGAAGTGATATGGCGGTTGGTGATAATTTAATATTTTTATACTTAGAGGTAATTTGCATGTTTAAAATTGGCCAGCCCTTTCGCGTTTCATACGGTGCCCTTTTGGCGGCGCCCGCTCTTTTGTTTGCCGCCGGACAATCTGTGGCGAGCGTGCGCGTGATCGAAAATTTCTCTAACACTCCAACGGTTACGGTGTACCACGGATCGGCTGATGGGTTCGCCGCCAAGGTTGGCAAGCCGCCGGCAGGCGCCGCTGCGCATGCGCTTGAGATTCGTTGGAAGCCGACGCACAAAAGCTATGCTCAAATGTACTTTTCCGCTGCTGTCGGTCTTCCGCATACCTTGAACCATCCGCGGGGAAAGCTGGAAATGAAGATATATGCGACGACTCCCAACTGCCTATGGGCCGTGGCGGCCCGCATCAAAGATAATAATGGGGAGATTTTTTCGTTCCAAATCCCCATGTCGATCAAGCCGGGCCACTGGAAAACGATCGTCATACCCGTGAAATATGCCTTGCAGCAGGCCCGCTGGGGACCCGGTGCGACCGCGCCCATGCAGGGGCCCATTAATCTCACCGGTTTGGCGTTGGGCCTTAATCCGCACATGCCCGCCGGCTTTCTTTGGATCAAAGATGTGGCCTGGCAGTCAGCCGTAAAATCTTCCACCCCGCCATCCGGAGGCGGCGTTGTGCCGCAGGCTCCGGTAAAAAAAATGCCCCTTATCGCCAGCGTTTTTACCAGCAATATGGTGCTGCAGCGCGAACATCGCGATCCGGTATGGGGTTGGGCGCCGCCGCACCAAGAGGTGACGATCAGCTTCGCCGGACAAACAAAAAAGACGATCGCCGATGCCGCTGGAAAATGGATGGTCAAGCTAAATCCCATGCAGGCCAATGCCACCGGTGCGGCCATGGATGTTGTGGCTGGCTCCCGGCGCTTGGTGCTTAGCAATATTCTTGTGGGCGACGTATGGCTTTGCGCCGGGCAATCCAATATGGAATATCCCATGTATGGGTGGACGCCGGGGGCCGACACGGCAAAATTTATTAAAAATGCCGATCATCCCACCCTTCGGCTCCTGACCATTCCCAACCAACTTGCCGCCACCGCGCGACGGAATCTTTCCGCTGCGGCGTGGCAGGTGTGCACGCCGCAGACCGTGCGAAGCTTTTCGGCGGTTGCCTACTTCTTCGGCAATGATTTGCGGAAAAAACTGGGCGTGCCAATTGGCCTTATCGCCGATGACTGGGGCGGCACGCCGATTCAGCCGTGGATGCCTCGACTCGCTTATCAGGGGCCCCAATTTCAATGGGATATGAATCAGATAAACACGGCAGACCGTGCCTTTAAAAAATCGCAGAAGCTTTATGACCACTGGGTTCGCCGCGCTGAAAAGGCTCAGGCCGCGGGGATGCCATTGCCGCCACGTCCCGCCCGGCCCAAAAACGTGCTGGTCTCCAATCCGGAACATCAAATGGTGATTTTTAATGCCATGGTTAACCCGCTCATTCCCTACCGCCTCCGCGGCATCGTCTGGTATCAGGGAGAAAGCAATTGCTACCCCGATGCACCACTTTATTTCATTCGCCTGCGGGCGCTCATTGATTCCTGGCGAAAATTATGGCACCAGGGGAACATCCCTTTCGGAATTGTTCAGATCGCACCGTACGCCGGCTACGGTAATAATCTCTATGAGCCCGACGTCTGGCGGGGCGAAGAAAAGGTCGCTGCGACCGTCCCCGATACCGGTATCGTTGGAACCATGGACGTTGGGCTGCTCCATAACATCCATCCATTTAATAAACAGGCCGTCGGGCATCGACTGGCGCTCTGGGCCTTGGCGCGTGTTTATGGCCGCAAGGGAATTAATTTCAGTGGTCCGATTTTTAAGTCCATAAACATCGCGGGATCTTCCGCCATTATACATTTTCATTACACCGACGGCGGCCTGGCGACCAGAAACGGAAAAGCGCTCAATGATTTCGAGATTGCCGGCCCCAATCATAAATACATGCCTGCGCGGGCGCGCATTGTGGGCAATAGCATTGTCGTTCATACCCATTCGATACTGCATCCAGTGGCCGTGCGATTCGCCTGGAGCGACCGGGCCCAACCAAACCTGATGAACAAGGCGGGGCTTCCGGCACTGCCATTTAGCGCCCATTAGCAATGACAGCGCCGGCCGCCTGGACGGCATCAATAAATGCGTTATACAATCGGCCCCGTATTTAATCCGGGGGTGGCGATGCACACAAGACGGAAACTTCTCGCGATGGCTGGCGCCGGTGCGCTGGGAGCCGGGCTTGCCATGCCCGCTGCGGCGTCCACGAAAATCTGGAATCCTGGGCTGAAAACTTTCAGCACCGCCGGTAAGCAGAAACAAATGCTTTCCGCCGCCCGTGAAACGGTTCTCTTTGAGCGCAAAGGCCCCGGCTGCCTGACGCATCAGTGGTATGGCGGCGATTGGCCGAAATATAATCAAACACGCCTGCGCTATTACGTAGATGGAGAATCCGTTGCCTCGATTGATATGGAATATGGCATGGGCCATGGCGTGGGCTTTGATGATCGCGCCGCACCCTGGGGCGTTCGCCAAATGGGCATGACTGGTCATACCGGCGGGTTTTATAACACGTTCCACATTCCCTTTGGTAAATCGTTGCGGGTGACCGGGCAACTCGCCCGCGGTGTGCAAGGCACCCCTCCATGTTGGTGGATTATGCGCGGGACGGTGGGTTTACCGGTGCAGATTGCCGGTATCAACCTGCCTTCGGCCGCGCGGCTGAAACTATACAAGCACGAACATCGTACCGTGGAACGGCTCAAAGAATTCAGCCTGCTGGATACCAAATCTGCCGGCGCATTGTTTCTGGTGGCCATGGCCGCAAAAAGCCCCAATTGGAATTTCATGGAAGGCTGTATCAGAGCCTATTTTGACGGGGCCAAAAGGCCGGAACTCTTATCATCCGGGCTGGAAGATTATTTCTGCGGAACATATTATTTTGCCAGTGGACGGTTTTACACGGCAGTTTCCGGCCTCACGCACAAGGCAAAGCTGGGCAATGCACATCAATTTTCAGCCTACCGCTTTCATGACTCCGACCCCGTGTTTTTTCAAAATGGACTGCGACTAACCGCCCGCTGCGGCGAGGAAATGGATGGCTTCGTATTTGGAGATCCCCAGGCCACAACCTATACAACCTATGCCTGGGCGTATGAATGGTAGGTAAAACAACTCGCGAAAGCCGGTAACTTCTTGATGGATGGCAGTTGCTCCGGCGATAAAGCGGAAGTACCCGGCGAGCGGATTGCCCGCTCGGTAATGAATACAGAGGGTGTTTCTCAGGAATCATGCTGCGGCATGATGCAATTATTTAATATCTCACGCAGAGCAGGGGAGACGCAGAGACGACGCCGCGGCGCCGCACCCCTGCGCTATTTAGCCGGCGGCATTGTGCCGCCGTGTGGTTCAGCGTGCGTCACTAAGCCGGCCAGCCTGCTGGCCGCGCCCCGCCGGCTTGTGTTTCATCCGCTCGGAATGAATGCATCCCCCCGCGTGTCCAACCATGTTTAGCCGGCCAGCCTGCTGGCCGCGGGTCGGCGTGCTGCCCGCGGGCAGCCTCTGTGCCTCTGCGCCTCCGTGTGAGACATCGGTCGTTCCGGGTGAGCAGGAGAGCAATTTTTGCCAAAGGCAAAAATATGGAATCATGCTGCGGCATGATGCAATTATTTAATATCTCACGTAAGGCAGGGAAGACGCAGAGACGACGCCGGGCCGCCACCCCGCGCGCTCGCGCCATTTTGCCGGCGCCCCCGGCGGAAAACCGCGGCCGCCGTGATTCGCCGGTGCAAAAACGTTTTTAAGAGTGCGCATCCGTGTATTGGTTCAGCCGGAAATGGAGAATCAGCCCCGGTGCCTGAGGGACTGTGGGCTGCGGA
>JAJZGD010000220.1 GCA_021804985.1 Planctomycetota bacterium
ACGCCTACCCCGCCGCGCTCGAGGACGGCCCGCAGGGCATCGAGCACTTCTCCTGCGGGCTGCGAATAATCGAGGTATGGCAGCCTGCAGAGGTGCCGCAGGGGTAATCCCGCGCGGATGCACGGCCCGATGAACTGCAGCAATTCGTGGTGCGTGGCGGAGAGTTTACAGCCGCAGTGCCAAATCTCGCGGATTGCGTCCGGTCCAACGTGGAGTTGGTCGAGAATTGCCAACTGCTGTGCGTTGAAAAACCCGGCCATGGGCAAGACTCCGTAAAAGCCAGTTGGTAATAAAGCGTGCCCAGTTCTTCCTCGTCGCCGGCGTTGGATTGGCGCAAAGCCAGGCGTGGGCTTCCCGAAGCTGCGCCTCGAGATCCAGCTGGGGAAAACTCAGGCGCAAATCCGCGGCACAGATTTCCGAAACATGGAATCCGGTTTGCCGATTCCACGAAATGGCAGATGGATCAAAAATTGGTCGCTTATTGCTTCTTCTTCTCTTGGTCTGGTTACTTAGTATTGTTTGTACCGCATCGGTGCGACCCGCGCCGTTCCGCAATGCACTGCCGGTGGCACCGGTGCGCTCCGTCGGGTGTTCATCGCTGCATTCGGCAGCTGCAGACAGCCCAACCGGGCACCATGACTGCACCGTGTAAAGCGTGGACCGCGCATGGTGATTCGCGTGATCGCGCGCGATATAGCCCCGCTTGGTCAGCTGCAGAAGGGCCCGGCTGACGGTCGATCGGTCGCATCCGGCGCGGTCTGAAAGGTATCGAATGGTGGGCCAGCACTGGTGCCGGGCATTGGCCATGCGCGACAGGGTCAGCAGTACCTTGAGCATCGATACCGATTTGAGGCCGGGAAAAAACTGGTCCACCAGCCGATTGTCGATAGGAAAAAAGCCGGTTGGCCAGCGCGTTGTTTTTTCCGGCGGCAGGGGTGGATCGGACGCAGGCACGGCGGAAGTAAGCATGAAAAAACCTCCTGAAAAGGACGGCCCACCGAGCGGCGTGGTTTGCTACCGGCGCAGGCCGCCCCGGTGGTGCATGAGTGCGGCATGCGACGGCTTTAGGCGCCAGGGCGGCGATAACTGAGTTCACGGGTTTGGTTGAGGCGCACGCGACCGCCGGCCGCGGGGATTGAAAATCTAGTCGCCATTCGGCCGCCACCGCGCGGTTAAAGCTCTTTAACCACCAGGCTTGCCAGGCTGCTGCGCTCGGGGCGTTCAAGGGTGACGTGGCCCACCAAATCGGATGATTTAAGTTTTTCAATCGTGAAAGACAAACCATTTGAATTGGCATCGAGATAGGGGTTGTCAATCTGTTCGGCGTCGCCGGTCAGAACGATCTTGGTGCCCTCACCCACGCGGCTGGCGATGGTTTTGATTTCATGCGGGGTGAGGTTCTGCGCTTCATCCACAATCATAAACTGATGGGGAATGCTGCGGCCGCGGATGTAGGTAAGTGCCTCGAGCACCACTTTGCCGGTCTCGACGAGCTGCTTGAGCTTGGCCTCCACATTGGCTGATTCAGCGGAATGGACGCGCCGATCGGTGAGCAAAAATTCCAGATTATCGAAGATCGGCTGCATCCACGCGGACATCTTTTCATCCTTGCTGCCGGGCAGAAAGCCAATGTCGCGGCCCAGCGGCATGATGGGCCGTGCCACCAGCAGCCGCTCATAACGCTGCTCGTTGAAGCATTTGGTCATGCCGGCGGCGAGGGCCAGCAGCGTTTTTCCGGTGCCGGCGGTGCCCATCAGGGTGACCATCTGCACCTCATCATCAAGCAGCAGATCAAGGGCCATCGTCTGCTGCAGATTGCGGGGCAAAATGCCGAAGCAGGCCTTTTTGCTGCGGGTCAGCGGCAGCACCGCTTTAAGCGATGAAACATAGCGTGCCAGGCCCATTTTGCCGGTATCCTGCGGCGCATCGACATTTTTAAGAAGCACATATTCATTCGGGCTTAGCGGCGGGTCGAGCGCGGCGAGAAACGTGCCCACCACGGATATTTTCTTTTCGTTGTACAGCCGGTCAATGACGACACTTTCTACCACCAGCTCGCGGTATCCGGCGTAAAGTGTTTCGTAATCCACCTTTTGAGATTCATAATCCTGCGTGGCGATACCGAGCGCATCCGATTTTATACGCGCATTGATATCTTTACTAATAAATATGACCGGCTTGTTTTCCTGCTTCAGCCGCCACGCCACCGAAATGATGCGATTATCCGGTACCAGCCCGCTTAGGCCCGGCACGGCGGGATGGTCCATCGCCACGCGAATGCAGCCATGGTGGCCATTCCAGCGCACCCCATCATTCAGATGCCCTTTTTCGCGCAGATGGTCAAGGTGCCGGATGACGGTGCGGGCATTGCGGCCCACATCGTTGGTGTCTTTCTTGAATTTGTCCAGCTCTTCGAGAACGTCAAACGGTATGACCACTTCATTGTCGTCAAAAGAGAACAAGGCGCCAGGATTGTGCAAAAGGACACTGGTGTCGAGGACGAAATATTTTTTCGGCTTGGAGGACTCACGCATCAATAACGGCTCCGAAGTCAGGAGAATAGCGCGGGGCCCGGCTGCCAGCCAACCGATGGCGGCATTTCCGACCGGCATTCAGGGTACTCGGGGCGCTGGGGCTATTCGGGGCAAGCGGGGCGAGCGGGGCATCGAGGGCGTTGAGGCGAAGACCAACTGCGTATGGGGAAGCGTGCGGGGATAGCGATGATGAAGATTTGCTGCCTCGACCCGATTTCGTCAAATCCGTTACCTGCCTGCCAATACGCCCTCGAAAACGCCGCAGCGATTTCATCTGCAAGATATCCTATCAAATCCGGTTCGCGGCGTCTTGCAAAAATATTTTTGATCCATAAATGCCGCCGCGCTAAAAAGTGAGCTTTTAAGTTTGGCATTGCAGGCGCCCCGGGCAACCTACCAGCGCTGGCCAAAGGTGAAATATCGGCATGTCAATTTGGCACAAAGCGCCCCCGATTGCTGCGGCCCATCGCGGCAGATTGACCTGCAATTTGAAAATG
Source organism: Planctomycetota bacterium (assembly GCA_021804985.1). Classification (GTDB taxonomy): domain Bacteria; phylum Planctomycetota; class Phycisphaerae; order WQYP01; family WQYP01; genus JAJZGD01. Next base: position 3,032 of record JAJZGD010000220.1, read on the forward strand.
TATCTTATTTTATGGTAAGCAGTTACGCGCTTCTATTGGGGCAGCGTATTGGCATTTGGCACGTGATTTGTTTTCGTCCGGGGTAGTTAGTTTGGCGGCCGCAGACGGCCAGCGGGTTGGTTTGCCAGCGGCTTGCCGAAGATTACGAAAGGAGACGGACCATGTTTTCCCCCGAATTTGCATCACCCGTATTACTTTCTACCTGCCGCAGGCCGGTCGATGAGTCCCTTGCCGGGTTTATTGACAGTGTGTTTGACGGCCGCCCGCTTTGGGCGAATCGCGGGCCGGTGCCGCATATGCCAGCCATGAATCTCCGGGAGCAGGGAGACAACCTGCTGCTCGAATGCGAACTCCCCGGCGTCGCACCGGAAGATGTTGACCTTCAGGCCACCGGCGACGAAATCCGGCTGACCGTGAAGCGTAAGGACCGGGCAACATCGGAAAAACCGAGCCAGAAGTGGCTCCGCCGCGAGCGGGCCTGCGGGCAATTCAGCCGCAGCATCAAACTACCCTATGAGCTTGATGCTGAGAATGTGCAGGCTTCGCTGCAGGATGGCGTATTGCGGGCCAGCATGCCCAAAGCGCCGCACAGTCGGCCGCACCGGGTGAAACTGCTCGGTAGGGAGACACGCAGCTGAGCAGCAGCGCGGTCAGAGTGACGGCAGCGGTGATCGGGCCGCTGCCGATATGGAAACCATCATTGCATCTGCTGAAAGGAGTTTTGATCATGAGTACGACCTCCGTTGAAATTAAAAACAACCGGGCACAAGCATCGCAGCCCAATGTGCCGGCGAAATGGTTCGAGCCCGCCGCCGACATTCTTGAAGAACATGATGGGCTCAGCGTATGGTTGGATGTACCCGGGGCCAGGCATGACGATGTCGCCATTACCTTCGACAGCGGCACGCTGACGGTCGAGGCGCCGGTGGCCGCCCCGGCGGTGCGATCCGCTGGCCTGCTCGAAGAGTATGACATCGGCGATTATCGCCGGACTTTCCGCATTCATGCGCCGATTGATGTGTCGGCCATTTCGGCGGAACTCGCCAACGGCGAATTGCATATCCGCCTGCCCAAAACCAATGCGGCCAAAGCCCGCAAGATCGCCGTCAAGGCGGGGGCGGCCTGAAGTTGCCCCCCAGCTCCATTCTCCATGACCGCATCGGCTCGCAGAGTGATTTGCTCGCGCGTAAGGAGCGCCCGGGCGCATCCGCTTGATGCGAGCCGATCGGTTTTCAGGCCGAAGTGAGCCGGTTCCATCCGTCAGCGCTGCGGGTTTTTACCGATGGTACCGGCCGCGATAAGGCCGATTCGGCCGCACGCCCGCGCGGCTATCCCCTAAAGGAGCCTGTCCGAGTAATGGCCGGGATTGGGATGGGGCATTTCAGGCCCACCCCGTGGGGCGGGCTGCTTTTTGGCCC
>JAJZGD010000042.1 GCA_021804985.1 Planctomycetota bacterium
GCCCTCGGCGACGAGTGCGCGGACTCCGGTTCGCGCGGCGGCGAAGGCCGGCCAGATCGCAAATAAGATCGCGAGGCCGGCGGTGATAAGTGTACCCCATAGGATGGCGCTCCAGGCAACGATAAAACGGGAATCAAAACCGGCCATGCGATGATCCACGCGCGTGGCCATAAATGCCAGATATATGCCGGTGAAGATGCCGATGAGTACGCCGGCGGCAATAATCACCGAAACCTGAGAAATCACGATCCGAAGAATTTGACTGCGTGATGCGCCCAAGGCGCGCAGAATTCCAAATTCATAACGGCGACTGCGGACGCTCGCGGCGATCATGATGGCAACCCCGACGGCGCCAAGCAGCATCGCCCCGATGGCGGCGGCGGAAAGTGCCCGCATGACATCGGTAATCACTTGGTCCAGATGCCGTTTCATTTGCCGCACCGACGTTCCATGAAGTTGCATGGCGCCCATTCCCAGCAGGGAACCAAGGACGGACGGGGCAGCGCCGGCGGAAAGATATTTTTTCACCGCAATGACCACTTTCATGGCGTGAATCTGCGGATCAACTGAAAGCATGACCATATTGCAGCCTGGCACGCCGAACCATTTTTTCGCCTCCGCCAACGTGCCGAGAATGGCAACCGCTGCGGTCTGATGAAACACGCGGCCAACCCGCAGATAGTTCTGTGCGATGTTGATTCCACCGGAATGCGCCACGCCCACCACATGCACCCGCCGTGGGCCGCTGAGGGTATCAAGCACGAGCGCACTGCCTAAGGGAAGCCCCATGGAGCGGCTGCTTTGCGGGGAAACGAAAATGCCGCGGCCGTGTTCAAGCCGGGCCTGAGCCTGCTGCGATGAACCGCCGACAAATTTAAGGCCGAGCATAGGAATAAATGACTTCGGTTGAACCGCGACAAATAGCATGCGGGTTTTTACGCCGCGAATATTGCCGGCCACCCAGAAGGCGGTGAGGGCGGAGGCTCGGCGCACACCGCGGACATGAGCGGTCAAGGCGTTGATTTTTGCGGTGGGGATGGGTTGAAAAGGGCTGAAAACAAAGGCATCAGGAAAATGGGCGGGGAATTCCCATGAGGCGAGGAGGCCCTGGCCGCGCGATTGCATGGATACAAAAAATGCCATCCCTGCGAGCAGGGCCGCGGCCATGGCGCCGGCGAGATAGGGGGAGCGGACCCAGTTTTGGCTTACGAACTCTCGGCCGATGCACCAAAGGCGTGCCATCGCCGGGCCAATCAATTTCTCCATTGCCAGCACCAGCCATGGGCAGATGAGGCACGCGGCGAGCAGCACCATGGGCACACCGAAAAACAGGTAAAACCCGACCGCCCAGTGTGGGTTGGGAATCTTCCAAAACGCGATTTGCATGAGAATCAAAACGCCGCCGGCAGCCAGCGAGAATACCACGCGCCGCGGGCGGCCGACCCGGCCAAGCACCAAAAATGCCGACATGGGCTGGGCGCGAAGTGCGACCCACAGCGGCAGGGCGGAGCCAATGAGAATGGCAATCAGGCCGGTGGCGACCGCGAGGATCAGCGAATCAGGGCTGATGTAAAACACTGAAAAAAAGTGGCTGAATTTCAGCGTGAGTAGTCGCACCAAAAGCCAACCGGTGGGCAAGCCCAAGGCAATGGCGGCGAGCGCGATCAACGCATTTTCTTTAACGATGACGGATAAAATTTGCCGGCGCGAGGCGCCAATGCAGCGCAGGCGTCCCAATTCGCGCACGCGGCCCGACAGGCCCACCATGCTTAGCGCCAGCAGCAGCATGCCGGCGGAGATCGCTGTTGGTATGCTCACGGCGAAGCGCAGATCGCGAATCACCCGGTGCACCCGTGCGAACACGTGCCGCGCCGAGCCGGCTGCCTGCACATGGGCGCCGGCACCCAATTCACGGCGTAAAACGGCTGCAAGCGAGGCGGAATTGACGCCCGGCTTTCCGAGTACATCAACGCGCGACAAGCCGCGGACGGGCCAAAACTTTCGCAGCACACTGAGGCGAATAAAAGCGCGCGGAAAAGCGATGAAGCGTTTGACGGCCGAGCGCCTGACGATGCCGCTGAGGATAAATTTTGGGCTGTGGGCAGTGCCAAGGGTTATCGCATCACCGACGTGCGCGCCGAGCATGGCCGCCAATGCAGCGTTGAGCACCACCGTATCGGGGCCGCGGGGGGAGAGTGTTTTTCCCATTGAGACGCGCAGGGGATTGACGCGGGATTTTTTACTCATCTCGATGCCGACGACGTTGGCATAGGAGATGTGATGACCGAATTGCAGCGGCATATGCACGATGCACCGCCCTTGTGCGGCGAGCACGCCGGGGGAGGCGCGGATTTTTTGTAAATCTGAAAAGGGGAGCAATTCATGGGCAGAGGCAAAGGCGGGGAGCACCCGTGCGGTGGTGTGGCCGAGCTGATTGCTGAGATTGCGTGAGAAAGAGGCCTGAAGACAATCCATGCCGCCGCCGGCGGTAAACATCAACGTAACGGCCAAAAAAACCGTGAGGCAGGCGAGAAGGGCGCGAACCGGTTTAGCGCGTAAGGCGCTGATAGCGAGCTGCAAGCTTACCGGCATCGTCGCTGTCCTCCACATCAAATTCACCGGCGACTTTTCCATCACGCAGCACCACTACGCGATGGGCCTCGAGGGCGGCGGCGGGCTCGTGGGTTACCACCAACACCGTCAGCGCCAGTTCGCCGAGCATGTCGGAAAGCAGACTCCAGAACTGCTGCGAGTTGGCCGAATCCAGATTACCGGTCGGCTCGTCGGCGAGAAGGAGCGGCGGCGCCATGATCAGGGCGCGGGCGATGGCGGTTCGCTGCTGCTCGCCGCCGGATAGGGCGTCGGGACGGTGATCCGCCCGTGTTAAGAGGCCCAGGCGCTCGATGAGATGTTTGGCTCGAGCGACCTTATCTTCGGAACGTGCACCGGCAAGCCGGGCCGGCAGCAGCACATTATCGAGTACCGAAAGATTGGGAATCAGATTGAACTGCTGAAAAATTAGCCCCACCTGATGGCGGCGAAATTCGACGCATTGGCGTTCGGAAAATTGCCCAAGATCGCGCCCGGCTATCTCAATGCGGCCGGCGGTGGGCCGGTCCAGCAGGGCGCACAGATGCAGCAGGGTTGATTTTCCGGATCCGCTGGCCCCCATGATGGCGACAAATTCGCCGGGCTTCACCGTTAGGCTTACGCCGGAGAGGGCCTGCACGTTGCGACGGCCCGACGTGTAATTTTTCTCAACATCATTGAGCGCAATGGCGTAGCCCGACATCGTATCCTCAATAGAACCCTACCTGCGGATCATAGGCAAAATTGCAGGTTGCAGCCAGATGCCGTCTGGCCGCGGCGCGAGAGACGACGCTATCGGCGTCCCGGCATCGCCAGCGGCATCGTCGCCAGCATGGTCATGGGAAGTGCCCACCCGCCGCACATTTGGCACCTGCCGTCATTTTGCTACCATGGCGGCCATGCGAAACCGCCAACCACCCTATCTTCGTTCGCCTCTCGCGTGGAGTCTTTGGCTGCTGCTACTGGGCCTGCCGATCGGCGGCTGCAGTAGCACTCCGGCGCCGCAGAGCCACGCCGGACAGGTGCGACTCGCCCACGGAACGGTGCGCATTATTTCGATTAACGCCTACCTTAAGACGGCCGTGGTGCATTACCATGGGCGCGTGCGCAATGCGTGGTGGAACCGCTATTCGATTCTGTTTTTTCATGGCGAAGCTTCATCGCAAATGGATGTAAAACCTGGCCAGCATGCGGAATTTCGCGGCTTGCTTGCGGATGGGGATGTTTATTTTGGGCGCGTGTGGCGGGGCGCCCCGCCGCCACCGGAGGTGTATCCCAACGCCCAAATTGTTCATCCCGCAGGCACACAACCGAAAAAGAATATGAAGATTACAAAGCGGCCGGCGTCGGGCGTACCGGCGGTGCCCGGATTGAGCCAATATCTCCGCGAGCACCTCAAGCAGTGATGCCATTTCCGCGGGCACTGGGGGAACTGCATTTTTACGCGAGCGGCGGGTTTTGTAATTGCCGGGCAAATGTGCTTCAATAGCGGGGTTCTGCGGGCGGCAGGCGGCAGCGAGAGATATTGGAGCACTATGGGTACCCCACGAATAACGATCGCGAATGCAGTCTGCGGATTTTTGCTCGCGAGCGGCGCGCTGATGGCGGGCTGCACCTCATCGTCAACGCACGCGATGAATCCGGCGGCGTTTGAAGTGCCGCACCCGGCTCCGGCGCCAATCGCCAAGGCGGGGCCGGTGAAAGGCCGGCGTTCGGTCGCGACGAATGTGGCACTCGCGGGGCCGGCTGGGCCCGGCGCTAAGACGGCCGCCGACACCGGTGATGGGGCCTTGGGCGGGGGGCGCACGTCGATCATTGTGCCGGGGGCGCTGAGTTCGCAATTTTCATCGGTGCAGGCGGCGCCGGCGATAAAGCCGGGGGAAACACTGCGTGTGGCGGCTCTGCTCGGCAGCGTGGATGGGCGGCCGCTGTTTGTGCAAGCCATTTTTAATATGGTCAACAGCGATTTGCAGCGTGAGGCAGCCAACAGCCGCACGATGGAGTACTTCCGGCATCAGGCGGCTGCCACACTGGCGCGTGCGATCCGTGAAAAAGTGCAGACGCTTCTGCTGCTCGATGCGGCGCGGCGAAAACTGAATTCCGATCAGAAAAAGCAAGTGGACGCGTTCGTGAGCATGCGCGAAGCGAAGCTATTGGCGCAGTACATGGGATCGGAAGAGCGGGCAAATCGGGCGCTGAAGTTGCAGGGAACTTCACTAAATCGGCGGCTGCGGGCGATGCGCAATAAAGCCACGCTGGAATTGTTCATTAATCACGCCATCCTGCCGCAGATCGTCATTACACGGCGCGAGCTGCTACGTTATTACCGGCATCACTTATCAAAATATACGCGCCATACCAGTGTAAGCCTTTACACCATCACTTATCCGGTGATCCGCCAATGGCCGCGGAATCCGAACGATCCGACGCATACCGAGCCGATCCGCCATCCGACGGCGGCGCAAATTCATGAAGCGCGGCAAAAGGCTTTGGCGTATTGCCGGTTGCTGGAAAAAAAGATAAAGACCGGTGCCAATTTCGCCTTTCTGGCTGAAGATAATTCGGTGGATTATGCGGCGACCGACGGCGGTCATACGCCGAATGTGCGGCCGGAAGAATTATCCCACCCGGCGTTGGCGAAGCTGATTATGTCGCTGCACGCCGATCAGATGGCCCCACCAATGCTGATCAAAGCGCCCGGCGACCCACGCCGCGATCGCGTTTTAATTGTCAAGCTTGGCCGAGTGGTGCCGCATCAAATTCAGTCATTTGAGGAAGTGCAGAAAAAAATTCTCGAGCATCTCACCAACCGGGATTATCAGCGGCTTATCCGGGCGTATTATCACCGGCTGTACGGCAAAGAATCGGTCCGGGCAATGGTGCGGATGGCTAAAACCGCGACGAATGTTGCGGTGGCCAAATATTGGAATCGCAGTTAATCGGATGAGGCGGCGGAAACGGCCGCAAATTGTTTTCTGGCCAACGTTGACAAAGGGACACGGGCGGGATCGGCAAGCCAGGCGAGAGCCTGATAGGGGCTGTCGGGCGGCAGCGGATGCGCGGCAGGGAGGCGCGCGGCGTGCGGACGCACAGCAGGTGAGCGCGCGGCGTGGGGCGATGTTTGAGCCGTGCGCAGCGAACAATTAAAGATATATACATACACATGCATGTGCGTTAATACATGTTCAATGACGGCCGCCACGCGGGCTGCCGACCGGGCGGATGAAATTTCCAGGCCCAGCGTTCGACGGGCCAGCCGGATGATCGGCCGGAGCGTATGCGGGGGAACTGCAATGGGCACGGCGGGTAATTCCCAGAGGCCGGCCCACAGGGCGCCATTCTGCCGCTGTGCGAGCAGGTACTTTCCTTGCGCATCGCGAATGTGCAGCGCCGCTAAATGAACAGTGCGTTTGGCCTTGGGGCGGCGGCGCACGGGAAAATCCATTTGACGGCCGGCGGCGCGGGCACGGCATACAGGACGCACCGGGCACATATCACAGCGCGGCGAGGTGACAGAGCAGACCGTGGCGCCGAGTTCCATCAGCGCCTGATTGAATTGCCCGGCGTTTTCCTTTACCACCCACCCCCCTACCGCCGTGCGAAGACTTTTGTGCACGGACGCCGCCCTGATGTCGCGATCGTCGGCGAGAATGCGGCTCGCGACGCGCAACACATTGCCATCGACCGCGGGCACGCATTGGTGGAAGGCAATGCTGGCGACGGCACCGGCGGTATAAGGCCCGAAGCCGGGCAATTTTAATAGTTGAAGAAAATCTGCGGGCAATTTGCCGCCGTGGTGGGCAACGATTTGCTTCGCGGCGGCGTGGAGCTGATGAGCCCGGCGGTAATAGCCGAGACCGGCCCAAAGGGCAAGAACGGTTTGAATATCGGCTTGGGCGAGGGTGGGGATATCAGGCAATGCGGCGAGAAAACGCCGGTAATAGGGGATGACAGTGGCGACCTGCGTCTGCTGGAGCATTACTTCCGAGAGCCAAATGGCGTAGGGATCGGTGGTTTGGCGCCATGGGAGGGGGCGTTGAAATTCGGCAAACCATTGCAGGAGGCCCATTTGGAGCGAGCGCCGGTGGGGGGCGGTCAGTGGGCGGGGCGTGATGGCGGCCGACGGTTTCAATCTAACCCCTTATATTTCATGTGATTATACGCCATAAATTGGGACTCTTTCAGGCCGTAGGGGCCAAAGTGAGTTTGGGGCATATCTCGATAGGTGTGGTATACCACAGGTAGTGGTATATGGGAACAAAAAACGCAAGTGCTGTGTATAACAGGGGTTAGAATGGTGGATAACCTGTCTTTCAACATTTAGTAATCAAAACGGTTGACACCACAAGATATAGTGTTATCGTAGGGAAAAGAAAGCTTATCAGAACCTTAACACGTCAGGAGTTGGGCGTGAATTTGCTGGTGGCCCGCAGATTATCAAGACGCCGTAGTAATGCGAGCTTCGGATTTGCACGAGGCCTTGAGTTGGATGGGCCCGAACGATACACTAACAAAACCCTAACTTCAGCAGGTGGAAATGGTATGGGAATTTTAAGCGACAACCAGATACGCGAAGAGGTACGGATCGAACCGTTTGAATTGGCGGTGAAACGGCCGGGAATGATCAGCTACGGCGTATCGAGCTATGGGTATGACGTGCGGGTGGGGCCGAGCTTCAAAATTTTCACGAATGTTAATTCTGAAGTGGTTGATCCGAAGCATTTTTCGCCGCGAAGTTTTGTGGATGTGGATGCGAGTGCGGATGGTTCAGTGCTGATTCCGCCCAATAGTTTTGCCCTGTGCGAAACGGTGGAATACTTCGAGATACCGCGCGACATGCTCGCCATCTGCGTGGGCAAAAGCACCTACGCCCGGTGTGGAATTATTGTCAACGTCACACCACTCGAGCCCGAATGGAAGGGGCGAATTACCATCGAAATATCCAACACAACCCCCCTGCCGGCCAAAATCTATGCCAACGAGGGGATTGCTCAGATTATTTTTCTTCGCGGTGAAAAGGTTTGTAGGCAAAGCTATGCGGATAAGCGGGGCAAGTACCAGGATCAACCGGGGTTGACCCTGCCGCGAGTGGATTAACGCGGCCGCAGATTTTACGTCGTGCAATCACGGGAGGCGCGACAGCAGAGGAACTCCGGCGGCATTTACGGATGGATGTGCGCCGGTCTTTGGCACGGAAGCAGGAGAATACTACCATGAAAATTCAGCGTCGTTTCACCACTGCCGGACAGGATGTTTACGGCCAATTCAAGTACCAGTCGCGAACCAGCCGCATCAGCAATGTGGATGGCTCGGTGGTTTTTGAAATGAAGGATGCCGAGATTCCTGCGGATTGGTCGCAGTTGGCCACGGACATTATGGTCAGCAAATATTTTCGCAAGGCCGGTGTGCCGCTAAAAGATGCCGCTGGTCAGCCGATTCTTGATGAGCATGGCAAGGCAAAAACCGGACCGGAAAAATCAGTGCGGCAGGTGGTACACCGGTTGGCGGGCTGCTGGATGAAATGGGGAAGTGATTACGGCTACTTTGATACGCCGGAGGATGCGCAGGCATTTTATGATGAGCTGGCCTATATGTTGCTGAGCCAGCGGGCGGCGCCCAATTCGCCGCAGTGGTTCAACACCGGCCTGAATTTTGCCTATGGTCTTACCGGCCCATCGCAGGGGCATTGGTATGTCAACCCCAAAACGCATCAGTTGGAACAGGCCGCCGACGCTTATACCCATCCGCAACCGCATGCCTGCTTCATCCAAAGCGTGGATGATGATCTGGTCAATGAGGGGGGCATCATGGATTTGTGGGTTCGCGAAGCCCGGCTTTTTAAATATGGATCGGGTACGGGCACCAACTTTTCCAAACTGCGCGGCGACAACGAACCCCTTTCGGGCGGCGGTAAATCTTCCGGCCTGATGAGCTTTCTAAAAATTGGAGATCGGGCGGCCGGTGCGATTAAATCCGGTGGTACCACGCGGCGTGCGGCCAAGATGGTCTGCCTGGATCTGGATCATCCGGACATCAGCGAATTTATTAATTGGAAGGTGCGGGAAGAAATCAAGGTTGCCGCGATGGTGGAAGGTGTCAAGCATCTTAAGGCGGATCAGCAGCAGTTGGCGGCGCGGCTGGGCCTGAAGCTGGATTACGATTTTAACGGCGAGGCATATAACACGGTATCCGGGCAGAACTCCAATAATTCGGTGCGGGTGCCGGACGCATTTATTAAAGCATTGGATCAGGATGGCGAATGGAAGCTTATCCGGCGCACGGACGGAAGCACCCACCGAACGGTCAAAGCGCGCGAACTATGGCAGCAGATCGCTTTTGCCGCCTGGCGGTGCGCCGATCCGGGCGTGCAGTACGATGATACGATCAATCAGTGGCATACCTGCCCGCAGAGCGGCCGCATTAACGCCAGCAATCCGTGCAGCGAGTATATGTTCCTCGATAATACGGCGTGTAATCTGGCGTCGATCAATCTGATCAAGTTTTTTGACCCGGAAAGCCGAACTTTTGATATCGAAGGTTTCCAGCACGCCTGCCGCCTGTGGACGATCGTGCTGGAGATATCGGTTCTGATGGCGGCGTATCCGAGCCGCGAAATTGCCCGCCTGAGCTATGAATACCGAACACTCGGTCTCGGTTATGCCAACATCGGCACCATGCTGATGGTGGCTGGTATCGCCTATGACAGCGACAAAGCCCGGGCGATCTGCGGGTCGATTACGGCATTGATGACGGCCGAAAGTTACGCCACCTCTGCGGAGATGGCGCGAGAGCAGGGGCCATTCCCCGGGTTTCACCGCAACCGATCGGACATGCTGCGGGTGATGCGCAATCATCGGGCGGCGGCGTGGGGTCATGATTTCGACGGGCTGCATATCAAGCCGGTGATGATTGACGGGCGGCAATTCACCGAGCCGGGTACGGCAAGCCCCGCGTTGCTCGCTGCGACGCGCGAGGCATGGGATCGGGCGGTCAAACTTGGTGAGACTTATGGTTATCGCAATGCGCAGACGACGGTGATTGCGCCCACGGGCACGATCGGGCTGCTGATGGATTGCGATACCACCGGCGTGGAGCCGGATTTCGCACTGGTTAAGTTCAAGAAGCTTGCGGGTGGCGGCTATTTTAAAATTGCCAATCAATCCATCGAACCGGCACTCAAAAATATGGGCTATGCGCCCGCACAAATTCGCGACATGCTGCAATATGTTCTGGGCACACTGAAATTCAGCGGCGCGCCGCACATCAATATGGAGACACTAAAGGCGAAGGGCTTCACGGAAGAAGAACTGGCGAAAGCAGAGGCATGCCTGCCCGCTGTTTTTGAGCTGGCCTTCGCCTTTTCTCCATGGACTTTCGGCGAGGCGACAATGAGCCGCCTGGGCTTTAAACCCGAGCAGTGGATGGCGCCAGAGTTTAGTCTGCTGAAGGCACTGGGCTTTACGAAGCGACAGATCCGAGAAGCCAACCAGATCATCTGCGGCGCGCAGACCATCGAAGGGGCCCCGCACCTTAAGGCCGAACACCTTGCGGTTTTTGATTGTGCCAATAAGTGCGGCCGCACGGGTAAGCGCTTCATCCATCACACCGGGCACATCCGGATGATGGCCGCGGCGCAGCCGTTTATCAGCGGTGCGATCAGCAAGACGATCAATTTGCCCAATGAAGTGGGCATTGCGGAAATTGAGGAAGCGTACCGCGAAAGCTGGAAGCTCGGCCTCAAGGCGGTAGCACTTTATCGGGATGGGTCGAAGCTGAGTCAGCCCTTGAACAGCACCGCCGACGATGATGCTGCCGACGATGCGCAAGTTGATTTGCTTAAAGCCGAGTCTGCGGCGGCGTGCGTAACCTGTGGTGATCCGTCCGCGAATGTTGAGGCGCTGGCGGCAAACGCTGCCCCGGCCGCGGAGGCCAGAGTAGTCGAGCGGATCATCGAACGCGTGGTGCATCGGCCCCTGCGGCGGCGCCTTCCGGATACGCGGCACAGCCTTACCCATAAGTTTGATATTGCCGGCCATGAAGGATACATCACCTGCGGACTGTTTGACGATGGATCGCCCGGTGAAGTTTTTGTGGTGATGGCCAAGCAGGGAAGCACCGTCGGCGGGCTGATGGATACGGTGGCCACGCTGATCTCACTGAACCTGCAGTATGGCGTTCCGCTGGATGCGATCGTCCGTAAGTTTGAGCATATGCGATTTGAACCGGCTGGCATAACGAGCAACCCCAACATTCCGTTTGCCAAAAGCGTGATCGATTACCTGGTTCGCTGGATGGCGATGGAATTTGTGCCGGGCTATCGCGAGGAGCACGCACCCCGGCGCACGCTGAGCGGACCACGCTCGGGCGACAGGCCCCACGCTGCAGCAAGCGAGTTGGAGGCGCCTACAAGCGCGGCAACCAACGGCCATGAAGACCACGCCAATGGGAATGGAGCCCAATCCCGCGAGGCCCCCCCCCACGCTAACGGCAACGGCAACGGCTCCAATGGGAAGGCAACAGCCGCAACCATTAAAAATATTCTGGAAAGCCGGCTCAGTGAAAATGGTGCCGGTTCGGCCGGAGCGCTGTCGGCCCAAATGGCGACACTTATGGGTGACGCCCCCATATGCAAATGCGGCAACCTGACTGTACGCAATGGCAGTTGTTACAGATGTTTGAACTGCGGTACTTCACAGGGGTGTTCATAAATACGGTACTGGCAATCAGGGTTCCTCATCTAAAGGAGCCTGTGTGCACGGAGCCGACTTTTTTTTCATCGCATTGGGCCTACACACCATGAGTGACGCGCACGGGCGATGCGCGAGACGATGTTGGTGATCCGGCCCTGGCAGGCGGGGCATTGAAAATCGGGAATAGACCATCCGGAATGGCCCATCAGGCCGCAGCGTCCGAAAACATTGGCCGTTTCACACCTGCCGGCGAGATTTTCCCGTAACTGATTAAAATTCCGGACCCATCGAAATACTTGCATCAAAATGCCTTATTGTGCGTTATACTTTTGGCTGATGACGTGCTAGCAGGGCCTGCGGCTGATTCGATGCCATTACGGATGGGGTGCCAAATGAAGCGGACCAACGTTGCAAAACTGGCGGCGGCACTGGCCGCAGTTCTAATGTTTTCGGCGTCGGTTTCCTGGGGAAAATTTGTTAACCCCAAGGCCTGGATTCCGCCCAAGGCCAACCATGTTCGCATGTCGGGTGGGGAAGCAACCGCCCCGCTGCCGCTGCCCGCGACGCCCATGCGCCGCTCGGAACATCATCGCAAACCCGCCCCCCCCGCACTCATTGGTATGTTGGACTTAAACGTTATCAGCGGCCACCGCGTTGTGAACTATCCCACGGAAACGATCGACATAGAAACATTGATGAACTGGACCAATGTTGAGTTGGGGCAGCATTATCGTTACGTACAAGTTGACCCGATGCGATTCAGTTACAGCCCGACGCAGTTGCCCGTGCTTTACATCACCGGATGGACGCCGCTGCCAAAATTCAGCGAGGCGGTGATGGAGCGGCTGCGCGGCTATGTGATGGCAGGCGGCACGATATTGGCAAACTCAAGCTGCGGCCGGCCGGCGTTTAATAAAAGCTTCGCGGAATTTGAGCATCAGTTATTTCCCAATCGGCCCCTGGCCCCCCTGCCGCTGGATGATCCGATGTTCCACTGCTTGAATCATATCAAGTGGATGCGGGTGCGTGAGGGGACGGGGCCATGGAAGAAAATTCCCGCCTATCTTGATGCGATGTACCTGGGCTGCCGTGCGGCAATTATTTTTTCGCCCGTGGATATGAGCTGGGGCTGGAATGCGGCTCAAAAGCCGATCAAGGGTGGCACGCTTTACGCCCAGCATGATGCGCTTCGGTTAGGGGCGAATATTCTCACGTATGTTCTGGCCAACTACCGCTATGCCCGGGCATTTCAGATACAGAAAATTTATCAGCAATCCCGCATTGCCACGCGTGACCAGTTGGTATTTGCGCAGGTTGTCAACAATGGCGATTGGAATCCGACGCCGCACGGCCTGCCGAATCTGCTGAAATTCATCGATCAGAAAACGACGCTAAGCGTGCAGTTCAAACGGGTGAAGGTGACGCTCGACAGCGCCAAGGTGGGGCAGTATCCGATTTTATTTATGACCGGCCTTCGGAATTTTTCGTGGACGCCGCAGCAGGTTCAGAATCTGCACAACTATCTGCATGCGGGTGGGTTGCTGCTCGCGGATGACGCCATGGGTTCCGGCGCTTTTGATCAGGCATTTCGTAAGGAAATAGCCCTCGTGTTGCCGCATCATAAGATGCACATGCTGCCGCTCTCAAGCCCGATTTATCACGACGTATTTAACCTGCAGCATGTGAACTATTCGCCGGTGGTTGCCACTGCGGATCCCGGCCTGCATACACCCGTGCTGCAGGCCATTATGATTGATGGCACGCCGGTGGTGGTGTACAGCCGCATATCCCTGTCCAATGGCTGGGAAGAGTTGCCCAATCCCTACGCCAAAGCTTATGGAACCAATTCGTCATTGGAACTCGGCACCAACATTCTGGTTTATGCGACCACACACTAATTGGCCCGTGTAAAGTAGCACGTGCCGCGAGGCGTTGGCTGAATGGCCGGGGCTGAATGGTTGGCGCCACATACCCTGTGCGGCTCGTTCCGGGCACCCGGCTGGCCACATGCTATGTTTATATGGCTATGCATATGAATCGATCCGCCGGGCGCCGAGCTCCTTCCCCGCCCGCACGGAGCACCGGATAAATCAAAAAGCCATCAGCAGCGTGGCAAAGATAACCAACCAAATGGCGTCGAGAAAGTGCCAGTAGATCACGATGTAGCGGATTCCGGGATGGTAATTCCGCGAATACTTTCCCCTGTGCGCCGCGATGGTGACAACGAGCAGGGGAATCAGACCAGCGATGACGTGGATGGCGTGCAAAATCGTAAACATATAAAACGCCACGAGCAGCACATGGTGTTCGACCAGCGCGGCGTCGGCTTTGCTCAAGCCGCCATTTGGCGAATAGCCGATACGTGCCAATGGCCGCACGGCATTAAGTGAACGATCCAACTGCCCTTTGAGGGCCAGCCAATTGACCAGCTGCATGGCCAGGAATGCCACGCCGAGCACCAGGGTTGCGGTAAGCCAACGTGCACTGGCCTGATGATGATCCCGCCGAATCGCGTGCAGCGCCATGTGAACCGTCAGCGAGCTGACCAGCAGGAGAGCGGTACTGATCCATAAGCCGTCGGGCAAAGAGATTGAGATGTGCTTGAGGAAATTCGCACGGTAATACAAAAAGGCGATGAGGCTCGAGATAAATAAGATCGAAAGCGATCCCACCAGAATCATCATGCCCAGCGTGCCAGCGCCGGCGACGTGAACTTTTTCTCGGCCATGCGGGCGGCGCGGCGGATCGGGTGGAAATTCCGGCGCATAGCCAGCGGTCATCGTATCCATCTTTGCCCCTATGGTGCCGAGCCGCCACGAACTGACCGTCGGCAGAGTCCGCGTGGTAGCTGCATGATGCAACTTTAACATGATTGAACCGGATCAAGTAGCGGAAAAAAAAGGTGGCACGCTGGCGCCCCGAGTTTTTGCCATGCGCGGGCGATCTTGTGCGCTCGTCGCGTTATTCAGCCGCGGCATGATGCTTTTTAGGTTTCGCGCCGCGGCCGGATATGCGCGCCTCACCCGGCTTTATCCTGTCGGAAAAACTCTTTGCATCATTCCGAGCGGGTGATCGCCAGCCGACGGGGCGCGGTAAAGCAGGCTGGCCGGCTTAAGATGGTTGAGCGCGCAGGGCGCAATCAGCCCGGGCTTTGGAGTCCCATCCGCGCGCATGATGATGCCAATGTGGCACAGACATTCTTGTCTGTGTTTGTGGCACGATGGGGCACAGGCAGGAATGCCTGTGTCACCTTGGGGGTTTGATTGGGCATAATGACCGCAGCGTGCAGCCGCGCCGCGCGCGGAACCGTTTCCACACCCCGCCGCCGGCAGACAACGCGCAAGCCAGCTCGGCCGCCGTCCCCGTGGTCATCTCTGCGTCTTCCCTGCTCTGCGTGAGATATTAAATAATTACATCATGCCGCAGCATGATTTCATAAATTAACTGAAACGACGGTTGTCTCACGCAGAGGCGCAGAGGCACAGAGGCTGCCTGTGGGCAGCACGCCGACCCGCGGCCAGCAGGCTGGCCGGCTAAACAGGCTTGGGCGCGCGGGGATGCATTCCATTCCAAGCGGATGAGCGCGGCGGCTCGTCGTGTGAGATTGATGGCGCGGCGCACGCCGGCGAAGATGGCGGTTGTTTGATTCCGGAGATGACGGCCCGCGGTAAAGCAGGCTGGCCGGCTAAAGGCGCGGCGGGCGCGTTTTTGCGCGCTTCGCACCGACTTATCGCCTCTTAAGATTATTTGGCGCCACCGGGCGCTGCCGACTTTGCGCGGCGCGTCGCCGCGGTCTTTTTGGCTGGCTGCGTTGCCGGCGGCGGCCACGGATCGGCGGCGGGGTCAGGCTTCCACCGGCCAGCCTTGAGGGCGGCCAGTTGGCGTGGTTCGTAGAATTTGAGCGCATCGCGAAACACGGGGGCGCTACCATAAAAGTGCACCACTCTAAATTCCATCTTCGCGTTATGGTACTTCAGGTACATCAATGCCCTATAGCAGAAAGCCCGCCTCCATCTTGCCGATAGAAAGCCCATGTTGCCCGGTGGCACGACCGGTCCGGCTTTCATGTGTGGCGCACCGTGCACCTGCCATATCGCCCAGGCGCGTGCCGCCTCCACCAACGGATTATCCGGGCTGAGCCTGGCGGCCTCCTGAAGGCTGGGCAAATGCGACCAACCGGCGTTCCGGTAGCCGTCTTGGAGGTACGCCAACCGTATCCACCCATTCACGTAGCGCGGCGACAAAGCAAGCGATTCATGAAGGAGCCTTCTCGCCTTGTCGAGATATTTTTTAGGCACCGCCCCGGTGTAGTTGGCCCAGCCGGGGGTGGCTAGAAATATGCCGTACCGTGCCAGCGCCCGTGAACGCCAGATGGGGGGGATACTGGCGCGGTCGTCTCGCAATATCCGCAGCGCACGGTGGTAGGGATTTTTACCGAAAAGTGGATACCCCGTGCCGGCCGCCGCCGCGTAGGCCAGCCATTGCTTGAGCTTGATGACAGCGGTACGCCGCGGCCGTGCCGCTTCCCGGGTCGGAGTGCCAGCGTCCGCAGCGGCCACTAGCGCAATAACGGCCGCCAGGCAGGCCAATACTCCAAGCGAAACCATCGCAAAATTTCTTACCTTTTTTTTCACCATGGCTGCACCGGGGCGGGGGTCTGTTCGTTTCGGTTTTTTCGCATTCATAATCGTGCCTAAGTAAGGTCGGCGCAGCCTTGATTCCTGAGGGGTGTAACTCCGTGGCGTCAACCGCCAGGCTTTGCGGCCTGAACCCTGACCATATTGGGCAGCGGGACCGGCCCGATTTCTCGCAGGGCCTGGCGGGCCCAAAGTGCTACCTCCGGCCGCGGGCTCATCTTGAGATGCCGGAAGTAGGTGTTCAGCGTAGCAATTGCTTTCCGGTTATACCACGCCCGGGCCATGTTCAGCACCTGCCAATCAATGGAGATCAGCGTGAACTCGTCGGTGACGCCGCGCACCTTTCCACCACGATCCACAACCTCGCTGAGCTTCAGGAGCCGACGGAGCCCGCCAGGATCAACCCGATGGGCGCGGAGGAAGCCGTCGTGCAGAACGTCCATCTTCAGCATGGTCTTTTCCGCCAAGCTCGGCCCGCGCGACCCCTCGACGCTCCCGAGCATCGCACGCTGCCCTGCGTTGAGCCCAATGAGCCTGCTGACCGCCTTACCGTGCCAAACGATCATCTCAATAAGACTGATGTCGCGCGACGGGAAATCCGCGGCGAGAGATGCGAACAGCGCCGACCTCGCCCATGACGCCGCGCGCCTGCGGTGCCCCGATTTGGATTCCAGCCTCGCCTTGGCGAGGAGCCAGTCATCGAAGTGAATCTCGTCCGCGGCGGTTCCGTACGCCCAATCTTTATTCCTTCCGACAACGTGTCGGTCAGCCGCAATGTTGCTTGACGCAACCGCCGAGCGATACACGGCGGCCGGGCTTGCCCCATGTTCTACTGCGGCAAGGAACTGGTCAGCCTTTAGCCGCAGGTCAGAACGGTCAGCTACAAACGCTGCCAACGCCTCGCCGTAAGGCTTTGAAAATCCACCGGATGACAACTTGATGTGGAGCGCCTTCGCGACCAAATCTGCCCTGCGGTCGGGGACGGTGCTGAATCCGCGTGCCGCCACAATCGGCTGCCAAAGCGCCGACAGTGCCATCGTGCTGAGTAAGGCAGCCGGGGCGAACAACCTTGCTTTCATGCGAACAACTCCTTTGAAAATATCAGGGTACCTCGCACGGCGGGTTGGCCAGCCGGGCGAATTTGCCGTAATAATTGCCTTGGCCCGCGGGATCAAACCATTTCAGCAAGCCGGCCGCGATGAATACCAACCCAAGGGCCACACGGCCCACCGTGGTGGCCGCGGCGGCGGCGTCTCGGCGGCGCTTCGCGGAGGCAGTGATGCCGGGCTTGGATTGCTTTTTACTCATGGCCCAATTGCCTCCTTGATCCAGTTGAGAACCGCGGTTCGCTCCACGCCCTGCATGGCAGGTCCGTGCCGGACGCGCTTCGCCCATCCTGATAGCCAACCACGCAACGCCCTTGAGGCACTGAGCATTCCCAGCCCGCTGAGTTGGGCCCGGTGATCGCGAGCGTCGATCGCCAGCATGAGCTGCCAATGAATATGGCCATCAGCCGTCGCTGCCGCTGCGTTAAAAGCGGTCCGCATCGCCCCGACGCTCTTTCTGCCACCCGGTTGCTCCGCTTTGGCGAATGCAGTGTCAAACCTTTTCAGCACCACCCACCACGCGGTATACGCTCGCTGAAGCCGGGCATGGCGCCCCGCAAACCAACTGGCAAGGCCGGGGACACCCGCGTTGGCAATAAGCGGCTCGTTGCCTGCAAGCAGCAAGCCCATCCCGTTGAAATCATCTTGATTCACGAGGAATAGCGCGGTCCTCGCGTACCTCGCCGCCCGCCGAGGATGACCATCCTTGGCACTCCTCGCCGCCAGGTACTGGAGGTTCAACATGATGCCCAAGCGGCCAAACACCGTTCCATATGGGCCCGCCTTATTCAGGTCGATGTTTGTCCGCTTCAACAGCGTGTTCCGCAGTAGGTCGGGGGGCGCGCCCGTGATGGCAATGTCACGCACAATCCGCCTGATCTCGGCAGCGGCTTGTTTGTCATTGACGACCCTGCGCATCGCCGCATTGAGGTTAGCGGGGGCCTTGCCCGCCACGAATATCGCCCGGCGGCGCGCGACGAGCGCACGATATGCGCCGAGGTAGTCGGCGTTCCCCTGTGGAAGCCGAAGCTCTTTTTGCAGGCGCGCGAGCCGCCCCCCGGTTGCGACCGGCAATCCCTTGGCCGCAACGACCGCGCCGGAGAACGTGAGCAGGGCACCCGTGGCGAGGGCAATCGCACGCCCGAGAATCCGATTTCGCATTTTGACCTCCTCTATCCGTGATCCCATGGGGTCAGGAGGAAGTGCCGGGATTATGGCACGATCCGCAGGAATTTGAATGTACCACGATATTCGCATTCGGTGGATTGTTCGGGTTCAGCGGCGTCGGAAGTGCCGCGGCGTCGCCACAGCCCGAGGTGCTGTCGGCACACGCAACGCAAATATAATACGAGCCCGGGATGCCCGCGAACTGTGGATTAACGCCGTCTGCCGTCAAGGCACTTACCTGGGCGGAACTGAGCCCCTGGTAAGGGTAGGTGCAGTAAGTCGGCTGCGTGTCCGCCGCCGCCAACTGCCCGAATACAAAGCCGGCCGCGACGCCGCTGAGGATCAGGCCCGACAGCAGGCCCAGCCTGCGCGCCAAGCGGCGCCTGGGCTTCACCCCTGCATCAGTACCCTGCCGATCATCCTTCTGGTTCTCTATGATAGTCTCCCGAAAAGAGTTTTCCAAAACGCTTCGCTCCGGCAAACACTGCCGAGGCGATATGCCCCTTCGTCAGCCCGGTGGATTGTTCGCGGAAACACGGCCGCCATGCAGGCGCTTAGTGTGTGCGACAT
>JAJZGD010000221.1 GCA_021804985.1 Planctomycetota bacterium
CCGCGCACCCGCTGAAGGGGGCCCTAACCACGCTGCACCTCCGCGCGGGGCAAACCTATCAGGTCCGGGTGGTGTTCCGCAGCATTGGGGGCCGGCCGGCCGTCATTGGCTTCGGCTGGGTGCCGCGAAAAGCGGTTCATCTTTTTACGCCGGCCCAGCGACAAATGATCCGCCACGCCAATGTTGTCATCGCCTGCATGGGATTTAATCAAACCATTCAGCGGGAGCAGGCGGATCGCCCCTACAACCTCACTGGCCCGCAAAATGAATATCTGCGAACTGCGGCCATGCTCAACCCACACACCGTTGCCGTGGTATATGCCGGCGCCGGTGTGGGGATGGAAAAATGGATTCATCATGTCGCGGCCCTATTGTGGGGGTGGTACCCGGGGCAGACGGGGAATCTCAGCATCGCCAAAATCATCTTTGGATCTATCGATCCCAGTGGTCATTTGCCCGATACTTTCAGCCGCCATTGGCGCGACGAAGCCGCCTACCACCATTTCCCCGGCTATCCCGGCGTGTTTAACCACCGCTGGCAGGCGGAGCCAGCTTACAGCGGATTTCCCAGCGGCATTGGCGCACGATGCCAATTCGTGGAAGGCATTGATGTCGGCTATCGCTGGTATGACTATAAGCATATTCGTCCATTGTTCCCATTTGGCTTCGGCCTGTCGTACACCACATTTTCACTGAGGAATCTCCGGATATCATCCGCCGGCTCCGGTCAAAAAAGACAGATTACTGCACGCCTAACGGTGGCGAATACCGGCCATCGAACCGGTGCCGAGATTGTGCAACTTTATGTGCATCCGCCGCAGGGGGGCAAAAGGCGCCGTGTGGTGCAGAAATTAGAGGGCTTTAAACGGGTAACGCTGGCCCCGGGACAAGCAAAAACCGTCGTGCTGCACCTAACGTGGAAACAATTCGCCACCTTCAGCACCCGGGCAAATGCATGGATTGTGCCACCGGGCGTTTACGGCGTGGCTGCAGGAAGCAGCAGCGCCGACGAACCGCTGCACGAGGCCGTAGTATGGTGATGCACGCCAATCGCAATGGAATAGCGCCGCCCGAACGGCGTGCAACGGCGCGGTCTCTTGGCCGGACAAGCGTGCTGGCCGCGGCTCTCACGTGTATATTTTCGCTGGCATAAACGAATCGACACCCTCGGCTTGCACCACCGAGCGGCGAATTCGTAGAGTAAACTGTCCAACCGTTTGATGGAAAGGTTTTATTTGATGATCAGAAATTCATGCAATAATGTTGTCAGCGCACCGGGCACGCGGGGGCTGCTATTCCTGCTGCTCATTGCCATTGCAAGCGTCGCTTTTGCTGCCCATTTGTCCGCTCGCCCATCGCCCGCTCACCGTGTCCCTTCGCTCGACCCCACCTTCGGCTTGCCGTTGCCAGCCGGAGTCAAGCAATCCTACGCCCGGCCGCCGGATTGGATATGGGCCGCCACCGTCGGCCCGCAGCAAAGTGTATATTTGCGGAAAACCTTTCGCTTGGCGGCAATGCCCGCGCAACCGATTTTGTATGTAACGGCCGACAATTTTTTTGCCGCCTATGTCAATGGGCATAAGGTGGCGCATCGTAATCACGGCATAATGGCCTGGAATCAGGTGATTCGAGTGCCGGTGAAAAAATACCTGCACGTCGGCACCAATATCATTGCGGTGCGGGCCACCAACGATGGGGGGCCGGCAGGCGCCATTTTATGGCTTCTCAGCGGCACAGGTACGGTGACCAAAACCGATGGCAGCTGGAAATTGCTTTCGCAGGCGCCTCAAAGTAATCGGTGGCGCATAGCCTTACGCCAGCCCCACCTCATCCCTGCAACCGTGGAATGCCGTTACGGCGGGGCACCTTGGTATCACGCCCTGTCGCCATGGCCCGTTGGGTATTTGTATCATCTCTATTTTCAACCGCAGCGAATCCAGGTACTACACGGCCAAGGCGTGTTCCGTCAGCTGCCCGGCGTGGCGGAAAAATTAACGCCCGCGAATATGCGATCGCTGCGTCCCGCCTACCGTGGCGTATCGAGGTTAGCCCCAGCGCATAAAATAAATCTGGTCGTATCACCACCGCGCGGTCGAATGCCCCCGGAGTTACTCATTGGTTTTGGCCAGGAGGTTGCCGGTCGCATTCAAGTTCGCGGCACCGGCGGAACCGTGATCATCGGCACCGGAGAGTCGCGTGGCGAGGCGCTTCACCAGCCCTGGGGTGGGTATCATTCATTGCGGCTGAGCGCCGGCACAACCGAATCGACGCCGTACAGTGCCTTTCGCTACGCCACCATCAGCTTCAAGGGCACCGGGCCAATTCATCTCAACCGCCTCCGCCTGGATTTTAAGTATTATCCGGTCGTGTATCGCGGGGCATTTTCCTGCTCCAACCCCCTGCTGACAAAAATTTGGTACACGGGGGCTTATACCACTCATTTGTGCATGCAGCAGGACATCTGGGATGCCCCCAAGCGCGATCGCCGAATGTGGATGGGCGATCTGCAGGTATCCGGCGAAGTGATCAACAATGTATTCCTCGATCATTTTCTGATGGAGCAAACCATGCGCCGCCTGCGGGCCGAAGCGCAGGGATCCAATCCACCCGCGGCGCTGCCCGCCAACGATGTCAATGGAATTCCCGGTTATTCCTGCGCCTGGGTTTGTGCCCTGGCTGATTTTTATAAACACACCGGAGCCATCGGATATATCCGATCTCAGCATGTTCTCCTGCTTTCCATGCTGCGTTATATGAAGCGGGCATTTAATAGCGAAAACCTCTTCCACAACAGCCATAATCACTGGTGCTTTACCGATTGGGCGCACAAACTGCACGGCAATACGCCGCAATCTTATGTAGCAACGGATTTATATACATGCCTCGCTGTACGCAGGGCCGTGTTTTTGCTCCGCGCCTTGGGCGATACCACCCATGCCCGCCGCTGGGCACGCTGGGATGCCAAAATCATTCAGGCCGCCAGAAAGCATCTGGCCAATCCCAAAACCGGTACCTATACCCAGCTGCGGCAGGTAAATGCCATGGCCATTGATTCGGGTGTGGCCAGCGTCGTCCAACGCCGGGCCATCGCCGCGCGAATACTCGGGCCCCAATGCCCGTCCTGGAAACAAATTGCCACGCCGTACTACAACAATTTTGTCATCTTCGCGCTCTCCCATCTCGGGCGAACCGCTCAGGCCATGCGGTTTGTGCAGAAATATTGGGGCGGCATGATTCGCGAAGGTGCCACCACTTTTTGGGAAGGATACGACCCATCCTGGCCCAAACACCATTTTCACCGCCATCTGCAGGCCGACTGGACCACGGGCTATTTTGTCAGTTTGTGCCACGGCTGGTCGTGCGGCGTTACCAATTGGCTCACGCAATATGTGCTCGGTGTGAATGCCACCGGCGGGGGCTTTGCAACCGCATCCATCGTGCCGCACCTTGGGGCGTTGCAATGGGTAAAGGGAAGGGTGCCAACCCCGCACGGCAATATTGTTGTTAGTGTTCGCAGGACCGCTTCCGGCGAATCAATGCACCTCACACTGCCCGCCGGAATAAATGCGAAAATCGGTATCGCCGGGAACCGCGCCACGCTTAATGGCAAGCCCATCATGCCGATGAAGCACGGCTTGCACCACAGCTATCTCGACATTGATGCCGCCGGTTCGTACATCATCAATGGCCAATAGAGGGGCAAGTAGGTGCGCAAACGGGTGGCCGAGCAGGGTGGCCGAGCAGGGGCGCCAACGGGTGGTGGGCCAACCAGGTGGGCCAATATTTGGCGGCCGCTCCATCTGCCCCGGCATCTCCGCATCCCGGCGTATCGGCGAGCCGTCGCCCCGCACGCCTGCAGGGATCGCGGATGGAACCAACCGCAGCGGCTCGCACCCGCCATCACACTTGCGCCAGCACCCGCCAGCCCCGAGCGCCAGCACCCGCACCCGCGCGCCGGCCTGCCGGGCATTCATGCAGCTTCAGAACCTGGCGCAGGGTATTTTCATTCGCTGCCCAGTCGGTTACCTTAAAGGCTGCTGTTGGATGGATCACCCATTTGCATTCGGAGGCAGGCACCGAACATGCTCACTCGCCGACGTTTTAATCGCTATGCATTGGCCGCTGGCGCTGCGGCCGTCGCCCCGGCGCTAAACTTTTCCCCGGCATTTGGCGCCGTGGAACTGCGGCCGCCGCGCGGATTCCATCTGGTGTGGCATGATGAATTTTCACGCGATGGCCGGCCCAACCCCCACAACTGGACTTATGAACACGGTTTTGTCCGCAATCATGAGCTCCAATGGTATCAACCGCAGAACGCCTTCTGCCGCGATGGCTGCCTTGTTATCCAAGCCCGTCGGCAGTCGGTGCGCAACCCCAATTACCAGGCGGGCAGCCCCAACTGGACACTCCACCGCCCCTTTGCCGACTACAC
>JAJZGD010000043.1 GCA_021804985.1 Planctomycetota bacterium
TGGATTCGGTGACCGGCTTGTATTACGCAAGAAATCGCAACTATTCGCCATCGCTCGGCCGCTGGATTAACCAAGATCCCGCCGGTTATATCAATGGGGCCAATACGTATCAGTTTGTGGTGAGCGATCCGGCGGGGAGAGTCGATCCACGCGGCCATCAAGGTTGGGGTGCACCGCCGTGGGGAGACCCGGCAGTCCCAGCCCAACAGCTTGGGCAAATGTCAACCATACAAACCCAAGGGCAGGAAGCTACGGCGGCGGCGAACGCGCAGGCGCTTGGGAAGATCGAGCATTGGGGTAGCGAGGTTGAGCAGGCCGTCGACAAATTCATGAGAGGATCGGCCACGCTGTTACATACGGCCTATGAGATATGGAAGAAGCTCTCGCGCCGCTGCCGTGGCCGTGACGGTGAGGATGTGCCAGTTGAAGAGTGATCGGTGCACGACGGGCCGCGCTCGCTTTTTGGGATGCTTCCGGGGATGCCTTCCATTTTGCTTCCGCCGGGCCATACCCGCGGCAGCAGTGCTGGTGGTTTTTGCGGCCCGGCTGCCGGGGCTGGTCGCCGCCCGGACCGCGGACGTTGCGCCGACGCCGGTGCACCGTGCTTTCAGGGTGAGATTCCTGGCGCCGCCTGGAACCAAGGCCAGTGTCGGCTTCTCGATGAGCGGAAATGATTTCGTTGTCGCCGGGCTTCCAGGCGGCCACAAATTGCTCGGCTGGGCCTATGCCCTCAGGCCGGATGGCACTTGGATCAGGCTGCGACGGGCGTCCGGGGATGTTTCGACGACGCCGTGTGGCGCGGATCACTGGGCGGTTGTCGGCTCAGGCAGCATAGTGGGCAACGGCAGCGGAGCTCTGCTTTGGCTGCGGCCATTCGACCGCGCCCCAATTCAGTTGGCGCCCCCCCGGAGCCTGTTCTCGGAGGCCTTGGGCGTTCACGGAAATCATGAGGTTGGGTTTGTAATAGAATCGCCGTGGCCCAGCCCAACCAGAAATCCCCTTGGGCCGAGGCTTGCGGCCGCATGGGCGGGCTCGGCCGCCTCGTACGTGAACCTCAACCCGCCTGGGTATCTAAGCTCAGTCGTGTCCGGGACGAATGGGCGTTTCCTCGTCGGGTGGGGCAGAAAGGCCGGCAAGCCGAATTGCGCCCTTTTATGGCGTTCGATAGGCCGAAACGGGACGGTACTCAACTGCGGGCCCGGGTTCGATGGAGGTAAGGCGCTGGCGATCAGCAGCGGTGGGACGATCGTGGGCTTCGGACGCGTGGCGAAGAGATTGCCGAGAGCGCTGATGTGGACATCGCCGACAAAGCGGGCTGTTGATATAACTCCGCTGGGGTACCGGACCTCGCAATGTACTTATGCGGCCGGCAGGTATCTCGTCGGTTGGGCCTCCGTCGGGAAAACAGGCGGCATGCCCCGGGCGGTGCTCTGGTTGAAATCGGGACGGCATTTCGTCGATTTGCAGGCGCTTTTGACGGCCGGCTACGACACCTCCTGTGCTTGGTCCGTCGACCGGAACGGCGATGTCGTCGGTGCCGCGAGAAAGCAGAGCACGGGGCTCGACGTCGCAGTGGAATGGATGCCGCTGCATCGCGCAAGCCGCACCAAATGAATACTGTCCCCGTTCCCGCAACGGCCGCAGCTGAAGAAGCCCCCGAAGATGGTTCTGCAGTTTGGGCCGGCATTAATCGGGCGTAGCCAGAGCGGTCGCGCCGCGTCCTTCGCCAGCCGCCAGGGCCCGGGTTTGAGCGGCGCGCGGCGGGGCGGACTAGCCGCTGCCATCCGGCGGGCGCGCGTTTATTGAGGTCGTTCAATGGTCGCGGTAAATGAAAAATTGAGGCCCGGTGCCGAGCCGAAAGGGCTGCCCGTCGGTAATTATTATTTATTGCAGGACACGCTGCATCGTGCGGTGGCATTGACCGATTCCAGCGGGGCGGTTGTGGAAGCGTATGATTGCGACGCGTATGGAAATACGATTACCTTTACCGCGGCGGATTCCAGCGGAAATTGGTGGGGCGATTCGGCCACGCAATCCAGCCTTGGCGCCAATGACATCATTTACTGCGGCTACCGCCTCGCCCCCGAAACCGAAAATTATTATGTGCGTAATAGATTCTACGCGCCGCCATTGGGCCGCTGGCTTACCCGCGATCCGATCGGCTATCAGGGCGGCGTGAATCTTTATGAATATGTGGGCGGCGATCCGGCGGGGAACATGGACCCGGCGGGAATGGACGTGGTCGTCCTCCTATCCCCGAAAGAGGCTAGCAAAATGGGCCACACTGCCGTGCTGATCGGCAATAACCGGACGGGTTGGGATTACTACTCCAAAAATGGTAAAACCGGTGGCCTCTTCGGCGGCAACGAGGGGCGGCACGAGCATTACAGGTCGCTGCGGGCGTTCCTGAACAGCAAGGGCCACTGCAAGCGTTATCCCGAACGAATCGAAATCCCAACAACGCCGTGCCAGGACCGGGCAATGGAGGGATACGCCAAGAAACACGTGTACACCCCGTATCGTCTGTGGGGCAGCAACTGCGCCGCGCTCGTCCAAGGTGCCCTCCACGCGGGGAATATCCCGACGGGGAATATAGGCTATTTTTGGGGCTGGGGCCCCGCGTATCCAAAGACCCTGTGGGGGAATCTTAACAAAGAGATGGGGAACGGACAGTTGCCGCCGGAAACCACGGCCGTGGTTCCGGCAATCCCCAGTTCGGTTTGGCCGATGAACCCAGCGATGCCCCTGCACGTGGTGGGGCCGCTGCACTTGGTAGTGCCATTTTCCTGAGGCCCCGGTTCCGGTGGCGTTTGAGGCGGGCCTTTGATTTTCGGGGCGGAAGCGCCAGAGCGGCAATAAAGCGTGCGGTCATTATGCGAAACAAGCCATACGCCGAGAAACAGTGCCCCGGCACCATCGCGCAAACCACGCCGCGCCCGTGGCGGCCGTTCAGGACCGCTTATTGTCTGAGCGGGCTTGAAATCCTGCTCGCGGTTGCCTTGGGGGTGTCTGCCGCCTTATTCCGGGCTTCACATGGGCCCAAGCCGGTATTGCCCGTCTGGCTTGTCTCCTTCGCGGAGGTGCCGGCCGTAGCCGGAGTCGTTGCGCCGGCGACGGCCGTCCTGCTCATCGCTGTGAAGCACTATCAGCGCAGCCGCCCGGAGCGGGGGGCGGTCCGAGACATCCTCACCTGCGCACTTTGGAGCTTATTGGGGCAGGTGGCTGCCGGCGCCACCTACATCATCCTGAACGAGATCATCGGTGGCGCCGTTTACGCAGCGATGCACGCTGGCCCGTTGATGGGCGAGGGAACGGCGCTTTGGACCCTCGCTTCCGGAACTTTTATGTTTGCCGCAGCGGCGATCAGCTTCGTGCCGTGCATGATGGGCGCATGGATCGGCAGGTTTGCAACCGGCGTGTCAGCCAAAGATGCCGCAGGAAGGCCGCGTTTCGGGGCCGCCGCCTTGGGGTCTGCCGCTGCGGTGGGCTCGCTTGTGGCTGGTTACATCCTCGGGCACAGCCATCCATATAAAACGCGTCCGCTACCGCCGGTGCTCTTCCTTGCGCTCTCTCTGCCAGTGGTTCTCGGGTGTTGCTGGGCGTGCGCCGCAGGCATGTGGGTTTGCGTTTTGCGGTCGCGACTTGGGGCAGATGGCGGAAAGCACTTTCCCCTTCGGTTACTGGCGGCACTGGTGGTGCTCGCCCTCGTGGCCTGTGCGACGCTCGCCTATGCCGTCGCCATTGGCCCCTTCATGGGTTGAGAGGTGCTGCCGAATGTCGCAGGCGGACTCAGAGGGGCGGCGTGGCCCAAATTGGGGCCTTGCCGTCATGTCTTTTTTAGGAATACGCCGCCGTGGCCCACGGTACGGGCGGAAACACGAAACTGCCGACGTTCTTCGCCTGCGATGCTTTTACCGGGGTTGCCGCACAAAGCGCCGAACGGATTCTGTATCTTTCGGGCTGGCCAAACTCGCACCGTCAACCGCGGCGCGGTAGGCTGGTGTTTCATTGATTCGATGTTGAGGCCAGATAATGGTCGCGATAAATGAAAAATTGAGGCCGGATGCCGGAAGCCCGCAGAATTTGCCCGCTGGCGATTATTATTTATTGCAGGATACGCTCTACCGCGCGGCGGCGATGACCGATTCCGGCGGGAACATCGTGGAAGCGTACGATTGCGATGCATACGGAAATACCCTGATTTTCACCGCGGCGGACCCGAGCGGAAATTGGTGGAGCGATTCGGCCACGCAATCCAACTTTGGTGCCAATGACATCATTTACTGCGGCTACCGCTATGACCCCGAAACCGAAAATTATTATGTGCGTAACCGCTATTATTCACCCGTCCTCGGCCGCTGGCTTACCCGTGATCCGATCGGCTACGCTGGCGGAATTAATTTATATGAATATGTCGCAAGCATGCCGGCGGGGAATGTGGGTCCACGCGGACTGCAGGTTTATCTTGGGCCGGGTAGTGGTTGGGGAGACAATGGATCACCGCAGGCAGCGAGGGCTCCTCAAGTTACCGGTCAGCCGCAGCAGGACGCCACGACATTCCTTAGTGTACTTCGCGGGGAGGTGCCCGGTGCCGCCAAAGATTTCCTGACCACCGCGGCCAAAAAATATGCCGAGGATGGCGAAAGCACCAGCCTGTCCGCTGCCCTGCGAAATCTTGCTAAGGGTGCTGGGCCGCTTGCCTCGCGGATGGGGGCGGCAGCGGACGAGGCCATGCAGGTTGGAATGGAGGCCCTCGCTAAGGATCTGGGCGGTCAAGTCAACGCTTGGGCGAAGGGGCTCTCCGCATTCGCGTCCAATCCCTATTGTGCGAGTTGGTATCAGCAGGCGTACAAGGCGATAGTGGCCGCGAAAAAAGGAGACCCGTCGCTCTGCGGGAACCTCAACAGCCCGCGCAACAACGCGCCCAGCGGTTGCTATAATGCGCTCCTCACCTCGGGCCTTACGGACGCGTGGCCGCTGGCTATTGCTTTTCGTAGCTTCGCGGGCTACCTGGCAAATAAATGCAACAAGTGCGGCGCGAAGAAAGGCGGCTGAAGAATGGCGCTGTCCAAGCTCCATTTGCATGTGGCGCTTGCGGTCGGGCTTGCGGGCCTGCCCTTAGCCGGGGCCGTGGCGCACGCCCATCGCGGTGCGGCTGGGCGCGGGGGCCCCTCGCACGGCGGCGAGCCGGCACGGCTCCGACTTGTCCGGGCTTGGTGGTTCCATGGGAGTTGCACGCCCTGCTGGCTGGCGGCGGCCGGCGTGGATTCAAAGAGGATATACCTTTTTGCAGGCAAGGGGCCGGTGTGGGTTCCCCGCGGAAAACTTTGCTTGCCGACGCAGCTGCCCGCTATCCCGGCTCGCGCCCAATTCAGCGGTTGGCGGCTTATGCCGTTTATGTCGGCCGACCGCCGCTTCCTTGGCGCGATATTCTCCAGATTCAATGCCAACCGCTGCATTGCCATTTGGAACCTCGGAAAGCCAGAACCCCCGGAAATGCTAAGCGTGCCGCTGGCAATCGGTTCGACCGTACTTGCGGCCGCGTTCTCCCGGGGCGACAGGCTGGTAGCGGCGGGCTGGAGGTCGGTGGTATTCGTGTGGAATCGCCGCAACGGCCGGCTCGCTGCCGTACTTAAGGCGGGGCAGTGGCGGCCACCGCACCGGCCTAGGGCGATTGTATTCATCGGTGGGCACAGACTCGCGGCGGCGGTCGGCGGTTGGATATTTTGTTGGAATTACGCAACGGGGCACCTCGTATACCGCGCCCGCCTCGCCCGGTGGGCTGGCGTGCCGCCGTACCCAGGAAACAAAGGTCGAAATCAGCGCGGCATCATTACATCCATGGTGTCCGTCAAACATGGGAGGGTTCTCGCTTGTGGGTGGCTATCAGGGTGGGGAAAGCCAGCGATAACCTTCTGCACCGCCTCGAATGGACGGCCGATTCGCACCATTTTCCCGTTTCCGCGGGGTTCACATGGCGCCGACAAGTACTACTCGGTAGCCTGTATGGAGCGGATCGGCAAGGGCCGAATGCTCGTGGGTGTGTCCCAGATTTTCAGGCTTATGTCGCGGGTCGCGATTGTCGCCGACCGTGATGGGCGCGTGTTGGCCGTTTCGCGGCGCGTTGTCGGCGGCTGCTTCTACGTGTCCGCCACAAAAAACGCGCGATGGTTTACGAGCGCTGGATTTCTGGGTGCGCGCCTCTGGCGGATAAGAAAATAGGCCCTGCCCACGGCGGCGTGATCGGCCATCAACGCTAGGTTTCAATCCGGTAGGCGGGGATAGCCTTAGGGGCTGCGGAGGGCTGAGAGGAGGGGTGGACTGGCAGCGCCAGGCTTCCAAGCGTGCGCCTTTGGAACTTTGAGAAATGGAACTCAATTATGGCGGGCGCACGCGGCGAAACGGCGAGGCATCGTTAAATGTTGTGGATTGGCGAAACCGGACGACGGATTTCCCTTTTCGATTTTCAAGCCGGCCCATTCGCACCGCCCACCGCGGCGCGGTAGGCTGGTGTTTATTGATTCGATGTTGAGGCCAATTAATGGTCGCGATAAATGAAAAATTGATGCCCGGTGCCGGGCCGCAGAATCTGCCGGTCGGCAATTATTATTTATTGCAGGACACGCTTTATCGTGCGGTGGCATTGACCGATTCCGGCGGGAACATCGTGGAAGCGTATGGTTGCGACGCATATGGGAATGCCCTGATCTTCACCGCGGCGGATTCCAGCGGAAATTGGTGGGGCGGTTCGGCGACGCAGTCCAACTTTGGCGCAAATGAAATAATCTTCTGCGGCTACCGCCTCGATCCCGAAGCCGAAAATTATTATGTGCGTAATAGATTCTATTCCCCAACCCTGGGCCGCTGGCTTACCCGCGATCCGATCGGCTACGCCGGCGGAATAAATTTATATGAGTATGTCGGCGGCGGGGCGGTCAGCGCGCTTGACCCGGATGGCCAGTGGCACTGGTATGAGCCCTGGACTTGGCCACTCTTCCACAGCGCGCCCGTTAAAGTGCCGCGGGTCACCGGCATTCCGCATGTTGATGCCAAGACGTATCTGCGCTCAATCAAGGATCACGAATTAGGTGCCGCCAAGGATTTTATCCAGGAGGCGGCCAAAAAATATGCGGAAGACGGTGACAGCAATAGCCTCGCAAAGGCACTGCGTAATTTGGCGACGGGCTCGGGGCCGCTGAGCAATGCGTTGGACGATGCGGCCGATTCCGCCCTCGGGGCAGGGCTCGACGCGCTGTCGAAGGACGCAGGTGCGACGTTAGGCAGTTTCGTCGGTGCGCTAAAGACGTTCTCTGCCAGTAGCTCTTGCGGCGACTGGTATATCGCGACTTATCGTGCCCTCGAGGCCGCGACGGAGGGCAATACTACCGGCTGCAACGAAATACCGGCGGATAACCCCCGGAGTCTCGGAAACAGGTGCATGTCCGCCATCGAGTCAGCTGGCGCGGGCGTCGCGGCTGTGGCGTTTGAGAGATTCGCGCAAGGCTTATCAAAGGGCTGTTTCAAGCTTGGGCGGCGAGCCTGCAAGGCTAAGGGGCGTTAGGGCCCCGGCTTGGGTGGGGCAACGGTGTGCGTGGCAGCCACCCGAAGCCGCTGCCGCCTCAGACCGACATGGGTTCAAGCGCTTGGAGTGAAGATGCTGTCACGCATTCGTCTTGCGGTGGTCGCTTTTGGACTGCTAACACTACGGGCCGGCTTGGTTGCAGCTCACACCCGAGCATGGCGACTCGAGGTTGGCGGCTGCACGTATGTCGGCTACCTCCCCGGCGGTAAACATGCGGTGGCCGAGTACCCAGATAGTGCCCCCCGCATATTGGCCATCGGAAGGCGGATATCGACGCTGCAGAGACTCCCCGCCGTCGATTACGGAAAATCGGAAGTCTTTTCAAGAGGGGCGGCGCTGTCACCGAATGGCCGGTACTTTGCAGCGGCCGAGGCACCCAAGGCGCATGCCATCGGCGACGTGCTCGTATGGCGAATCTCCGCCAAAAGCAGGCTGGTCAATAGGTTCGCGGGCGTCAGCATGGGCGGAGCGCGGTTTGCGTTCTCGCCAAATTCGGAGTTGTTGGCGGCGGGCCGCCTTCCGACCGGGCGGTGTCGGTCGGTGGGGCTCGTCGTGTGGTCCGTCCGACGCGGAAGAATCGTGGCGCGGTGCCCCTGGTTCCCGGGGCTGATCCGGTGGCACTTCCCGCGGCCGCTCGCGGTGGGCTTCCTCGGGGACCAGCTGGTCGCGGCCTCGATAGAGCATGGCGTGGCCATTTGGGATGCCCGCAACGGCAAGCTTGTTACCTTTCGCACCCACCGGCTTGCTATTTCCATGCAGGGCGTTTCGGGCGGCCATCTGCTGGCGATCGTTCACCCTTATTGGGGCAGCGGCGAAACGACAAATTTGGGCAAGCCGACTGACCCGGTTGGAACTGCCGAACTCGCTATCCTGCGAATCCCCAGTGAGGATCGTGCCCGTGTCCTAACATGGCGCGCAGGCCGGGGCTTGGGCCGGAATAGCGGAGGGCTCTATTTCCTCGGGGCCGGTATTTCGGCAGCGGCCATCGCAACGCCGAATTGCCGATTTGTCATTGCGACGCAGGCGTCCCACAGGCCAAAACCCTGGGAGCCCATATCAAACTTCTTGGTTATCCGGCTCTCTGACGGGCGGATTATATACCGTTCGGCTGTATTCAAAGGCTGGATACACTCGTTGGCATTCTCACGGCGCCGCCGCCGCCTGCTGCTCGCGGGCTACTGGGGGGTGCGGCTTTTCAGGCTGCCGTTAAACATCTGGCGTGAGATGGGGGGGGAGAAAGTAACGGAGGAGAGGGCTGCAGCCGCTCCCGCCCACCCCGCGCGGTAGGCTTGCATTTATTGATTTGATGTTGAGGCCAGGTAATGGTCGCGGTAAATGAAAAATTGATGCCCGGTGCCGGGCCGCAGAATCTGCCCGCTGGCAATTATTATTTATTGCAGGACACGCTGTATCGTGCGGCGGCATTGACCAATTCCAGCGGAAATGTTGTGGAAGCATATGACTGCGACGCATACGGAAATACTTTGATATTCACCGCGGCGGACCCGAGCGGAAATTGGTGGGGCGCTTCCGCGGCGCAATCAGATTATGGCGCCAATGACATCATTTATTGCGGCTACCGCCTCGATCCCGAAACCGAAAATTATTATGTGCGCAACCGGTATTATTCACCCGTTCTCGGCCGCTGGCTTACCCGCGATCCGATCGGCTATCAGGGCGGAATAAATTTGTATGAATATGTCGGAAGTGCACCGGTGGGGAATGTGGACTCGACGGGGATGTGGTACACCACCGTAATTGGACCAATCGGACCGTTTTATGCACCCGCCATGGGCGGCTGCGTTATAGGCTTTGAGCACATTGTTACACCGAGTTGGTGGAACTTGGTATTTGGTAGCCCGCAGCCGCGTACCTACTACACTTATTACGCGCTGAATTCGGAAGTTTCTTGGACGCCCTCAACGTGCAGGCCGGATTTTCCCGGCGTGTGTTTCACGGCCACCGAGCGGGAAGAGCTTGAAAGGGCGTATCGGCATGCCATAGTTGTCGAAGTTGGACTGCAGGCGCTGAGAAATACACAGTTCACGGAAATCGAGGAGTCATTTTTTGGCATAGCGGGCGGTGGTGCGGGCGACGCCGGGGCCAACTCTATCTCCGCCGGCATCACAGGTGTCGGCGATGTGCACGGTATAACGCACTGAACGAGAAGCAACCAGGCGCAGCAAAGCCAAGGAGCACCGCCATGAGTATCAGATCGCCACGCGGCCCCCGGCAGTTGTACACTCTCCAACTCCTCGTGGTCGCGGTCGCGGCGGCCGCGCTATCGAGCGTTGCGACTTGGGCTGTTACCCATGCCATGGCGAGGACATCCAGAGTCGCGGCCAGCCTTTTCCGATATCAGCAAAGGTGGGAAGCCAACGCGTTTCTCGGCGCCCAGGACGCCGCCAACGCCAAATTGGATCACACCATATATGTAGCCCTGCAGCGCACGGATCTGTCACGCATCCAACGGCCAAAGATATGTTTTGCCAAGCCCGCGGTCAGCTATGGGCCCGATGGCAAGGCCCTTAAGGGGGCGGTACTTGTCATCTGGATCGGCTTTCGGCCCGAGGCGGACGCCGTTGTGCTGAAGTCAGCAGTTGCACCCCGCGAGGCTTCACGGCGCATTGCCATTCCTGAATACCAGTCGGCGGGGAACAATATTGGATCGCGGATCGGAGTGGTTTACTCCGCCGTGCTTACGATACCCGATACCTTGGTGGCACGGCTGCCGGGCAAGGCGTCGACCTCCCATAAATGGGGTCTAATCGCCTTGTCGATGAAAGGGAAGCGCACGTCGCGGTGGTTCGCGTTATCGCGGTAGCGAAGGCGTACCGCGGGGTTGCCGGCGAGCGCGGTACGGGATCTTTTCAGCCTCTGGCAGAAGAGGGTGGCTTCGAGAAGCGGGGGGCATCCGTCGAAGTGAAGCCCCTCCGTATGCGCGGCATCGGCTTGGAACTGATGGCGGGCGCTGCGGTGGAATGGCAGGGGGTTGAGCAGAATGAACGCCCCGCGAGGATGAAGTTGAAGGCCGGTTCGCCCATACCAGAAACATTTCCACGGCCCACCCCGCGCGGTAGGCTTGTGTCTATTGATCCGATGTTGAGGCCACGCAAATGGTCGCGGTAAATGAAAAATTGAGGCCCGGTGCCGGAAGCCCGCAGAATCTGCCCGCTGGTAATTATTATTTATTGCAGGATACGCTGTATCGTGCGGTGGCATTGACCAATTCCAGCGGGAACATCGTGGAAGCATATGATTGCGACGCGTACGGAAACACGCTGATCTTCACCGCGGCGGATTCCATCGGAAATTGGTGGAGCGATTCGGCGACGCAGTCCAACTATGGCGCAAATGACATCATTTACTGCGGCTACCGCTACGATCCCGAAACCGAAAATTATTATGTACGTAACCGCTATTATTCACCCGTTCTCGGCCGCTGGCTGACCCGTGATCCCATCGGCTACCAGGGCGGAATAAATCTTTATGAATATGTCGGGGGTGGTCCGGCGGGGAATGTAGACTCGTCGGGAACCGCAGGCGGCTGGGTACCCGAAACCGATATCGGCGGCGACATCTACTGGGCGAACACCAACACCGGCGCGATGTCATACAGCTTCCCCAGCGGCCAAATGGCGCCGGTGGGGACGCAGGCCTACGGCCCGCAGCCGGGTGTTTATGCCTACGACAATTTGGACCTTGGTGGGGGACTGTTTTTCCACCAGAACATCGTGGTAGCTGGGCCCGGCGGGGTGCCGTATGGGGTGTCCTTCGGGAAGACGAGCCTGTTTGCATCGCAGGGGTTTGTATACAGGGATAGCAGTGGGCTGTACTGGGGCACCTACGAGCGCTTTACGTTCTCGCCGCTGGTCGCCGGGCCATTCAGCGCAATCGCCAAAGCGTACCTCCGACCTTTGCTCGGGAGAGAAGGCCCCTACAGCCTGTTGAATGATAACTGCCGCAAGTTTTCGCAGTCACAATTCAAAAAATTAAAGAACATGTACGACCAGTTCATGCAGAACAATTTCAACACCATCCAGAACCTTATGAACCGGCAAAATAATACAATTCCCGGCTGGCCAAGTGGCGTCCCAAAGTTTGGCGTTGGGCCGGCCACGGCTTGATCCTGAGGAACGACTTGGCCCCAAAAGCGGAATTTTTTCGGAGTTATGCATGAGGTCATTGCTTCGGGTTCTAACCCCGGCAGTCGTTGCGGTGCTGGCCTACGAGTGCTGCATGAACGAAAGCGTTGCCCTGTGGAGCCGCTCCGCCGCAACGCTGAGGGTAACGACAATGGCACCAACATCCAGAGGATGGGCTACCGTTCGGGTCGACGGCGGTTCCGTGGAGGCCCGAACAATCAGGATGGTCGTCTCCCGTCCCAGAATCTGGTTCCTGATGTTCGACCGCCTCGTACCAAGAATCGTAGCTACCTCCGGCGGTGTCTCTATTGGGATCGGTGGTGATGGGGTGTTTGGGGGGGGAGGGGTGCTTGGCGGGCAAGGGGTGCTTGGCGATGGAGGCTCGTGGATGTTGTTTCCTTACGGCGGCGTGGCCGTCCTCTCCCCACGCGAGGCCTCGCTCCTGGCAAAGTGGGGTAATCCGGATAGTGGTGGTGGGCCGCCGGGCGGAAATCATACAGCCACGCGTCATTAAGGGGCCTAGCGGTGCCGTTAATGCCCGTTTTTATTGGATGATTTTATGGTAACCATCCCCGCGGATGGCGAGCGGCCGTGCACAACGCGAGGCGCCCTATTGCCAATCGCATCAATCGTCGCGGCGATTCTGCCGCCCTCCATTGGGCTGGCCGCGCTGATCCTCGGCCCGGCTGTGGGCGTCACGGCCGCGAGCCCTTTGTGGCAAGTCGCCAGTTACGTGTTTCGCGTGGGTTGCGCTGCGTTTGGGTCGGCAGCGGTGATGACGGCTGTGGCCGGCCTGCGGCGCAGCGGGACGAGCCGGTACGCGATCCTGTTTTGGATCGCCCTCGGGCTGGGGCTGGGCGAAACGCTACCTATCTGGTGGATCGTCATTAGGTTGTTATGTGGAGTGTTAGTGGTGCTTGTTGGAGGGTTTCATGGGCAGGGGCTATAGTCCCCAAGCCCGGATATTTCATGGGTGTCGGCTAAACCGGAGTTTAGCCGTCAAAAACCATAAAACCCTTGCTGTGCAGGGGTTTGGCTCACTTTTCACTTCCCCGTTACTGTGAACATCCCAGTAGCTCAAAGGCCTGCCGCTGCAGGGCGGTGGGCATCGCCAACATCGTGGCCGTCGGGCCGTGCTCGTCATCGCCGAACATGCGACACACGTTGCGACTCTGCGTGGCCAGTTCCGCCAGCAGGGGTCGGAAGCGCTGCACCGGCAGCGATGAGCGGGCCACCTCGTCGCCAGATTCGCACCGTCAACCGCGGCGCGGTAGGCTTGTGTTTATTGATCCGATGTTGAGGCCGTTCAATGGTCGCGATAAATGAAAAATTGATGCCCGGTGCCGAGCCGAAAGGGCTGCCCGTCGGTAATTATTATTTATTGCAGGATACGCTTTACCGCGCGGCGGCGCTGGCCAATTCATCCGGCGCGGTTGTCGAATGTTATGATTGCGACGCATACGGAAATACGATTACCTTTACCGCGGCGGATTCCAGCGGAAATTGGTGGGGCGATTCGGCCACGCAATCCAGCCATGGCGCCAATGAAATAATCTTCTGCGGCTACCGCCTCGATCCCGAAACCGATTTGTCTATTTGGGCCTCGGTGCGCGGAAAAAACGCTTCGGGGGATCTTGGAATTCACGCTGGTCGCGTGATGCAATTAATTTAGATATTACTCCGCGGAGTGAAATCATAGTTGGTGGCGTCACCGACGACCCGCGGCCACCTGCGTGGCCGACCAAAAGACCGACAAAAAAGTGGCACACCTTGCCGGCGCCTTACCGTGCCGCCCGGCAGACATCGAACTTCAGTTGAATGCCGCCGAAGGGGTGACAACGCGGTGGCGATTATGGTAAAGTCCAATCTTGTGGTGTCGCCGGTTGGCATCGGCAAATGTCTTTATCAACACCTTAGGTTTTTGACGCGCGCCGGCGCCGCCCGCATTGCGTCGCTCGCAGATGAAATGGCCGATCTGCTGCAAGGCCAAGCATGATGGCCCGTAACGCAAGCGTGGTATTAAGTCGAAAGGCGAAGAAATGAAACGCGAGCAACCAACCAAAGCTGAAACTATCACCGAGCGCACCCGTGGCGCGGCGCAGCCGCCGCAGAGCGTGCAATCGGATGCTGTCGGGCCTTCGCGGCGTGATGTGATGAAGCTTGGCGCGCTGGTGATGGTGGCAACCGGCGCCGCCCGGGCCGCTGCAGCCGCAAGCTCGCCGCCGACATCGGAAGCGGCGACCAAGGGGCAGGCTTCACCCTCCACCCGCGCCGAAACGCGCATTGACCGGCGCATCGATAAGGGGTGGAAATTTCTCAAGCAGGGATTTCCCGGCGCACAAGCCACGGAATTGGATGATACCGCGTGGGCCACGGTCGATTTGCCGCACACCTACAATGGATTGGACGGGCAAACCGGTGCGCCGTATTACCGCGGGCCGGCATGGTACCGCCGGGATTTACCGCTGCCCCGCGCGGCTGCTGCCCAAGGCGACAAGCAGTTCTTCTTGTATTTTGAAGGGGCCGGCATAACGACGGAAGTCTATTGCAATGGCCATCGGGCGGGGGGCCACATCGGCCTGTTCGCCGGATTTTGCGTGGACATCACGCCGTTCATCAACCGAGCCGGGCGCAATGTCATCGCGGTGCGTGTGGATAACGCATACAACGACCATATCGCCCCATTGAATGGCGATTTTAATCTTGACGGCGGTTTGTACCGCCATGTGCGCCTGCTGGTGCTTAATGCCTTGGCGATCAGCCCGTTGGATGATGGTGCCCCGGGCGTCTACATCAAACAAGTGCATATCACGCCAGAAAGGGCGCAGCTGGAAATTACCACCATGCTGCGCAATGCTTCGCCGACAGAAAAGCTTGCATCACTGAAATACACCATTTATGACCATGCCGGCAAAGTGGTGCGGACCGCATCCGCGTCGCAAAGCGTGTCGCCGGGCGAGACGGTGGCGTGCGTGCATACCGTGGTAATGCCGCATCCTCATCTTTGGCATGGCCGACAAGACCCGTATTTGTATTCTGCGACCGTCGCAATTTTTGACCAGCACGTATGCACCGACGCATTAACGCAGCCGCTGGGCCTGCGTTTTTATCATATTGATCCGAACAAAGGCTTTTTCCTGAATGGCAAATCGTATCCGCTGCGGGGGGTGTGCACGCACCAGGACCGACCCAACATAGGCCGCGCCGCGAGTGATGCCGATTATCGTCAAGACCTGGAGCTGATTGATGAAATTGGCGCCACATGTGTGCGCATGGCTCATTATCAGCATGCGCAGGCATCTTATGATGCGGCCGATGCCCTGGGCATTGTGGTATGGACGGAAGATGGGCTGGTCAACGGCGTGGCGCACAATGAGGAGTTTGACCGTAATCAACTTCAGCAGGTGCGCGAGCTGATCAAGCAAAACTTCAACCATCCATCCGTTTGCTTCTGGAGCATGTACAACGAACTGGGAAATAACGGCCAGCAGAATCTGGGTTACCACCTGGTGGAAAAAATTAATAGCGAAGCGCGCCGCCTCGATCCCACGCGTCTGACCACCGCCGCCGATGATCAATCACAGGAGAATCCGATCGGCTATATCACCGATATTATTGCCTTCAACCGTTATCCCGGATGGTACGGCGGAAAGATGACGGACTTCCCCGGCATTTTAGACGGCATTCGCAAAGGGATGGAGGCCAAGGCTCCGGGGCGGTGCATCGGCATGAGCGAATATGGGGCCGGCGCCAGCATTTTTCAACATGAATCGCATGTATCACAGCCGAACCCCGGTGCGTATTGGCATCCGGAGGAATATCAGGCGTTGCTGCATGAGCATGCGTGGGCGGCGATTAAAGATCGCCCGTGGTTGTGGGGCACTTTTCTGTGGGTAATGTTCGACTTTGCATCCGCGTTCCGCCATGAAGGGGATCATCCCGGGAAAAATGACAAGGGCTTGGTCACGCGAGACCGCAAAACCCGCAAGGATGCATTTTATTTTTATAAGGCACAGTGGACCACCGACCCATTTGTTTACATCACCGATCGGCGTTTTATTTGTCGGCCGGATAGACACGCCGTGCTCAAGGTGTATGCCAATTGCCCACGGGTAGAGCTGTGGCTCAACGGGCGATCGCTGGGCGAGCGCGAGGGCGTTAATGGTGTGTTCGTTTGGCCGCAGACGGAGCTGCAGGAAGGGCAAAATCACATTCGTGCGGTCGGTCGGCATGGCGCCGGCCATGTGAAGGATTCATGCGTTATTGTGCATGACCCGCGGGCCCCGCATCGCGCCACCTACCGTTGATGCAGGGAGCGGGACTTCGGGACAGGTGTCTGTTGGCGCGGGCCGACACGTTGCGGGCCAACACATTGCGGGCTGCGGGGCCAAACCCCGTCCGCGTCGGAGTGGTTTAACGCGATGGTCAAACTGCCAGCCGCACGTTGTCTGAACTTTCATCGAATTGGGCGGTAAACATGGAGTGGTAAACGCCGCCGCGCCGAAGCAGTTCATCATGTTTTCCTTTTTCGACGATCTTGCCGGCCGCCAGCACCACAATGCAGTCGGCATGCATCACCGTGCTCAGGCGGTGTGCAATAATGATGGTAGTGCGCCCTTTGGTGAGAATTTCCATTGACTCTTGAATAAGCTTTTCACTTTGGGAATCTAAGGCACTTGTGGCTTCATCCAGGATCAAAATCTTCGGATCGGCGAGAATGGCACGTGCAATGGAGATGCGCTGCTTTTGACCGCCGGAGAGCTTGTTGCCCCGTTCGCCAATTTTGGCCAGATAGCCGCCCGGAAGTTCGGTGATAAAATCGTGCGCGTTGGCGTGTTTGGCCGCGGCTACAATTTGCTTCTCCGTGGCGTGTTTAAGCCCAAAGGCGATGTTATCCACAATGGTTCCATCAAATAGATACACATCCTGCGGAACGATCGCGAGCTGCCGTCGATAATCGGTGAGACGGATATCGCGAATATCAATGCCATCCAGAAAGATATGGCCGTAATCAACGTCGTAAAAGCGGGAGATCAAGCTCGCGAGTGTAGTCTTGCCACTTCCCGAGGAACCGACCACCGCTACGATCGACCCGGCTGCAATATGCAGATTACAGCCCTTGATGACCGGTACATCCGGTTGGTAAGCAAAGCCCAAATTGCACAGTTCGATGCTTCCCTTGCAGACGTGCATCGGGAAGGCGCCGGGGCGGTCGGGCATATTGGTTGGCTGGCCGAGCACATCGCAAACCCGGTCGATAGCGCCGAGGTTTTGCTGCACATTTTGCAGCGAATCAACCAGTTCCGTAATGGGGTGGAGCAGCATCATGCTGTAGCCTTCAAACATGACGAGCTCACCAATTTTGAGCTGGTCGTGAAGCACCATGGAACCGCCGTACCATAAAATAAAAATTCCAATGGCCGGTACCAGCAGCGACCATCCGGTTCCCATGAGTCTACCCAGAATCGAG
Source organism: Planctomycetota bacterium (assembly GCA_021804985.1). Classification (GTDB taxonomy): domain Bacteria; phylum Planctomycetota; class Phycisphaerae; order WQYP01; family WQYP01; genus JAJZGD01. The sequence goes on from JAJZGD010000043.1 coordinate 17,198, forward strand.
GCATAAAATTGCTTTCGTACCATGGTATTTTGAAGCGTAGCAAACGATTTGGCTTCGCTGCGTTCGCGCCTGAATCCGCGCACCACCTGAATGCCGGAAAACATGTTGTTCACCCGGGCGGAAAGTTTACTTTTATCGTTCTGAATATCCTTCCACAGCGGACGCAAACGCCGAAACACGAGGAAGTGAATAATTACCACCGCCGGAATCATGAGCGCAGCAATGATAAAGAGTTTCCAATTGCTAATGACAAGAATTAAAAGAATGCAGAACACACGGAAGAATGATCCGGCCGGCCCGATCATTGTATTGTGCACGCCGCCGACCACCTGATCGGTATCACTCATCACCCGGCTGATGATTCCTCCCGTTCGGTATTCCGCAAGTTGGGGCAGCGGTAACATGGAAAGATGCTGATATAACTTTTGGCGAATGCTTGCCGCTAGCTGGTAGTTCAGGTGCACTTCGCCAAACGTGCGGAACCATGACACTCCAATCCCCACGAGATTCAGCACGATCATCGCGACTACCAGCAGTATCAGGCCATGCGAGGGCGATGCGACGATCCAATGCTGAAATGGGGCGGCGGCGAACCAGCCAATAAACGGAAGGGGCTTTTTGACAAAGACATAATCAATAGCCAACATCAGCACATACGGGGGCGCCAAATCCACGAGGGCGGCAAACAGCACGGACCCCAAAATCATCCAGATGGTTCGGTAATAACCTTTGAGTAGCAAACGGTACTGGTTTAACAATTGAAATCGGGATAATTTCAGGTGGGGCGCTTCAGCCGCGGTGAAATGGCTTTCAGCAACCGGCCGTCGGACGGGCGCGTCAGCGATGAGTTCACACCCCAATACTCCGTTTTTAAAGTCAGCAAGGAAAGTTCTGAAGTTTTGGCGGCTCGTTGCCATGGATTACTCACCGCTTTCTACAGCAACAGTCTTCGCTTCCACGGCGGTAGACAGGCAGGTATCACATGGGTTAGTCGGTCATAACACGGGTGTCGGTGGCCCTGTGCTCGCATGCCGCTCTTGGCAAAACCTTAAGGGGTTCTATTTAGCACGGCTATCTGAAACGCCTAAAAAAAGTTTAATCATCCGGGGCCTCGGAGACCCTGCTGTGGATACCGCCGTATGTACCGAGCAACTCTCGTGCCACGGCCATTTTTGCCAAAAGCACCTCATTCCGGCGAGCAACTGGCGTCAAATATCCGTTTTTTGCCATCTGAATTTCGCGGCGTGCCGTTAAAACTCGCTCACAATGTCAGAAGAAGTTGGAAGAAGTTGGCCGAGCGGCTAAAAAACGCCCCGCGGGGTGGGCCTGAAATGCCCCGCCTGCTTTGTTGTCGGATCTCGATGACTCGTTATTCAGAGTCGGCTCGATCCTCCAATGCATTCAGGCGCCGCGCAT
>JAJZGD010000222.1 GCA_021804985.1 Planctomycetota bacterium
CATCTACGTCGGCACGCAGTGCGGCGGTTTGGCGATGGGCACGCCGCAGGGAATTGGCAGTCGCGGCAAAGCCAACAGCGCCCGCCCAACACTTATCACCGCCAGCGATGGCAATGCCCTCGGTTGGAGCCATTATCAGTGGACGGTGATCAAAGGACCGTGGCATATGCCGCTCACCGCGACCGGCAAAGGCTTGCCGGGAAATCTGGTTAATTCGGTGGCCACCACCTGGGCCAATCATCTGGTGGTGGCAACGGATGAAGGGATCGCGTTGGGGCGACTGAATGATGGCGGCAGAAATCCATCGCTGCTGAATCTGACATTTGAACATGGGCGTAATTTCGTCGCCAAAGTTTATGGATTGTGGCATCCGCCGGTGCATTGGCAGGCGCCATCAGGGCAGTTGCTGGAACAACTGCCGACGGAAGACCATACGACGGTGGCGGCCTGGCAGCCGAATCCCGCTCAGGGGGCCAGGGCGGGTTATTTATGGCTGGGGCATTGGCGGGCGGGTTTGGATGTTTGGCAATACAACGCAGATGGAAAAATAATTCAGCGTTGGCACATTCACGAGCCGCAGGTGGGCAATTATGTTGAATCCCTGCGGCCGCTGAAGGGCAATGCGATGGCGGTGGGATGCTATGGCAAAGGGGTTTTCATCATCACCCTGCCGGGAGAAAGCAAAAATGCGTGGCGGAAAGCCGCCCCCGGCACCGTTGCCGGAAGCAACGGCAATAATGCAATCATTCCCTCCGAGCCTCGCGCCGCAAGGCCGCCGAGTGCGTGCGAGCTTACCGCGATGGCCAATGCGATCCGCACACAATTAATAAATTCCAGCGGCCAAAAGCAGCCGCGGATTGTGCCCCTGCCGGACGATTGGCGAACCGAAGGGAGTTGGCTGGGCCGGTATGGAAAATACTGGATTGATCTGGCGGCGGTTTGTTCACCCTACGATTTCGTATGGGGCACGGATGAATCAAGCGTCTTTTACGTCGTGGGCCTGGCGATTCCGCTCGCGGGGGACGAGCCGCGATATTGGGTTCAGCAGTTGCAGACCGCCAACCGGCGTGCACTTGAGCTGCCCGCGCCGTATATGCAAAGCCGCGTCAAGTTATATCATGCCAGGCTCGACCAAGACCGCCGCGACGCCTCGATTGACGATCATGGCGAGGTATGTCCGGCGTCCGCGCAGGGGCCGGGGCTGTATACGTCGCTTAACGTTCCCGCCGGCCCTTATGTGCTTTCCATATATGACTGTAATGACAATGGCCACGCCCCCGGAAATGCCGATCGCGATTACCGTGTCGACGTTCGCGTGCACCCACCGATGGCTTCGCCGGAGAATGATCGCAGCTTTCAGCGAGAGCCAAGACTTGCGATGGGCCGCGTGGCAAATTTTGTCGGCGGCGTATGGAATCGGTTTCTGGTGCGGGGACCCGCCGATATCACCGTCCAGATTTCGCGCAACCACTCTATGAATACGATGTTCAATGCGATGGCGCTGGACCCCTTAAAACATTACTGCATACCCTATTTCGGGCAATCCGTCCCGGGGGGGTCAGGCGTGGCGTTTGCCCCGCATCTCGCCCGGCCGTGGAAGGCTGCGGCTCGGGAATCAGGGCTGGCGGCAGAAGTTGAAGCGTGTGATGGGGTATTCCGAGATTTAGCCGCCGCTGGGCGCGTGGCGCCGGCGAGCGTCGCCGGCCGGGTATCGGACTATGTGCTTCTTGCGCGGGTGTATCAGCGGTGCACGGCATCGTATGCAGCCTCTGCATCGGCGGTGCGGGGTGCGGATGCGGCCCTCGCGATTTGCTATTGGAACATGTGCATGTTCCGAAAATCGGAACACGATGAGGTGCGTTTGGGGCTGACGCCGGCGCGGAAAATCGAAAAATCCCTGCGTTGGGATGGTAGCCCGCTCAGCCAGGTGGATGAAGATGGCACAAAGGTGCGGCGGTGGCGATCCGAGCATAAGCAGGATCACGCGGCACCAAAGTTCTCGTTTTAGGGGTCAGGTTATGTCAAGTTGCAGAAGGGCGTTGCTTTCAATGCTGGCGGTCGCGGCCGGGGGGCTTCTTCTCGCTTCAGCGCCGGGTTTGTCGTGGGCTACGGCCGGGCCCACGCAACCATCAACTTTTGGGGCCAATCCGCAGGAGCAGAAGGAGGATTATCCGGACGATGGGCATTGGGCCTGGGTAAAGCAGGAACTCGGGCCGAAAACTCCTAACACATATTCGGACCCCGATTACACTTTCACTAACCCTTTCGGTTCCTACGAGGGGTCGGCCACCTCCACCGCCACGGCGAGCGCGAGCGACGGCAACGCGAGCGCTAAGGTGATTGGCCTCGGCACCCAAACTTGGGGGTGGAACTCGGTTCCGTGGAACATCGGTGGGACCGCCTCCGACGGGTACAACGTGCAGTGGACGAGCGTTTGGGTGGACCCGGATGATCCGGACGGCCAAGATACCGTAGCCGCCCAGAGCGGCAGCGCGACGGCGAGCGGGGGGGGCTCGTTGGCGATCGGCACCTCCGCGGCTGCCGACAGCGGCTCAAGCGCCAGCAGCAGCGCGAGCCTTTCCGGCAAATGCTCCGCGCCGGCCCTCAATATCGGCCTGCCGGGCAGAGAGATCGCATGTGACTCGCAGTACAGCTCGGCGGCCTCGGCCCTCGGACGTGGTGGGAATATTGGCGCCAAGGTGGCGGACAACGCAACACACGTGTCGGGAAGCTTCAGCGAGGAGGAGATGTGGGCCGCCAATGGCCAGGGCTCCGCATCGGGCACCGCGAGCTACACGGTCACACCGCAGACATCGCAGATAACGGGGACGGCCCCGGCTACGGTAACAGAGTCCGGTACGGCGGTCGCCTCCGGGTCGGGCGCAGGCTCCGACCCCGGTGCGGCCCAGGATCACTCGTCATCGTCCGTCTACGTTTCCGACCCACCCTCCGGCGATTAGGCCCCGAGGCGCACCCGCGGCGGGCGGCCGCCGACGGTCTTGTCCCAGGGTGCCAACACGCCCGGGCCCGGCCCCGCCGCAATTTTTGAAAGGCACGACATGGATTCTCGAGCAGCGGCCCTCTTGCTCATCTGCCCCCTCCTTTGGGCGTGCGCGCCAGCGGCCGGCGGCGACCGCCTGCTCAAGGCCGAGGAAGGCAGGATCGACCGCGTGGGAGCGGGCACTGCCGACCATTTCCTCGACCTGCGGTGGAATCGGCTCACCGAGGCCAAGGAGGCTATCGATGCCCAGTTTCTCCCCATTTTCCTACTCCGCGAGCTTGGCGCCAGAAATCCAGTCGCGCTCTGCCGTGTGCTCGCCTACAGTTACGACCGGTTTTCGCGCCGACGGCGGCCAATCATGACTGGCCCGGCCGGCGGGGCACGCCGCCTCCGCGTGGCACTCGCCGATATGCGGCTCCCGGGCCGCGTGTGCAGCTTCCGCGTCGTCACCGCGAGCCTTTCACGGTCGGCGTACTCTTACCCGATCCTGATCGATTGGCGCGGCGAGATTGCCGTTGGCGGAGGCGTCGCCAGCCCGAGATGGCACGAGCCGGCGTTCGCCGGGGCGCAGCAGTACTTCTACCCCGCAGACGTCTCGTGCACGGGTGTGGAATGGGGGCCCCATAGTGATGTCGCGTATTTTCGTTCGCAGCGCGGGCCTGGTTCCGAGCTCCCGCGGAGCTACGCCAGCGACGTTCCGCTTACCGCCAACGTGATGGGGAGCGGCTTTGACGCCGTACTGGGGTATTGGCCCGCCATTACCAGCCCGGCGAGCTTGGCCGCCAGCGTTGTGCCGCAGCCCCCTCCCGGCGCCTTCACGTTCCGGGGCCCGGTGGGCTGGGGTTGCGGCGCCGGGCGCAGGGAGGTGTACCACTTCACGGGTGGATCGCTGTGCTACGCCAAGATATTCCAGCCCAGCATAAAGCTTTTTGAGCGGCTCGGACCGCCCATGCTGGTTACCGCCGGCAGCGGCCGCCACACCGAACACGCGATGTTTACACCGCACACGTGGATGCCCTATCTGCGGGGCGGCCGCGTGATCACCATTAAGTTTTCGCCCAACAAGGCCGACCCTCACACCGTGCTGCCCAAAAGCATCCGCATCCGGCACGGCGTGGTAACCACCTTTGTCGCGCGTTACGTCAAACTGCATTACTACCGCGGGCATCTGCCGAAGGGTTCCCCCTGGCCCGCACACCGTTTGCCCGGCGTTTCACAAGCCAATGGCCGGCTTGCAGCGCTTGGCATCTGGCCGGGGGCGCAGGCCAAGGCCCATCCTAAATATTTTAGCATCAAGCAGCTCGCCCCCGGCGTGGCGGGCTACCTGGTGCGGAGGCGACTTTTTTACAATGCCTACGCTGCGGCCTACAAATGGAACTGGCGGGAACTGGCCGTGAC
>JAJZGD010000223.1 GCA_021804985.1 Planctomycetota bacterium
GCCATTGTGCCCGCTACCCTGCCGCGCGCGATCCGTACTGGCCAGCCGCCAAACCCGGTGCCTTGTATTCTGCTCGGGCAACTTGCGACGGATAGCACTTGGAGTGGGCAAGGGATTGGCCTGGGATTGTTCAATCATGCCCTGGCCCGCAGCGTGAATGGCGCCGCGCTGATCGGCGGGCGGGCGCTGATCGTCAATGCTGTTGATGATGAGGCCGCGGCATTTTGGCGCCGCCGGGGATTTTTGCCGTCGAAGGATGATGCGATGGTGCTGTTCCGGTCCATTGCCGATATCGCCGCATCGCTGAAGGCGGCCAGCGAGACGTGATTTGCGGCATAAAATCGGCCAAATATTCGGATGCCAGTGCTGCACTAATCGGCGGTAAATGCCCGTGGGTTCGTATGTAGGTCGATGGTTAGGCGTTTATTAACAAACGGATTGAGGCGACCTCAGGGATAAAATGCTATTTTCTGGCGCGGGTCATATACTCATCCAACCGTTTGGCGCCGCGGCTCAGAGTGAAATCTCCCCGTTTGAGACGCTTTGGAACCTTATGCTGCTGGTGAATTTTTGATGAAAGCGTGAGATAATTTCTGAGAATCTATCCGGGATCATTTGTTGATTTGATAAAGCCTTCTGATCATCATGCGGATTGATGCCCAGCTGCAATGTCCACAGCGGGGTTACTATAAATTGACGTAGCCAACGGCCTCGCGCGCAGTCACCTGTACCATCGCCCGGGGGCAACCAGCGGACGAAGAAGCTTTCGTTGTTATAATCGGTGTCGGTGACCCTGGCGGCGATGCCTTTTGTCTCGGTGGCAAAGGTCTTCTCGTTACAGGTAAGTCCGGCGAGGCAATAGATCGTCGGCCGAGGATCTGGTTGTGGACGACAAAACACGCCAAAATAGCATTGGTATTAATGTTCGTCGCCGAAGCGGGTCTGCAGAACCTGTTTGGCGTCCATCAATTGGCGGATGATATCCTCACGATGCTCTTCAAACCGAGATGTCGGCACGGGTACCGAAATCATCAGAGGGTTGCCCAGCAAGTCGTAGACAAGGATGCCCACCGCTGAAATGCCCTGCGCATGTTCCTCGGAGTCGACGGCGTAGCCACGCGAACGGGTTTTGGCCAGGTCGGCTTTCAGCGCCTGGAACGTCGTTAACGTCTTGGGCGTGCGCGTTTCATAAGTGCGGCCAATTCGGCGAATGATCTCTTCATCCGAAAGCGTTGCCAGAAAGGCCTTGCCGTTTGCCGTGCAGGAGAGGGGAAAAGCCTCGCCCACCGCCGAGACGGTGCGCAGGCGCTGCGGCCCCACGACCTGGTCGATAAACACCAGATGGTCGCGCTTGGGCATGGAAATATCCACGGTTTCCTGCAGCGCGGCGGAGAGGCCGGTAATGATCGGTTTGGCGACCTCCAGCGCGCTCGTGTTCACCGAGGCGGCGAGTCGCAGCAGAGCCGGGCCAAGGCGCACTCCACCAGACGCAGAGGTGGAGATGACGAATTGCTCGGTCGCCAGCGCGCCCACAATACGCTGCACGGTGGAGCGCGGCAGTTTAACGCGGTGGGCGATCTGGCCCAGGCTTAATCCCCGCTCCTCGTCTTCGAGCGAACGCAGCACGGCGGCCGCGCGCGCGATGACCTGAATTTGGTTTCCCCGGCTTTCGCTGGACGGGGCAGGGGCGTCAGCTTTCTCATCGATCTCGTTGTTCATGCCGTCATGTGTACCGCCCTACAGTACACAAAGGCAATATCGCACCTGATTTTGGCGTTTTTGCAGTCCTGCGCGGCACGCATAGTTTCATTATTAATCTGTGGTTTAATGGAAAAAATAGTGCAACTTGCTGCAGTGCAGCTAACAATAACCGTATCGTGGGCAGTAAATTCCGCATTATGATGCAAAGTTCGGTTGACGCATCAACCATAATGCGGTACGTGTGTATCACAATACAGTTCATTCCGACGCAAGGGCGGACACAACAAAAGGGGAAGCGTATGACGGTTACGATTCGTGGCATCGAATTTGAGGGCAATCTCGACAATTCCATGGGGGTTGAGTTCTACAACCTCTCCCATCGTTTCGGCTTTCAGACGCCAAACTGGCCGTATTTCCAGGATGTGCAGATCGAGCGCATTCATTACATGGCCAAGTCGGGCGTGCTGTCTCAGCGCATCACCACCACCATGCATAATGGTACGCATATCGATGCGCCTGCCCATGTTATTGCTGGCACGCCGTTCATTAACGAAGTGCCGCTGCCGCATTTTTTCGGCTCTGGTATTGTGGTGTCGATCCCCAAGGAGAAGTGGGAATCCATTACTTATGATGACCTTGAGAAGGCAGCCGGCCATATCGTGCGCCCTGGCGATGTGGTCATCGTAAACACCGGCTGGCACAAGAAGTATGACGATAACGACGAATATTTTTGCTATTGCCCTGGCTTTGTCCCCTCGGCCGGCGAATGGTTCGTCGAGAAAAAAGTGAAGGTGGTCGGGCACGACACCCAGGCCAACGACCATCCGCTCGCCACCGCCATCGGCCCGCACCGCAATGGTCCGTTGCTGCCGCATCTGGCCAAGGAATATCTGGAATGGTCGGGCGGCCGTACCTGGGATCAGGATTTCCCCGAATGGGAGCCGGTGCATCGCATCCTGTTCAAGAATGGTATTCTCGGCATTGAAAATGTCGGTGGTGATCTCGATGCCGTCACCGGCAAGCGCGTTACCTTCTCTTTCTTCCCGTGGAATTGGGATCGCGGTGATGGCTGCATCATTCGCCTGGTGGCGATGATCGACAAGGACCAGTCCTACCGCATTGAGGCCGGCGAGAGCTTCTAACGCCCGTGACGAACCGGGCGGCGGCCAAGCGCCGCCTGGACGCCATAAGACTGCCAAATAAAAATACCGGGAGTGTCAAAGATGATCGTGAAACGCTTTCACGATGCGGCGCCGTATAGTGCGCCAAATCATTCCGAATGTAAATCTTTGCGGCTGCAGGGCTTTGAGCAAGGCGGTCCAGAGACGTTCTGGACGGGGCTCTCGCATTTCCTGCCTGGCGGCGGGGCAGGGCCGGATTCCTCTCCGTTAGAAAAAGTCTATGTTATCCTCGCCGGCCGCCTCACTGTGCAGGCCAGCGACCAGGAGATCGTGCTGGGACCGTTCGATTCCTGCACGATCCCGGCCAATGAAGAGCGCCGTATCGTTAATAACGGCAATGACGTGGTGACGATGATCGTCGTCATGCCGTATCCGGAGAAAGTCTGATGCAAGACTGGGAAAAAGATCCGCTCACGCTGTTTGGTGTGCGTGGCAAGTCGATCATTATCACCGGCGCTACAGGGGCTTTTGGCGCGCTGGCGGCCCGCGTTCTGGCTGCGGCCGGCGCGAAGCTCACCCTGGCCGCCGGCAATGCCGGTGAGTTGGCTAATATTGTAAAGCTCTGTCAGGAGCTGAGCGCCGAGGTGACGGGCGCCAACCTGCGCCCCGACAGCGAGGCCAACGCCGCTGCCATCGTGGCAAAAGCCACCGGATTCGGCAGCGTGGATGGGCTCGTTGTGGCCTCTGGCATGAACGATGTTGCGCCGATTACGGAGATGTCCCCCGAACGCTTTCTTAACGTAATGGACGCGAACGTCACCGGCTCCTGGCTAATGGCTCGTGCCGCCGGCACGCGCATGTTGGAGCAAAAGACCGGCGGCAAAATCGTGCTGATGTCCTCGGCGCGCGGCAAGCTGGGGCATCCGGCGGGGTACTCCGCCTATTGCGCCTCCAAATCGGCGGTGGATGGGATTACCCGTGCGCTGGGCTGCGAGTGGGGGCCGCGCGGCATTACCGTCAACGCCATTGCGCCAACCGTGTTCCGCTCGCCGCTCACGGCCTGGATGTTCGAGGATACGGAGAAGGCTGAAGCGATGCGCAAGGGGTTCCTAACCCGTGTGCCCAAGGGCCGGTTAGGCGAGCCGTCGGATCTTGCGGGGCCTTTGCTATTCTTGCTCTCGGCGGCGTCTGATTTTTACACCGGCCATACCCTGTATGCCGATGGCGGGTACACCGCTGGATGAGCCAGCGCACTAACATAGCGGTGCTGGGCGCCGGGCTGATGGGACATGGCATCGCCCAGGTCTTCGCCCGTGCCGGGCATGAGGTCAACGTCTACGACCCCATGGCCGCCAGCTTGGATGCGCTGCATGGGCGTATTGAGGCGAATTTGGCGGCGCTTGATGAACCTGAGGATGGTTTGCTGGCCCGCGTGCACCCTTGCACGGTGCTGGCCGAGGCGGTGCGTTATGCCGATGTGTTCTTTGAGGCGGGACTTGAGGATGTCGCGGTTAAGCGCTCTCGGTTCGCGCAGGTGG
>JAJZGD010000224.1 GCA_021804985.1 Planctomycetota bacterium
CGCCGATAAGCACCAGCAGCATCGCCGCCGTGCTGACCACCAGGAAGAAGGCGGCTTTAAACCGATCGGTTTGCCACACGCCGGCAAAGGCATATATGCCGGCAGATACGGCGGCCCAGGTGACAATGATGGTTGTCACTTCGCCGCGTGAAGTGGCGGCAAACATAATCGGCAGAAGCCGCAGAAGAACAATCGAGCCAATCAGAACGGGGCCGCAACTGAGCTGCAAATTCAGCCACGATACATTTTGGCGGCGGCGGGGGATAAGCCAGAACGAGAACGGAAACTGCGCACACTTTATGAAGATCGCAGCGATGATCAACGGCGGAAGAAATTCAGAAATCCCGGCCGAGCGCAGGCCATCGGGGTTAAAAAGAATCCGATTGTAAATTCCGCTCAGCGTGATTGATCCGGTGAGGGCGACGGCGACCGCTGCGGCGAGAAGAAAGCAGCAATCGCCCACGATTGAAATCAACCACCGCCGCCATGCCACCAGCGGGGCAACGAGTTGGCCGTCGGGCCGGGAGGTTTGCAGATGGTGGGCCGCCGTGAGAAATATCCAGGCCGCACTGATGACCAGCAGATTGCCGCTGAGCAGGGCCACGGCACAGGCCAGAAGATGCAAACCCATCAGCGGCCCGGTATTGGGCGTGTTTTGTACTGCGAAAACTTTCTGTGGCTGGAGCTGCCACACCAGGGCAAACGCGATGCTGATGTAGATGAGTGCGGCGGCGGAAAAGCGTGTCATCGTCAACAGGTGCTGCGGCAGAATGGACAAGGGGGTGGGAGCTCCGGCGTGGTTGGCGAGATAGAAGCAACTGCCCAAAATTAACAGCAGACAGGCGCCGACCCACCGACGGATTTTTAGTCCCGGCGCCGCCGGCGGCATGCTGCGTGAAAGCCCAACGGCCGCTACGCCCACGGAGGTCGCGATCAGCAATGCCAGGTCAAGGAGGCCTGCGAGAGTCAGGATTCGGGCGGTCAGATCGATGGTTTTTTCCAGCTGCGTCACCCCTGATACACCGTGCCACCGGATCAAGCCATTATCGAACGGCTTGGGCTGTGGTCAAATGGGTTGCATGCGCAGCGCTGAAGCGCGAAACTACCGTGTATGGCTGACGATTGGGATGTCATTGTTGCCGGTGGCGGCGTGGCGGGGTGCGCCGCTGGGCGATTGCTCGCAAACGGCGGCCTGAAAGTTTTGATTTTGGAAAAGGGACACCATCCACGGCATCACATCGGTGAATCGCTACTGCCGGCAAGCATGCCCATTTTGGCCGATCTAGGGATTTCCAGAGAGCAAATGGCGTTAAGCCATCAACCGAAATATGGGGCCCGATTTGCGGACCCGATCAGCGGACATGTGGAAACTTTCGAATTTGCGGGATGCGGCGGTTATCCGCCGGCGTATCAGGTGTTGAGAAGTGTTTTCGACGAGCAGATCAAAACGCTGGCCATCGCCGGGGGCTGCGACGTGCGCGAGGGGGTGGGGGTTACGCAGTGGGAAACATCCGCCGACGCCGTAAATGTTCGCACGACCGATCAACGTGTACACGGCGCCCGCTTTTTTGTGGATGCCAGTGGTCGCGCCCGCCTTGACGGCCCCCATGCACCCGCTCGGCAAATTAATAATCGCTTCGGCCATCTGGCGATTTACAATTATTACCGGCAGCTGCCCGCGGGCGAACCTGATGAGCGTTCCTACATTACGGTGCATCTGATTGATAACGGTTGGATTTGGTTTATTCCATTAAAGGACGAGATCACCGGTGTGGGCGTGGTGCTCACGCGTGAGGGGATACAGCCGGGCATTGGGTGCGAGGCATTATTTGAGTTTGCCGCGAGGCAGCAGCCGGCGCTGTGGGAAAGGCTGCGAGATGCCGGCCCCATGGGCGAATACCGAACGGCCTCCGATTACAGCTACCGGAGCGAGCGGCGTTTTGGAAGCCGCTGGGCGAAAGTGGGCGATGCCGGGGGATTTTTAGATCCGATTTTTTCCAGTGGTGTGCATCTGGCGCTGAGTTCCGCGCATATGGCAGCAGGCGCCATTCAGGCGTGGCTTATCAGCGGCAGTGAGGAGTTGTTCGCGCAGTACGCGGCGATGATGCATTGGGCGGAGGAAATATTTGAGGCATTCATCGAACGGTTTTATCACCGCGAGCTGATAAGAGGCCTGTTTTTTGCCCCGCACAAACCACCCGCCATGCGGGATGCCATTACCAATCTGCTTTCCGGGTATGTTTGGAATATGAATAATCCGATGATCAGCATGCTGGGGGCCAAACTCGATCGCCCGCTTTGGGCGCCGGGGATTGCGATTGCATGAGCTTAAAACGCGCACCCCATGAGGCAATTGCCATCACCGGATTGGGTATGGTGAGTTGCCAGGGCATTGGACGCGATGCGACCTGGCGGGGAATCATTGAGCGGCGTGATGCCGCGCAGGCGTGGTCGGGAGAATTGCCCCCCCATCTCGCGGCGTTGCGGGTGGCCGAGTGCCCCGAATTGCCTTGTCCCGCAAATTTTCGCCGACGCCTGTGGACATCGCTTTCACGCGGGCAGCAGATGGCGTGCATCGCAGCCGACGAGGCATTGGATATGGCGGCACTCCCCCGCCGTCTGCCGGAGATTCCGTGCGGCTGCTTTGTATCCACCAGTGTTTGCGGCATGGATCGAACGGAACAATTTTATGCCAACTACCGGCTGGATAATGCCCGCACGCCGCTTGAAAATCTCAAGCGAGTGCACCCGTTCGAACTAACCAAATTATTGGTCAAGCGGCATGGGCTGCGCGGCCCGCAATATATGAATCTGACAACATGCGTGGGATCGAGCGCGGCCATCGGCGCTGCAGTTGATGCGATTCGCGCTGGGCTTGTGCCTATGGCCATTGCCGGAGGCGTTGATGCCTTGTGCCAATTGCTGATTTCCGGTTTCACCAGCCTGCGGCTGGTATCCACGGCCGGTTGCCGCCCATTCGCGCATCATCGCGATGGCATTCTGCCCGGCGAAGGGGGAGCGATTGTGGTGCTGGAATCCATCCGGAGCGCCAGAGCGCGGGGTGCGCAAATAATCGGCTATTTGCGCGGCTTTGGTGCCACGTGCGACGGGTTTCATCTCACGAAGCCGGAACCGGATGGCCGGCAGGCCTACCGAGCGATTTGCGAAGCACTTAAAGATGCAGATGTCCCCATATCTGCGATTGATTATATCAATGCGCACGGAACCGGCACCCGCGACAACGATGCGACGGAGGCGGGGATTTACCGGCGCCTGTTTGAAGGGTTGCCCATGCCGCCCATAAGTTCCACCAAACACTTGACGGGGCACACGTTTGCCGCCTCCGGCGCCATCGAACTCGGCATTGCCCTGATGGCCATGCAGGCCTGTATTATTCCTCCCAACGCCTGTGTGGTGCAGGATCCGGCACATGCCATTCATCTGGCTGCCGCCCCGCTAAGCCAAAAAATAAATACGGTGCTGCATTGCAACTTTGCCTTCGGCGGTAATAACACGGCGATGATTGTTTCAGCGTTAGCCGGGGCTAATCCATGAGCGATTCAGATTCGTTTCAACCCACGTTTGAAGTGCGGGGCCTCGGCGCGTGCGGAACAGGCTTTGCCTCGGCGCGGGTGCTGGCTTCGGCGGTGGGGTGTGGTGAAGAGATCGCCATTGTTTCAGGGCGAGCTGCGGCAGCGCCGGAAGCGCTTAATACGCTTGATGCGTGGGTGATTGCCGCCGTATCCGGCGCTCTAAATGCCGCTGGCGGCCTCGCGAGCTTTTCCGCCGAACGCGTCGGCCTGTTGTATCTGAGCACGTGGGGATGCACCGCCGAAACGATGGCCTATCTGGACAGCATGTTTTGCGATGCAGGGCAATATGCGTCGCCGCGAAGGTTTACGCGGTCGGTGTATTCATCGGTTGGCTCGGCGGCCGCCATCGATGTGGGCATTCATGGCTGCTGCGAAACGCTATCGGCCATTGACCTTCCGATCATGCGGGTGCTGGAGCGTGCGTGGTGTTTGCTCGAAGCGCAGCGGCTCGATGTGGCCATCTGCTGCTGGGCAGATCAGGTGGAGCCGCTGACGGTGGATTTGTGCCGGCGGGCCGCGCGTGAATTGGGGCGCGATGATCTGAAGCGCTACGACCGACCCGGGGGGGGCAGTGTGGCTGTGGCCCTGGGCCGCTGCGACGGCAGCATTGGCAGCGCGATGCGCTTGCAGGGATCGCTGCTTGCCGCAGCACCCGCTGAATCTGAAAACTTGCCGCCGTGGCCCGGCGCGAAAAGTGGTGCGCGTTGGTCGGACGACGACGGTACTACGCCGCACACGGACAGAG
>JAJZGD010000225.1 GCA_021804985.1 Planctomycetota bacterium
ATTACGGCCGATTCAAGCGCTTAGTGCAAATGCAAGTAGATGTGGCGCCATTGGCCTGGAGAAAAAGGCACAAAAACCTGTTCACGAACTAACCACGCTGTATTTTCCCACGAGCGCTGCGGGTAATGACACCGTGAGTTGTTCGGGCACACTCACCCTCAGCGATGGCACCACGGTGGGCAGCAGCCCGAGCGGCTCGGCGCAGATTACGGCGGTCGCCGTGGATTCGGTTTCGCTTGCCGGTGCGCCGAGCAGTTATACAATTGGTGAGGCCATGACACGCAAGGATTTTACGATTACGACGACGCCCTCGGGCTACGGGAATTACCAGGCCTACGATGGTGCGCAATTTTTGGTCGGTTTTTCGCCCGCGACATTTAATATCGCCGTCGGCGATAACCCGGTTACCGCCATCTGCGGCGCGTCGGAGGCTGGGCTCACGCTCGTGGGTGTCACGGGCTCGTGTGCCCTGTCGGTGGCCTCCACCGACGCCAACACCGGCGTCATTGCGCTCGGCTACACGGGGGTTGTGGATTACGACACGGGCGTGCTGGATATCAGCGGAGCCGACGCCGGGGACGGCTCCTTCCCCATGCAGCCCGGCGTCGCGGTGTCCGGCAGCGCCTTGGTCGTGGACCCCAGCGAGGGTGGGGGCACACTGGGGCCCGTGCAGGCCGAGGTCGTGCCGGCGACGGCCCCCAGCGGCGGCCAGAGCGGCTCGCCCGCGATAATCGCTACCGCCGCGGCCACGGAAAGTGGCTCTTCAAACCCCGGCAGCGAGGTTCTTATCCACACCGCCCCCATATTCGCCCCGGAATTTTCATTTCCGCACGTTCCCGGGAAATGCTCGCTCAACGGCCCGACACAGATCGGATGGCGCGAGAACGCCGGACAGCAGTACACCCACCCAACGATCGACTCAGTGGTATCGACACATGTCGCCGGGAGCGTGCTCACCGCCGATATTGCCGGTATCCAGATCGCCATTTTTTGGGCCGACGACCCGAGCTGCTCTGTCGAATGCAAGGTCCCCAATTTCTGGACCACCACGTCGAACAACGGGCTCGGGCTGCAGGACGACGTCGGCATCGAAACAGGCCTCTACAATGGCGCGGCGATCAAATTCCAGAACAGCGCCGGAAAATCCGCGGCCCAGCAATGCGTTGCCGGCGCCAACGGCAAGCAGGACCAAGAGGACGGGGCGACCGGATCGCCCGCGATCACCAAGATGAGCCTGGGCCCCGGGCACTGGGACCTCTCACAGTATCCACTCGGGGCCGAGGTTGTCGTCGGCACACTTCTGCCTGGGAATCCGTTGTTCACGCCCGCACAGGACCCAGCATTCGATGTACCGCTGCCACCCTACAAAGTGGAGGCGCTCTTCACGTGGAGATAGGAAAACGCATCCTCGTTGGCTTGGCGTCGCTCTCGGCCATTTTGTATGCTGACGTTGGCGCCGCCGAAACGCCGATCGCTATTGTCGGCGGCCAAAAGATCACATGCCGGGCGCTTACGGGGGCGACCTATGCGCGCGGGCTCGCGATGTGCCGAAAGATGCTGGCCCGCTACCCGGGCCAAACCCGCCAGCCGGCGCCCCACTTTGCGGCCCTCTCGGGCGTGTGGGTGCCGGGCGGCCCCCACGCGGCATCGCGGCTCTACCATCTGCTTTTGCAGGGGGCCTTTTGGCGGTACCTTAGCTTCAGGCTCTACCAAAACTTTTCGAGGCACTACCGTCCCGATATCGCGCCATACGTTGACCTTCGGAATCTTTCGGCGGCGGCCGCACTCCAGGCCGCGGTTTCGCGAAGGTATTCCGCGGTGCTTTGCCGGGCGCTTACTCATGGCTGGCGGTACCGCCAGCTCGCATCGACTTACCGCAAGGCCTTCCCAGGATCGTCGGGGCCCGGGCTGCGCGGGTCGTGGCCGTTGTACACTGCCAACCGTGGGTGCGCCGCCGCGGTCTATGCCTTTTCGGCCTACCCGACGGGGCGGGAGAGCTGGCAGCAGCTCCGCTTGTACAACGGCCTGGGTGGTATAGCCCTGTGGTGCGTGATGATGCAGAGGCTTGGGTATTGGACGCGCCGTACCAACCTCAGAAATGGGAACCTGGGGGTCGCGCTGCTCATCTGCCCGCCGACCGGGCGCGGCGCCTCGCATGCGGACGCGCTCGTGGTCGGGGCCTTTGCCCGCCGTGATGGCAAATACTCTCTACAGCGGCTGGCGAAATGCTCGGCCGTTCTTAGCATGCTCGGCTCGCCCACGCAGTTGGGCTGCGCTGAGTGGACGCTCGGCCAAGTTCGCCGCCGCGCCGGGTCGGTGGCCTTCCGAAAAGTGGTTAAATGGCGGCGGAAGCTGCAGGTGCCGGACGCCCCGGCATGCCTCTATGTCTTTCAGACGGCGCCCCCCACCTTTGTCCGCCCGACGGCAATGGAACTGGCTCCGGGGGGCTTCATCTACGATGATGCAAAGGAGGACCTCCTGCCTCCACTTGCCCGCAAGCTGCTCGGCACCGTGCGGCTATACCGGCCGCTGAAACCACCCACAGCGGGGTGGCTCGTTGGCAACTTTGGGAGCGGCGTGATTTTTCGGCGAATCTTTGGCGTAAAAATCCCCGAAGTGATCAGGCGGTATCCGAGCACGGACGGAGCCTGGCGCTGACATATGCCGGCTGCGACGATGCTCGCGAGGTTGCAGGCCGCGTCAACCTTCCACCCGCGGGGTATGCTACTATATGGAGGTGGAGTTTCTCGCATGGCTAAATTTGCGAACCGCGTTTTTTCGCTTCTCGGAGCCTTAACTGCGGCGCTGGCGGCGCCTGTTCTTCCCGGCGCTCGCCGCGTCACTGCCTGGGGCCTGCTTGCTGCGGGCTTGGCTTGGCTTGCGGCGGTGGCCTCAGCGCCTGCCGATGGGGCCCTCTTTTACTACGGCGGTAAGCCGGTAACGGTCGCTGGGCTGACGCTGGTGAAAGGGGCTGCCGCGACGGCGATGCTCCGCAGGTTCGCGGATGATCTGCAAAGGCCTCCAAATGGGGTGTGGCCGCGGGAGGAAGCGGCCGTGGGCCCCGCCGCACCGGGTTACTATTTGCCACGCCGCGGCGCCAGCCGACTGGAGGTCGTCACCCACGTCTGGCGATTGTTTGTTGAGGGTGCTGTGCTTGACTATCTTTCGATGAAAGTGCAGGACGCCTACCTTGCAAAATACCCTTTCGACCTGGCGAAATACTATCACCTGCGGCGGGTGAAGGCGTATCTGACGATAGATTGTCGGTTGAGCCAGCGGCAAAACGATCTTTACGCCCAGTGCGCCGAGCAGCGTTGGGGCCCGGCCAAACTTGCCGCAGGCCTCCGGCGGGATTTTCCCGGTGCCAGCTTTTCCCCCATCGGTTGGGCGAAGGTGGCGGCACCGCTCATCCGGTCGGAGCCGGCATGGTATTTGGTCGGTGCCGGTTGCTTTCCACAGTACCGTGGGGGGCACATTGCGGTGTATTGCGCCGCGCCCGCCCACGCTGTGCTCCTTTTGCCGGCCATGCTCCATTCCGTCCGGGCGCGGCGGTCCCGCTTCGCGCTCATGGTGGCCAGGCGCTTCGGTAAAACACCCTTCGTTGTGGTGCGCGAGCCGATGGGGGCGTGGCGCGCGGCTGCGGCAATCGCGCGCCTTTGCGTCGGTGCGAACGCCAACCGCGACGAAGAACACCTTCAATCGGTGCATAGAACGCTGTCGGCCCTCGTTTCGCCCACCGCCTTCGACCGTGGATTCGGCGGCAACAGCATGTACTTCACTTTGCTCACCGGGCTTTCTGCAGATATGTTGCGGGCGCGGAAGCTTATTGCCTGCAAGCGGTGGGCCCACCACTACCTCTACATTTCAGACGTCGCACCGCGGATCGCGCCGGCGCCAGGCCTTTTCGACGCGCGTCCGCCCTCATTCCTCTGGGACGCCGGGGTGGACACGATCCTCACACCAATCTGCAAGCGGGTGCTGGCAAATTTCAGGCCGGCCGTCCGCTGGCTCAAGAAACCGAGCGTGAAGGCCCTGCGCGAGGCGAGCCGGCCGTCTGTCGGCCTTCCGGCACTCCACATGTTCGGGGTGGCGCTGCCGGAGTTCGTCAGGAAGCCGTACCGGAACTACAAGTGGCAAACGTCTGTGCAGATGGCGAATCCGCGGCCGTGACGGGGTGTGTCGCATAGCCGTGGGCGTGGGGGTATTGCAGAGATTTGGGATTTTAAGGATTTGCGGATCATGTTTACGCCGTCAAAAGTTTCGGTGCCAATAGCGCGGGTGGCAGCGGCTTGCCTGCTCTTC
>JAJZGD010000044.1 GCA_021804985.1 Planctomycetota bacterium
GGAACACTAACTGATAATGCCGCAAGCAATCTTGACAACGCACTGAGTGTTCAATCCGGCGGAGTGATGGACACCACGGGCAGCACTCAGGTTTATGCCGCATCAGTCACTAATGCCGGGCTTATCGAGGTGAAAAGTGGGAGCCTATCGCTTTCCGGTGCCGGTACGCTGACCAACACCGGCGGTACGATTCACGCCGACAATGGCACAACCGTGCAGCTTTATGCTGCCACCGTCTCCGGCGGTACCTTGGCCGATACCGGCACAGGAAATTTTGTGGCAACTTCCACAATTCTCGATGGCACCGTCACCGGCGGTCTGACAAACAATGCGGTGATCAATGTGCCAGACAGTGGAAACGCGTCCACGAGTGACTCGCTGTCCCTTCAGGGATCGATCATCAATAACGGCCAGATCAACATCACCAGCACCGGAGATATAACGTGGTTATATATTAACGGTCCAACCACCGTTTCCGGCACGGGCGTTATTACGCTGGCGGACAACGGCGGTAACACCGCCTTTATTGCCGGAACACCAACCGGCCTCGACAATACTTTGGCCAATGGCGGCACGATTCAGGGATCGGGCACAGTCGGCAATTCAGTCGCCGACAATTCAGATCTCCAAAGCTTCACCAACGCCGGTACCATTGACGCCAACGCGCCTGCGAAAACCCTGGTACTGGGCGGGTATAGCCTCACCAGCACCGGCACCTTGGAAGCCACTAATGGCGGCACGCTGCTTTTCACCCGCGGCGCGACCATTCACAATGCCGGCGGAACAATCTCGGCGTCGGGCGCTAATTCGGTTGTAAGTTTGATCAGTGCGGATATTCAGGGCGGAACGCTTAGCGCCTCGGGCGGCGGTCAGATCAACCTGTTTGGCTCCGGCACCTACCAGACCGGCACATTCGACGGCACCAATAACCAAGTGATCTTGCAGTCGGATATGGCTGTTTCCGCGTCCGACACGCTGAATATCGAAGGCAATATCCAAAATAATGGTAATCTCAGTGTGCTGGGACCGGCCGGAGGCCTGTCGGGAAGTATCCTTTCTTTTGAAGGCTTGGCCACTGTTTCCGGAAACGGCACGGTACTGTTATCCAGCGGCAGTTCCCTTGAAGGGTACAATGGCTCCAGCACGTTAACCAACGAGAGCACCATCGCCGGAGCCGGAAGTATCTTCAATAATGGTGCCGGGCTGACTAACTCCGGCACCATCAACGCCAACCTCACCGGCCAAACGCTGGCGATTTCATTTAATACGGTCACCAATACCGGCACACTGAAGGCCACCGGCGGCGGATTTATTAATTTACAAGGTGATACGATTACCAACACGGGTGGAACACTTCTGGCCAGTGGGGCCGGTTCCGTGGTCTATCTGGACCGCGGAATTATTCAGGGCGGAACCGTGTCCGCAGCCGCCGGCGGCATTGTGGACCTGGAGGGCGGGACCGTCCAAGGCGGCTCGTTGGCCACCGATATGCAATCTTCCATTTACGCCGACGGTGCCACCCTCGACGATTCCGCGTCGGCGAATACTATTAACGCCGCCAACCTCCAAGCCACATCCTCCGGCCCCTACTCCGGTGCATTGACACTCGCCGGGACGCTTAGTAACACGGGCATGATCACCATCCACAGTGGTGCAGATCTTTATATTTCAGGCGGTGTAATATTAAATGGCAGCGGTATTCTGCAACTGAATAACAACAGCGCGAATCCTGCTGTGCTGCGGGGAAATGATTATCAAGGCAGCGATTCGTTGACCAATAACAGCACGATCCAGGGTGCCGGCACCATCGGGGATCCCAATGGAAATTATACCGTTGCCCTGACCAACACCGGTACCATTGATGCCAATGTCAACGGAGAAACGCTTGACGTCTGGGGTGCTGTTACCAATACCGGAACCTTGGAAGCGACCAACGGCGGTACCTTGTTTATGCATGCCGCCTACACCCAGAATAATGGCGTAACCGATTTTGGTGGCGGAGGTGGTGGCGGAAGCGGCGGCGGCGTGCAATTTGGTGGCGGGTTCACCTTGAACGGCGGATACGGTTACACCGGCGGCAGCGGAGATAGTTACACCGGCGGTGACTTTTCCAATACGGGAGGGACGTTGGCTCTGGGCTTTCAGCGGACCGGCGGAGGAGTTAGCGCCGTTGCGGAAAGCTTTACCATTACTCATAACTACAGCGCCTCCGGCAGTGCGTCAACGAATTTTCAGGTCGGCGGTACCGGGCAGGGGCTCTCCACTGGCTATGATTATATGAAAGTTGGCGGAGCGTTCAGCGCGGGTGGGCAGCTGGGAATTCAATTTGTCAACGACTTTCAAAATTCCATTAACTCGGCCGATACCTTTGACCTGATCACCGCAGCCGGCGGCATTACCGGCAGCTTCGGCAATGCAGCCAGCGGGGGCACCGTTGAAACCTCCGACGGCTTCGGAAGTTTCAACATCAATTACGGCTCCGGCACCGCAAGCCCCAATGATGTCATTCTTTCCAATTTCACTTTCACCCCCGGCGGCGGCGGGAGTG
Organism: Planctomycetota bacterium; assembly: GCA_021804985.1. Classification (GTDB taxonomy): domain Bacteria; phylum Planctomycetota; class Phycisphaerae; order WQYP01; family WQYP01; genus JAJZGD01. The sequence continues at coordinate 2,549 of JAJZGD010000044.1, forward strand.
CCGGTACCGCCAAGGTCGGAACACACTTCGGCACCGGGGAGAACTTCAGCGTTGTCCCCAGCGGTATCTGGATCGACCCTGCCGGCAGCACCCTGACCTACACCATGACATCCGGTGCGCTATTCACCAAAATTGACGCCTTCCGGCCGGGTTACGACGGCCTCACCATCACCGTGGATGGCCAAACCTATACAGGTTTCGGTGGCGACACAGGTTTCACCAACACGTTCGATTTCACCGGTTTAGCCGGCGGCGGGGCGACATCCTTTTCCATCGGCGACATCGCCACAAATTTGCCTGATCCCTTTGCCGTGCAGCTTGAATTCAGCACGCCTACCGCCAGCTTCACCGTTACGCCAGCCTCAACACCGGAGCCAACGGCGTGGCTTTTATTTGCGCTTGGAACGGCCGCCTTGACGTTATACCCTCGGCGTCGTTGGTGGGGCTGAGCATCAGGCTGCACCGACTTGACCGCCTTTCAGCCTGAGAGGGCCGCGCCCCATTGTCCGGCCAGGACCACCTAATGTGGGCGAGCGTCTTGCCGCGGCAAGCACGTAAATCAACGATTTTCGCTCACGACCAGCGGAAGTCAGATTAACTTGCATCGGAAAAACGAAACAAACAGGCGGGACGCTCGCGGTGCAGGTATCATCATCCTTGCAACCGAACAGTAGCAATGACCGAATTGGGCGCAACGCTTATGGGCACGCTGCTTGGAGGATTGCCATCCGATGACCCTAAGCGTGTGTATGATCGTCGGCCAGGGCACGGACAAGCTTCCACGCGCGCTGGCCTCTACGACCGGCATCGCGGATGAAATTATTATTGCCGCAACGGCCGGCGTTGCAGCCGTTGAGAAAATCAGCGCCCCGTATCACGCCCGTGTGTTGGATATGCCATGGACTGATAATTTTTCTGCGGCACGCAACGCTGCTTTCGCCCGCGCCACAAAGGATTGGATTTTGTGGCTCGACGGTGACGAATGGCTCGACCTGGCATCCAGCGTCGAATGGGCCTCTTGCCTGGAACATACTACCGCCCTGGCTTGGTTAATCACTATCGCAGACCGCTCCGGCCCGGATAATCAATCGCGCTTCAGCCCCACGTCATTACCCCGTCTTTTCCGCCGTCGGCCGGAATTGAAACTTACAGGCCGCGTTCATGAACATTTTGATCCAGACCTTACCATGACAGCCCATCACCTGGCGTTACATGTGAAAACCTCGAACGTTACGATTTATCACGATGGCTACAGCCCGGAGCAGGAAATGGACAAATTACGCCGTAACGCCCGGCTCATGGAACTGCAATTGCAGGATTGGCCGGGGCAATTGTTTTATCAAATTCGATTGTCCCAGGCCCTGTTGAAACTTGATGATCCACGCGCATTTCATTACCTCCGCCAGGCATTCGATCAAATCCGCCCACTTCTTGTCCTCAGGGCTGCGCCATCTGAGCCTTTGGTAGCGGAATTCCTTGATTCGATTGTTGTCCGCCAGAGTCGGGGAGAATTTGAATCGGGGCTTCCCGTCGATGAAATTCTCCAAACCGCCCTCCGCTGGTTTCCGCATTGGCCCCCGCTGATCTGGAGGTGGGCCAATCGGCAATTCAAAGAGGGACGAATTGCGGAGGCGGCCAAGGCGCTGGAAGCCATTCTGGATTTAGCCCGCGCCGGTACCTACCAGCAAACGCCATCCTTTGATGCCGCCTTACTGGGGGCTGAAACACATCTCAACCTTGGGATCTGTTATGCCAAGCTCCGGCGTTTTCAAGATGCGCAACAATGCTTTACGCGCGCCGCCCGTGATCCCACCAGGCAGGCCGCGGCCAAACGTAATCTGCAACTGCTGGCGGCCCGATGAGGTTTATTTTCGAAAAATGCCGGTGCTTAATCAGGAACACCGCTCATATGCCGGCCATCAACGCGAATTTGCGAATTACCATCTTTCATCTATGGTGCAGTAATCAGGTGCACTTAATGCTTATGCACCTCGCGCGTCAGGCCACTGTGTTGCTTCAGCCGAAACGGGAGGAACGGGCTTTCGGCATAAGGGATAAAATGGTGCCGTCATGAGGGGGTCATTTTATGCCCAGTAACCCGCCGCGTCGCAACTACACCGGGGATGAGAAGATGGCCATTCTGCGGGAGGCATCGCTCGAAAAGGTCAATGTATCCGATGTGTGCCAAAAGCATGGCATTACGCCCGGCATGCTCTATAGAATGACAGAAGAAGCTTTTTGAACAGGGGTCTGTTGTTTTTAATGGCATGGCCACCGCCCCACAATGCACCACAGGCGATGCCAGAAAACTCGCCACCGCCGAGGCCAAAATTCAGCAGAAGAACGAGGTGCTCGCCGAACTCATGGGCGAACATGCGGCGCTGAAAAAAAGCTTGGCCTGATCTGAACGGGCGATGGACGGCTCACGATGTGCGGGATCAGGTCATTGATTTCGTTCGTCACTGGTCAGCCCGGACCGATTTGCCGGTGCAGCGGTTTATTGCGTGGCTGGGGGTCAGAGCCAGCAAGTTTTATTCATGGAAGAAATGTTTCGGAAAGGTCAACGAGCACAACGCATGGATACCACGCGACCATTGGCTGGAAGCATCGGAACGGGAGGCGATCCTCGCCTTCGAGCGGGACTATCCACTGGAAGGCTATCGCCGTCTGGCGTTCATGATGCTCGATGCCGATATCGTGGCAGGGCAATCGCGTACTAGAAATCCGGTTTTTTCTTGATCTCGGTGCCGGCCATTGCCAGTCTGGCGGCCATATCCGGCTGCGGCGTTTGGCAGGATGTGGTCTTCCGGGCGCGGTGCAAGGAGAAATGGCGCACGACCTTTTTGGATTTACCCCACGGCATCTCCGCTGATAACACATTCGGCCGGTTATTCTCGCGCCTCGATTCCGATGCGTTGGAGCGTTGCCTGCGGGTTTGGATGCGTGCCCTGGTTGATCACGCCCTCCACGTCATCGCCATCGCAATCGGATTGACGCCCTTGACTGATCGGTTAGCATTCTGCTTCCGTTGCGGGAATGGCGACCTGCAACTCGGGTTGACGCCTTGTGCGTCTGACGCGTGAAAATTCGGGAACTGTTAACACTCTTCGGAGATTGATCGTGGACCATTTGCTGTCTTTCGGCCATCTTGCAGCCCCGCTGGCGCTAATTCAAAGCGCGGCCGTCAAAAAAGGGCCCATGCTTGTCATGCATCCCATCGACATTGCGGTGCTGGTGGTTTACCTGCTGTTTGTGGTAGGCATTGGCATTGTGACGGGCCGCGGGCAGAAAACCAGCGAAGATTTCTTTCTTTCCGGTCGCAGCATTCCCTCTTGGATCACGGGGCTGGCCTTTATTTCTGCCAACCTTGGCGCGCTGGAAGTCATGGGCATGTCTCAGCAGGGATATGAATATGGCATGATGACGGCCAATTTTTACTGGGTCGGCGCCATCCCCGCCATGGTGTTTATGGGCGTCGCCATGATGCCGTTCTTCTACGGCAGCAAAGTTCGCAGCGTGCCGGAATTTCTTAAAAAGCGGTATAACGAGGGGACACGCTTCATCAATGCGATCACCTTTGCCGTATTTACCCCGGCGATTTCCGGCATCAGCATGTATGCACTGGCGCTGGTATTGCAGGATTTTCTCGGTTGGCATTTTACCCCCAGCGTCATCGTTTCAGCCCTTGTGGTGTTGGTTTACACCTTTCTCGGCGGCCTTACCGCAAGCATTTACAACGAAGTGCTGCAGTTCTTCCTGATCGTATTTGGCATCGCACCGATGACCATCATTGCCTTAATCGCCAATCATGGCTGGTCGCATTTCAAGCAGTGGCTCCATACCCACCAATTGCCCTATCTGGTGCCGCAGGCGGTGGCCGCAGGAAGCAAGATCGCCGCCGCCACCACGCACGCCGTTGCCACCACTCATGCCGCCGCCACTCGCACCGTCAGCAGCATGGTTCATACGGGCTCCGCGGCCGCCGTTGCCGTCAAGGCCAAGGCCACAGCCGCAGTGGTTCAACTGCCCGCCACACAGTGGCTGCATACCTGGAAACATACGATCAGCGGAAATAATCCGATGCATATTACCTGGCCCGGCGTCGTTCTGGGCCTCGGCTTTGTTCTGTCATTTTCGTACTGGTGTACCAACTTCCTCGTGGTTCAGCGAGCACTGGCCGCGAAAGATATGAACGCTGCTCAAAATACGCCGCTGCTGGCTACATTTCCGAAAATGCTCTTTCCGTTTATTGTCATTTTGCCGGGTGTTCTGGCGATTCCGCTGATTCCGCATCTTTACCCCGGCAATGCCATGGTGGGGGGCCACCACGTGTCGCCCACGCAAACATTTAATAACGTTATGCCGCTGATGATGGCGAAATATTATCCCGCCGGCCTGCTCGGCCTCGGCCTGACCGCCCTGATGGCATCGTTTATGTCGGGCATGGCGGGGAATGTGACCGCGTTTAATACCGTCTTTACCTACGATCTGTATGCCGTATTTATTCGTCCCAATGCGCCGGATCGGCATTACCTCAATGTGGGACGGGTAATGACATTCGTCGGAATTATTGTCAGTGTGCTCTTTGCCTATGTGGTGCGCGGCGAATCGGGCATCATGGGTTACACGCAGACCATCTTCGGCGTGGTCAACGCGCCGCTGATCGCCGTGTTTCTGCTGGGCATGTTTACCACATTTACCACGCCCATCGGCGGTTTTGTCGGCCTGCTCGTTGGTACCGGTACGTCCGTATCGCTTTGGATACTGCGACTGCACAAAGGCTTTCCGCTGTATCACCATTACAACAACAACACGACGGCGGCTTTCTGGTCGGCGCTGTGGGCCTTTTGTGCCGGCGCCGCCGCCACCATCATCGCGAGCCTGCTATCCAACAAGAAGGCCAGCGATCAGCTCGTGGGTCTGGTTTACCAGCTAACGCCCAAGCCCGATTCCACCAATGTGCCGTTCTGGCGGCGTCCCATTGTACTGGGCGTTTTGGCGCTGGTCGGTGCGCTGATTTTGAATCTGCTATTCTGGTAAGAGATTCCCCGGGCGCAGCTGCGTTATGCCGGGGTGCTGACAGGAGTTGATTGTCATGATTGATCTGCGTTTGCCCATCGGGATATTCTTTATTCTCGTCGGTGTGATCCTGATGATATTCGGATTGGTATCTCCGACCAACATTCCCAATATTGATGTACATATTAATATTGATCTTTACTGGGGCATTGTGCTGCTGCTCTTCGGGATACCCATGACGTTTTTCGGTTTGCGGGCGGAAAGAAAAATAAAAAAGAAAGCTTCCACCTGAGGCGCGCCCCGGGGATTTCCCCCGCCCGGCGCCGCCAATTCACTCCGGGGCCGCCAATTCACTCCGGGCCGCCAATATGCCGGCGCCGCCAATTGCCCCCCGGCTCTCTGGGCCCGACTCTCTGGCCCGGCAGCTTTCGGGCCGCCTGCCTCCTGCACTCACTTCATCCCTCATTTGCTTCCTCACGGGGCCGCGTCTTCCAGCGGCGGTGAATCCATAAGTACTGGCTCGGATCCGCCCGAATAAATTTCTCAATTGCTGCGGTATAGCGCTCCGTAATATAGCGAAGTTCGTCCGCTTCGTTGGCCCAGTCTTCCGGATAAATAATGTCGGCAATGCCAATGTCGAATTCAAAGCGGTCGCCGCGCCGTCGCGCATAGCCAATCACCACCGGCACCTGGTACTGTATGGCCAAAAGCCCGATGCTTTTATACGTGCTGGCCAGACGGCCAAAAAACGGCACAAACATTCCCTTCGGCCCGGCATTTTGATCGGCGATAAGCGCCAGCACCCCGCCCGATTTCAGCACTTCCTGCGCCGTTGTGGTGACGCCGCGCTTGGATAAAATGACCTGTCCCCGGCGTTCCCGCACGCCGAGCAACCATGAATCAATGTAAGGATTATCAATGGGCCGCGCGACGCTATACGTTTTAAACCCCAGCGTAGCCATGGTGTAGCCGAGTATTTCCCAGTTGCCGTAATGCCCCGTGAGCATGATGGCTCCCCGGTCCTTAATTGCAATTTCCAACACCTTTGCCACGCCGGGCTCCAGATGCACATAGCGGTGCCAGCTTTCCAGATTGACGGTACGCGTAGAAAACAGCACGTCGATCACCAGTTCAAAAAAATGCTCGATGGATTGCCGCGCAATAACCATGAGTTTTTCCGGCGGGGTATCAGGAAATGATCGGCTCAGATTTTCCATGGCGCGCACGCGGTGCTTGCGGCTGATAAGCCACCAACCCGTGCCGGCGGCTCGGGCGGTTCGCAAATTGGCATTGACCGGGAAAAAACCCAGAATCATCGAAATGGTTCGCGCCAAAAACGCCATGCCAAAATCAAGGAAACGATTCTGCTTCTTCATCGGGCCGGCCGAAGGCTTGGCTCCCGCGCCCCGTGGTGATGCGGTGAATGCAGCGGTTTGATCATGAGCAGATTTTCCCTTTTGGCACCTGTCCGGCTGCCATGTTACCCGCCACATCTCCCCCTTGCCACGCTGAAAATGCCCCCGGATTTCTTTTGACATCCTGCCGCCAATACCCTAACATATACCTAACAAAAAGTCCGGAGATTTTCCCCATGCCTACCACCATCCAAACGCTGATGGCCGACTTGAATCTGCGCAGCGGCCATGAAATGACACCCAAATCAACGGGGGCCCAAAGCCCCGCGGATCGGTCGGAGTTGATTGCCCAGTTGACCTGCCGCGGCATACATGAATTTTACAATCCTGCGGCCCCCGCCGATGGCTGGCACCCGCCGCTCATTTTGTTTACCGCGCTGGCTCGCCAACTGGCTGCCGGCAGATATACCGTCTGGGTGGGTCGCCAATGCTGGCCCCCATGGCAATTCCTTCATGGCTTGGATGCTGGCCGCCGCCCTCACGCCGTGGCCGCCCTCTATCTCGATCCGCTATCCGATGATCAATGGGTTGACGCTGTGACCCAGGCCGCCCGTTGTCATGCCGTGGCCCTGGTCGTTACGGCGGTGGTCGGTGATATTTCGCCCGCCGTTGGCCGACGCCTGCAACTGGCCGTTGAAACCCAGCAAGCCATGATTTTTATATCCCGGCCGACACTAAAGTCCACCGGTCATTGCTGGGCTGCCACGCGCTGGCATGTGCAACCCAGTTTATCCACTGCGGGCCATCCCCAGTGGGACATCAAACTTAATGCCGCCAGGGGACACTCCACGGGAACCCGTCATTGGTCGGCATCCTGGCAGTATGAGGTGCTTCATGGAGCGGGTGCTTTGCGTATATCTTCCCGAGTGGGAGATCGAACTGACACGCCACCGATCGGCGCGGCCATCGGGGCCAAGGCGCGTTAAGTCCGCCAACCGACATCGCCGTTCACATTTGCCGCCGCTGATGCTGTCGCTGGACTTGGCCAACCGCCACTATGTAGCCCGATGTTGTCCCACGGCCGCAGCCGCCGGAGTGATGCCGGCTATGAGCCTCGCCGAGGCGGCAGCCCTTTGCCCCGCCGCGAAGATCATCGCTTTTAACCCGGCCTTTAATCAACACGCGCTGTCAAAGCTGGCTATCTGGGCGAGCCGCTTTTCCCCCCGCGTGATCATCGATCCGACGCCCTGTCAGGTAGATGGCGGCTTTTTGCCCGCCCCCCATGGCCTGCTGCTGGACATTGCCGGGGTCGGTCATTTATTTGGCAGCTCGAAATTACTTGTGGAAAATCTGCTCGCCGCCCTGCGCAGACACGGTTTCACGGCCCGTGCATCGGCAGCGCCCACCGTGGGTGCGGCATGGGCCTTGGCGCATTATGGCCCCGATACCACCATGCTGATTGGCGATGGACAACTGCACGCGGCGCTTACCCATTTGCCGCTCGCGGCCCTGCGGCTGCCCCAAAAAACCCTCCGCGATATTGCATCGGTCGGCGTCGAAAAAATTCATCAACTCATGGAACTGCCCCGCACCGGCCTGCTGCAGCGCTATGGCCCCGAATTGCTTCTGCGGTTGGATCAGGCTTTTGGCCGCACCCACGAAAGCATTGATCCCATATACATCCAACCCCCGTTGGCGGTGGAGCAACTTTTCGACGGCCCGGTAAAAGAATTGGAAGTGATTGTATCGGCCACTGAAAATCTGCTGATGCAACTCACACAAAAACTTCGTGATGGCTTTGAAGGCACCAGCGAATTGGAGGTTAAACTCATACGCCATGGCCATGCGCCCGCCGTGAAAAAAATAATACTTGGAAAGCCATCGCACGAGGCCCGCCATTTGTGGGCCGTCCTGCGCCCGCAAATTGAGCGCTTGAATCTCGGCAACGGTATAGAAGCCATCCTGCTTACCGCCATCCGCGTTGACACCATGCTGCCCCGGCAGGATGCCATGCATGAGGCAGCGCATCAGCAAAGCCATGATCAATGGCTTCAGGAATTGCTTGATAGTCTCACCAATCGGTGGGGGGGCCAGCGAATATTTGTGCCGGTACCTGTGGCATCTCACCGGCCCGAAAATGCGTGTCGGTTTCAACCGGTAACGCATAGCGCTGCGATTCCATTGGATTTCAATGATCAAGAGCCGGGTATTCCGCAGCTCGATCGCCCCTCGGTACTGCTGGAAAACCCCGAACGGGCCCATGGCGTGGCGCTCGCACCGGATCATCCGCCATACCAATTTACCTGGCGCGGAAAAAGCCACATCGTGGTAACCCACATCGGCCCGGAACGAATTCTTACCCATCGCACCGCCCAACATCAGCAAACGCGCGATTATTTCAAACTGCAATTGGAGGATGGCCGCTGGCTTTGGGTATACCGCCATCTGGAGGACGGCCAGTGGTTTGTTCACGGACTATGGGCGTAAAATCCGATGCCTGAACTACCCATGCCGCGGCATAAACCGCAGATCATCCGCCCTGAATGTCTTCCCGTCCGAAGCCGATACGCCGAACTGCATGTCACCAGCAACTTTTCTTTTTTGCGCGGCGCCAGCCACCCCGAAGAATTAATCCAGCGCGCGGCGGCTGTCGGCTCGTATGCGATTGCCATCACCGATATCAACACCTTGGCGGGCGTGGTACGGGCTTATACCGCCGCGAAACAACTGGCCATGGCGTGTCTTGTCGGCTGCCACCTGCAAATAAAAATCCCACGCCCATCGCCCGCGGCCCCTATGCCCGCGGCCCCGGCGCTTTTATCCCTGCTGGTGTATCCCACATCCCAAAAAAGTTATGCGGGGCTTTGCCGAATGCTGACCATGGGCAAGCGCCGCACCACCAAGGGACGATGCGAGTTGGAACTCGAGGATATTCGGGAATTCAACGCTGAACTTCTGGCCATCGCTGTTCCGCCCCCATTGCCCGATGCTGAATTTGCCGCGTCGCTCCAATGGCTCAAAGATGTATTTGATGACGATCGGCTTTCTCTGGCCATCAGTCGCTGCTATGGCCCTTACGATTCTTACCGTGGCGATTTTCTTATGAAGCTATCCGATCAACTTGGTATTCCCCCCGTGGCCACCAATGATGTGCTTTATCACCTTCCCCAACGCCAGGCCCTTGGAGATATTCTGACCTGCATTCGCCTCGGTACCACACGGGCGCAGGCCGGCTTTGCCCTTGTGGCCAATGCCGAACGCTTCATTAAAGAGCCGGCCGAAATGCACCGTCTGTTTGCGGATATTCCCCACGCCATTCATCGCACCGCCGAAATTGCATCCCGCGCCGCCGGCTTTTCACTCGATACGCTGCAATATCAATATCCATCGGAAGTATGCCCCGCCGGAAAAACCATGATGCAGTATCTGATGGAACTTACCCACCAGGGTGCGATGCAGCGCTATCCGCAGGGGGTACCCACGGATGTGCACCAGCGGCTCGAGCATGAATTCACTCTGATCCGGGAGCTCAATTACGCCGCCTATTTTCTCACCGTTTACGATATTGTAAGTTTCGCCCGTTCCCGCCATATTTTGTGCCAGGGGCGCGGGGCCGCCGCCAATTCCGCCGTCTGCTACTGCCTTGGCATCACCGCGGTGGATCCAACGCGTATCGATCTGTTGTTGGAACGTTTTATCAGCCGCCAGCGCGATGAACCGCCCGATATTGACATCGATTTTGAACACCACCGCCGACCGGAAATTATTGAATATCTTTACCGGAAATACGGCTCGGATCGTGTAGCCCTTACCGCGGAGGTTATTACCTATCGCCGCCGTAGTGCCTTGCGGGATATTGGCAAGGCCCTTGGATTTTCCCTTGATGGTGTGGATCGTCTCGCCAAAAGCACCGATTGGTGGGAAAAGGGTGTGATCCATCCGGCGCAACTACGCGAAATCGGTTTCGATCCCGCCGATCCGACCATCCAGGAATTGGCTTTTCTAGTTGCCGAAATTCAGGGCTTTCCACGCCATCTTTCCCAGCATGTCGGCGGTTTTATCATTACCGCCGGGCCGCTGTGCCACTGTGTCCCCATTGAAAATACGGCCATGGAAGGCCGCACCATTATCGAGTGGGACAAAGACGATATCGACGCCATGGGCATATTAAAAGTGGACATTTTAGCGCTCGGCATGCTTACCGCCATCCGCCGCTGTCTCGATCTGGTCAATGCAGCATCGCTCGCTGCGGGCCAATCCGGAAATTTGCAATTGCATCATATCCCTCCGGAAGATCCCGCCGTTTACGACATGCTGTGTCGAGCGGATTCCATTGGGGTATTTCAGGTCGAAAGCCGTGCCCAGATGAGCATGCTGCCCCGGTTAAAGCCACGCTGCTATTACGATCTGGTGATTGAAGTGGCGATTGTGCGACCAGGCCCCATCGTGGGCGATATGGTTCACCCCTATCTGCGCCGCCGCAATCGCCAGGAGCCGGTGGAATATCCTGATCCAAAAATTCGCAGAGTGCTGGAACGCACGCTCGGCGTCCCATTGTTTCAGGAACAGGCCATGGCACTCGCCATGGCCGCCGCCGGCTTTACACCGGATCAGGCCGATCAACTTCGCCGGGCCATGGCCGCATGGAAGCGCAAAAGCCATCTCATTGAGCAATTCGAAAAGAAAATAACGGCCGGTATGACCGCCAATGGTTACACCCTCGAATATGCCCAGGCCGTGTTCAATCAAATTCGGGGCTTTGGCGAATATGGATTTCCCGAATCGCATGCCGCAAGTTTCGCACTTCTTGTGTATGTATCTGCATGGCTCAAATGTCATCATCCAGCCGCTTTTTGTGCGGCGCTGCTCAACAGTCAGCCGATGGGTTTTTATCAGCCCGCCCAGTTGGTGCGCGATGCGTGTGCTCACGGTGTAAAGGTGCTTCCCGTGGATATTCATTTCAGTCATTGGGATTGCACGCTCGAATATCCCGCTGCGGCGCTGCGGCTCGGAATGTGCATGGTTCGCAATCTGCCCCAGGCCGATGCTCAGAAGATCGTGCAGTCTCTCCACGCTCATCGCCATTTTTCTACCCCCGTGGCCCTGTGGCGCGGCACGCCGGGCATCCGCCGGTCGTCGCTGCTCGCGCTGGCCCGCGCCGATGCGTTTGGATCCATGGGGCTTACCCGCGCTGCGGCTATCTGGGCTATCCAGGACATCCGTGACGATCACACCCCGCTTTTTGACCAGCCCGCTGTCCTTTGTTCCCAGCCACCCCCCAACCTGCCGAACATCCCCCTATCACAAATGGTGCTACAGGATTACGCCAGCACCAGCCTTTCGCTTAAGGCGCATCCCATATCGTTTTTTCGGCCGGAACTCATGGAACGACAAATCACCTCCGCGGCAAATTTAAAAGATGAAGCGCGATCTCCCCATGGCGTACGCGTTGGCGTGGCCGGGCTGGTTTTGGTTCGCCAGCGGCCTGCCACCGCGGGCGGCATAACCTTTATCACACTGGAAGATGAAACCGGTACAGTCAATTTGATCGTCAAGCCCCGCGTCTATGACCAATATCGGCAAGCATTGCGCGGTGCGGTGGCCTTGATTGTCCACGGCCGAATTGAAAGAAGGGAATCCGTCGTGCATGTGCTGGTGCAGCGCGCGGTGAATTTATCATCCCTGACAACAAAGTTGGAAATAGGCACGCAATCCCGGAATTTTCATTAACGCTTGGCCATCCGTCATGCAGCCTCACTGCAATCAGAAAAATAAGACCCGCTCCCATCGGCTGCAGCAACACCTGCCGATCGTCATGCTTTTAACTTTACCGTCCGCAGTCGCAGTGCGTTGGAAATAACCGATACCGAACTCAGGCTCATTGCGGCCGCAGCAATAATCGGGCTTAGCAAAATCATACAAAACGGATACAAAATCCCGGCCGCGATTGGCACCCCAATAATATTATAAATAAACGCAAAAAACAGATTCTGTCGTATGTTTCGCATCACCGCGCGACTGATCCCCATGGCCTTTATAACGCCCCTGAGATCACTGTGCAGCAGCGTAATTCCGCTGTTGGCAATCGCCACATCGGTGCCGGTGCCCATGGCAATGCCCACGCTCGCTTGCGCCAGGGCCGCCGCATCATTAATTCCATCCCCCACCATCGCCACTTTTCGCCCTTTGGCCTCCAGTCGCTCAATGGCTTCATGCTTTTGCGCCGGCAACACCGCAGCCTCAAAATCTGTGATCCCCAGCTTCGCTGCCACCGTCGCCGCTGTGCGATGGCTGTCGCCGGTAATCATTACCACCTGCAGCCCGCGCTTCTTAAGTTCCGCCACCACCGCGATCGCCTCCGGCCGAAGCGGATCCGCTATGCCGATAAACCCGCCGAGCACGCTGCCCATCGCGGCAAAAATCACCGTTTGACCATCCGCCTGCAGCGCCTCAATTTGCGTCCGCTGCGATTGAATATCAATTTGTAACTCGGTCATCATGGCCGCATTGCCCAGGGCCACGGGCATGCCATTTACATTGCCCCGCACGCCCTTGCCGCTGACCGATTGAAATTCGCGGCACTCGGCCGTCGGCACGTTCCGCTCGCTTGCCGCAGCTATAATTGCCGCCCCCAAGGGGTGCTCGCTGCTACGCTCCAGTGCGGCAGCAATCGCCAGCAGTTCGGTTTCGCCGCCGGGCAGCGGCGCAAAAACCGAAACGACGGTCGGCTGTCCCCGCGTCAGCGTGCCGGTTTTATCAATGGCCACCGTGTCAATTGCCTCAAGCCGCTCCAGCACGGCCGCATCTTTAATCAGTATCCCATCGCGCGCCGCCCGCCCCACACCCACCACAATGGATATCGGAGTGGCCAATCCTAAGGCGCACGGGCACGCGATCATCAGCACGGCCACCGCGTTAATCAGGCCATACGCCGCCGCCGGCGGAGGGCCAAAAACGCTCCAAATAATAAATGTAAGAACCGCCACCGCCAGCACGGCCGGCACAAAAATGCCCGACACCCGATCCGCCAACTTTTGAATCGGCGCCCGGCTTCTTTGAGCCGCCGCCACCAAATCAACAATCTGCGCGAGCATGGTGTCGGCCCCCGTCTTTTCCGCCCGCATCAAAAGACCGCCGGCACCATTGACAGAGCCCGCAATCAATTGGGCTCCGCTGGCCTTTGCAATCGGCGTCGCCTCGCCCGACATCATGGATTCATCGACGACGCTGCTCCCCTCAATCACCACGCCATCCGCCGGCAGCTTTTCTCCGGGGCGAACCCGCAGGATATCGCCGGCATGCAGCGCATCGAGCGGCACGTCCGATTCTGAACCATCCGCCTGCACGCGACGAGCCGTTTTGGGCGCCAGCGCCAAAAGCGACCGAATGGCCGCTCCGGTTTTGCTGCGAGCGCCGAGTTCCATCATTTGGCCGAGCAGCAACAGCACCGTGATGGCCGCAGCCGCCTCAAAATAGGTTTCGACCGCTCCTGATTTATTGCGAAACGCCGGCGGAAATATTCCAGGGGCAACGGTTGCTGCCACACTGTATCCATACGCCACCCCAACACCCAGTGCGATAAGCGTGAACATATTTAAATTCATAGTTCGAACCGATCGCCATCCGCGCACAAAAAAGGGTGCTCCGGCCCAGATCACTACCGGCGTGGCAAACGCCAGCAGAACCCAATTCACCCACGGGGCCGCGCCAAGTGTGGTCGGCTTGAAATTGGCTCCCATGGCCAAAGCCACCACCGGCACGCTTAATGCCAGTCCAATCCAGAATCGCCGTCGCATCACATGGAGTTCGGAGTCGTCGCCATCGGGCCCCGCCGCAGGCATTACCGGCTCCAGCGCCATTCCACATTTTGGACATGGGCCAGGCGCGGTGGCAATCACCTCCGGGTCCATCGGGCACGTGTAATTGCCTTGCCGCGGGTTCGGCGCGGCAGCGGCCCCGTGCTCGGCAGGGGACCCAGGTGCGGCAGGTTTCGCTTTGGCCGTGACAGACATTCCAACCATTGTTGATGCGGGCTTCAGGTATTGATCGGGATTGGCCTGAAATTTGGCGATGCAGCTTTTACCGCAAAAATAGTATGCTTTGCCCTTATGCGATACGGTTCCCGCACACCGTGCAGGGTCCACTTTCATTCCACAAACCGGATCGAGCTCGCGTGGTTGCGCCGGCGGCGTTGGCATTGGGCCGCTGTTGTCATTCATCAGGTGGCGCTCCATAAAGCGGAAGCAATGTCATCATCCGCACAAGCAATATTAGCAACGCGCAAGCAATAGCCTCCCCGCCGGATTCTATGGCACAACGGCCGCCGGTCAAAAACATCTCCCGCCCCAGGCCGAGACCCCCACGGGAGCGCACGGGAGCCCAAAGGCCCCCAAAGCAAAGGGTGGATGCTTCGACCAATAAAATATTTCCGATGGGATAATGCGATGGACGCGAAAAATGAATTCTGCCGCGGCGCCACCACATTTCGGCGAGCCAGCGCCCGCGCGCCCTAAGCCGGCCAGCCTGCTGGCCGCGCCTCGTCAGCTGGCGGTTTACCCGCTCGGGCTGACTGCAGAAAGTATTTCGCAGGAATCATGCCGCGGCATGATGTGATCATTTAATATCTCATGCAGAGCAGGGAAGACGCAGAGACGACGCCGGGGCGCGCCTCTGCGTCATTTAGCCGGCGGCCCCGGCGGAAAACGCGCGGCCGCCGTGTTTCATCCGCTCGGAATGAATGCATCCCCCCGCGTGTCCAACCATGTTTAGCCGGCCAGCATAGGAGCCTGTCCGAGTAATCGCCGGGTTGCGACGGCGTGATTTTTGGCACCCATCAAGCAGCGGCGACGATGGCGTACCTGACACAGAGGGTACACAGAGGAGCCGCGCCGCAGAGGGGGGCCAAAAGGCACGCCGCCCCGCGGGGTGGGCCTGAAATGCCCCGTCTGCTTTGTTGTCGGATCTCGATGACTCGTTATTCAGAGTCGGCTCGATCCTCCGCCGCGCATCCGGCACATTTCAGACCCATCCCAATCCCGGCCATTACTCGGACAGGCTCCTCGTGGCCGCGCACCGGCGTGCTGCCCGCAGGCAGCCTCTGTGCCTCTGCGCCTCCGTGTGAGACATTCGTCATCGCGGGTGATATTAGGAATCATGCCGCGGCATGATGCAATTCATT
>JAJZGD010000226.1 GCA_021804985.1 Planctomycetota bacterium
GGACACGCGGAGGTGCAATGCATTCCGAGCGGATGAAACGCGGCGGTTCGTATTTTTTATCGTTACGTGCCACGCATGCAACGGATGTCGAGCAGCCGGTGACTGGCGACCCGCGGCCAGCAGGCTGGCCGGCTTAACGCGTTTGGGCGCGCGGCGTCGTCGCCTCGCCGTCGTCTCTGCGCCTTCCCTGCTCTGCGTGAGATATTAAATAATCACATCATGCCATTGGCACGAATCCTGCGAAACTCTTTTTGCAATCATTCCGAGCGAATAAACCCAGTAGTATCCGGCAGCGTATCGGCGAGTGTAAGTGCAGCGCGGCACATTGCTGGTGTTTCACGATTTTCCGGCCGAGCGTTGGGTGCATATCCGCGCGACAATCTGATTGAGAGCCCCTTCCGGCGGTATGATTGAGACATGTCAATGCGTGTAACAATGGAAGCCGGAAAGCCTGCCTCGCGATGGTCTTCAAGCTGTGCCAAGGCGCTTGAGCGAGGCTTTCAGAGGCTCGATGGATCGGAACTGATTGCCGATGTATTGGCCGGAGCGATATTCAAAGACGGGGTCAAAAAGCACGCCGCCTGGTGGCCTTCGTCCACAACATTTGGCGAACGCCCATGGATTCATGTGCCACCGAGCACCCCGATAGGGCTGATTGGCCAAGCGGTGCCCTGAAGGCCACCTGCGTGCCTGGCCCGCGCGCGGAGTGCAAACCAACTTTAGCGCGCTTTATGCCGCGCCGCCCAGGCGAGGGCACTTATGCGCACGGCGGCGTAGTGCGCTTGCCACCAGACCATGCCGCTGTTGGGCTGCAGGTCCGGCTGCCCGTTGGCCATCATCCCGGCCGCAGGCATTTTCCAGCGGCCGTTCGTAGCCAGCGAAAGACAGTTCAGTGCAACCACGCCTTTCCAGAGGTTCCCTTGAAAATCATCTTTCACGAGGTGGACGAGAATCGGGTACAGCGGAGTAACATTTAGTTTGGCACATGCATACTTCAAACCTTCAATACACCCAACTCCCTGCCACCGTACCAGGGCGTCAGCATTTTCGAGAGCCGCGTTGATGATCGGTTCAGCGGCATTGGCGTCACTGCCTTTGGCAAAGCCGTAACTAATGGCCTCCAAGATTCGGACTTTATCATCGTCGTCTCCACGCGCAAAAAGGCCCGCCAGTTGCGGTATAAAATACTCCGCCGCTTTCCGTGACGTCAGCAAACTCTCCATCCGCATGGCGAGATGTTTGGGGTTTTCTCCAAGCTTTTTCAGCATGAACTTCTGGAATGCCGGCATAGGTGCGCGATCCATCACGTAGAATGCAGCTTTCCGAAGGGCGGGACTGTATTTTGGGTCATTTGCAATGCTGCCTGCTGTTTCGACAGCCAAATTAAATCCCGGCGAGCCAGGGCTGATATCGTTGAACGCGGCCTGACGCAGCAAAGGTTCTCCGCTTAAGAGCGAATGCCGATCGGTTAACTCTTCCAGTAATATTTTCCGGCCGGTACGACACAGCGACAGGTCGTACAGGTAGCGACCGGGAACGGGGGCGGCGATGCATGCGCCAGGATGAGTGAGATATGCCTTCTCCAGTTTGGCGATCCGATGCCGGTCATCCGGCAGCCGCCCGGTGAAACACAGAATCTCCAACGCCCGCACGCGCAACGGTATATTGACTTTGGGGTTGACGAGCCACCTCTTGGCCACAGCAATCGATTTTGTCCGCACCGGCAGCCCCCACCGGGCACGGATCAGCCCCAGCAGCAAGCTGCTCATATTACGGTTGCCTTTGTGCCTCGCAAACACCTTGGAGACCATGTTATCGTCGTTGGCCCATTGCCGATCTGCTTTTCCCGGCCCGATGTCACTAAGTAAATCGAGTGCCACAAACTTTTGGGCCGGGCCGCGTTCTTGGCTCAAAGCCACGCCCACCAATGTTCTGATCAGGCGATCCATCACTGCGGTTCCCCAGGTTTTCTCAAGCAGCTTGTGGTAAGCCGTGCGGTCGAACTTCCAACTGAAGTAGCCATAGACGGGATGGCCATGCTTCAAGACAATCCTCTGGGCATGGAAATCTACTGCGTTGTGCAGTCCCCATTCCAGCGTCGAGAATATCTTGATCATGGGAAGAACGCCGGATTTCGGGCCGACATCAGAGCTGCCGCTACGCCGCAGCGCCGAGATTTGGCGGCTAAGCAAATGCTCGTCCAGCGCCCGCGCACGGTTTTCATCAATCGGCATGAGGCGACCCAATGCGTCGGATGCCAGGATCTCACCTTGATTGGAACCGAAATTAGGCGGGGGGAACCAGGGTAACTGCTCGCCGAAATGATATTTTCTAACGCGCAGCGGCTGCCCGCCGGCTTTCAGAGACGCAAATGTGACGCCAAACACGTCAAGCAATGGTTGGGCGTCACCGTTAATCTTAGTTACGGTGATATAGTCGTGGGAAGCGTTAGAAAGCGCTACCGACCGGATTGGAAACGCGGATTTCGGCTTAGCCATCTGAAAGCTAAGCATCCCATCCTTACGATAAAACACCGCGGTACCCGTTGCGGCTTGGAAGCCACACCATGTCACAGGCCGCGTCAAGGCTGATTGCAACGGCCCCGAAAGATCCAAAGTAGCTTTTGCAGGAGAATGGAGTACGGGTGCCATGGCAAAACCGAATTCGCTCCGCTGGCTCGGCCCGCCTGCTCGCCCACCCACACCGAGAACCATTGACGCTCCGCGGAAAACATCGAGATCCCCGGGGCGTCGTGTGTCGACAATCGCGAAAAGGCCGCTGGTGTAATAGCTATAGACCCGGCCATTGTGATCATAGGTGACGACCACTACCTTTCCAGCGTTGCATGCAACCAACAGGCTAAAACGATAATTCGGCTTCAACGAATTTATTTGGATCCGAAAGTAAAATGTACGCTTTGACTGCGGCGACGCCGCAAGTCTGAGTTTTGCCGGGCTTCGCAGAAGCTCTTTTACGAGACTTCGTGCCGCATTACCGGTGCCCTGTGCGTTCGGCAATGGCGCTCCCCACAACGTCCCCATGCCAAAATAGATCGCCAGCAGCAATGCGGCGGCACCGGCTACCGGAAAGGTACTTTTGTCGTTGGTGCTTCGTTTGGATGCCTGCGCCGCCTTTTTCAAGGACATTCGGAATTCCTTTTTAATCAATTGGCCGCTGCGAAAGACCACCCCATCACCAGCTTACGACAAACCCCGCCACAACCTGGCCCGACGCATCATTCTGCACGTTGCCGCCCGCGGGCGCGAATTTTCCCGCGGCTTGAATCGCCAATTGTACATTCTTGTTGTTAAATAAATCCACATCGCATCCGATCGATGCTGAAAAGCTTCCACCTTGAAGCGTGAAGTTGTGCGCGGGCGAAAGAGATGCCGTAAGCGAGCTGGTCCAATTTCCGGAAATCGGTACGAGCGTGTCATCGTTAATTGGTCCGGTGGCGCCGACCCATGACCCCTCCGAAAATGCGCTCTCATAGCGCGGCAAATTGTGAACTTCAGAACAAATCATAGCATGACGCGGATAGGCGTGTAAACCATTATTGGCGCAGAAGTTTTTCTTTTGGGATCAAAGTGTTTTTGGCAGATCGAAGCGTGTAAACCCTTAGGAGCCTGTCCGAGTAATCGCCGGGTTGCGACGGCGTGATTTTTGGCACCCATCAAGCAGCGGCGACGATGGCGTACCTGACACAGAGGGTACACCGAGGAGCCGCGCCGCAGAGGGGGGCCAAAAGGCACGCCGCCCCGCGGGGTGGGCCTAAAATGCCCCGCCTGCTTTATTGTCGGATCTCGATGATTCATTATTCAGAGTCGGCTCGATCCTCCGCCGCGCATTCGGCGCGTTTCAGACCCATCCCAATCCCGGCCATTACTCGGACAGGCTCCTGGTGTACAGCAAGCTGTGCGGCGCGAACGCCTGCAAACGCTAAAATCGCAGAGCGGCGGATGCGCCCTTTTAAAAACGTTTTTACGCCAGCGGGGCACGGTGGCATCATGCCGCCGGCTAAATGACGCGGCGCCCCGTTGTCGTCTCTGCGTCTCCCCTTCTCTGCGTGAGATATTAATTAATTACATCATGCCGGCCGGCATGATTCCATATTTTTGCCTTTGGCAAAAATCGCTCCCGCTCACCCGGAACGACCGATGTCTCACACGGAGGCGCAGAGGCACAGAGGCTACCTGCGGGCAGCACGCCGGTGCGCGGCCAGCAGGCTGGCCGGCTAAACGTGGTTGGACACGCGGAGGTGCAATGCA
>JAJZGD010000227.1 GCA_021804985.1 Planctomycetota bacterium
GATTCAAAAACGTGGAAGCTTATCGCTCGCAGTTCAGCCGATCAGGTGCTCATACCGCACAGCGGCCAGGGTGCCACGGGCTACCGACCGATCTCGCTAAGCCGGCTCCGCTCGTTGGGGGTCGGTGGCCACGCGTACCGTTCATGCGTTGAGCAATGCTTTCCACAGCCGATGTGGTCCACCGTCAGCGCCTATCTTGCCAACTTGAAGCAGCCGATCTTTGTACTTAATGCCGCCGCGACCGCTCGCGCTCGTTTGGCCCGCGCCGCATCCGTAAAAACCGTGGAAACCATGATCCATCGCGGCAGCATTCTCGCGACGGCCGGCGAGACCCTCACACCCCGTGTGCGCGGTGAAATTCTGGCCGCGTACGCCGCCTATCACAATGAACTTTATATCAAACACCCTTGGTCTTCCGTGCAAAGCAACCTCGGCATTGTGGTGATTGCAGCCATCTTCAGTCTGCTTTGGAGTACGTTCACCGCCCGTCGCTTTTCAGAAAAAAACCGGCGATTGACCTGGGTTCCCAGCGGCCTCGCGCTCGGCTGCCTTCTCGCCGTTCGGTTGCTGCTGGCCACCGGCCTGGGGGATTGGATGTTCCTGCTGGGACTGGCGCCGATTCTTTTAAGCGCCATCATCCTCGTGACCGGCTATGGGCAGCGCTACGCCCTGGGCGCCATGGTGTTCATCGTGCTGATTGTCACCACGCTCGGCGGCCTTCCTTTAAGCTTCCTCGTGACTGCACTGGTCGCCGCGATCGTACTGGTTTTTTCCCTCGAGCAGATCCGCACGCGAACCCAAATGATTCGCGTCGGTCTGCTCGACGCGGCCGTCGCCGCGGCTACCCTTCTCGCCTTTGGCCTTTCGCGCAACAGCACCAACCGCCTGCTACCGCTGCAATGGTTTTGGCTGCACGCCGAACCCGATTGGGTTTCGCCGGCGCACAATCTGCTTATGGCAGGTGGCGCGGCCTTGGCGAGCATATTTTTTGTCCTGCTGCTTTTGCCCATCATTGAACGCGCCTTCGGCCTGACCACCGCCATGACGCTTCTGGAACTCTCGGATACCAATCGCCCTCTGCTGCGGCGTCTGGCGATCGAATCGCCGGGAACTTTCAGCCACTCCCTGATTTTGGGAACGCTGGCCGAGGCCGCCGCACGCAGCATCGGCGCCGATCCCCTGCTGTGCCGAGTGGGGGCCTACTATCACGATATTGGCAAAATGCTGAAACCCGGCTATTTCGTCGAAAACACCGGCTCCAGCGGCAACCGCCATGAAAAGCTTTCCCCCGCCATGAGTCTGCTGATTGTCGTCGGCCATGTTAAAGACGGGCTGGAATTGGCCCGCGAATACCATCTGCCCGAAGCCATTCGGCAATTTATCGCCGAGCACCACGGAACCACCGTCGTGGAATATTTTTACCAGGTTGCCCGGCAGAAACAGGCCCGAGATGCCCTCGTCGGCGCCGATAGCGCGCCCATTCAGGATTGCCAATACCGATATCCCGGCCCCAAACCGCAAAGCCGCGAAACCGCCATCGTAATGATCTGCGATGGGTGCGAAGGGATGGTGCGGGCGCTCGCCGACCCCACGCCCGCACGCATTGAGGGGGCGGTGCACCAGCTGGTGCAAAAACGCCTGCTCGACGAGCAGTTCAGTCAATCCGGCCTGACACTTTCAGATTTGAGCACGATCGAGCATTCGCTGGTGCGATCATTGGCGGGCGTCCATCATCCACGCATCTCATATGCGACAGATAAACCGGCACTGCGAAGGGCATGATGACCGTCGAAATTTTCATACAATCACCCCGGGCACCATCCGGGCGATCCGCCAGACTGGCGCCGCGCCGCAAAACCGGCCGCGCCGCCCTCACCGCGGTGGATGTACGCTCCATCCGGTTACTTCTTCAGGAAGTGTGTGAACGGATGGACATTGCCGACGGAGCATGGACCATCCGCATTTTATCGAACGCCAAAATGCGGCGCCTGCACCGACAATTCCTTGATATAGACACATCGACAGATGTTTTAACATTTGATCTCTCGCATTCACTGCACCCGCCTCATCCATCCGATGGGAAGCTGCTGCTCGATACCGCCATTGGCATCGACGTGGCCGCACGCCAAAGCCGATCACGTGCGGTGCCCATCCGTCACGAAGTGTTGCTGTATGCCATTCACAGCCTTTTGCACGTGCAGGGCTACAACGACCGGACGCCTGCAGCGGCCAAACGCATGCACGGCCGCGAGGATGCATTGCTCACCGAATTGGGTATCGGGCCGGTCTATCACGCCAATCCGGTCGGAGGCGCACGCCGATGACAATTCTGGTCATTGTGGTCATTCTTATCGCGGCCCCGGTCACACTCGTGGCATCCGCCCTGGCTTATGCCATTCGCAGCATGTCTAAGGTGACGTTGGAAGAGGAGTTGGCCAAAAGAGGCCGTGCCATCGATGCGCCAAACATCATTGATCGCCGAATCGATTTGGCGCTCACCGCTTCCATTGTTCGCATCGTCTGCAACGTTTCAATTGTCGCCGTGCTCATGGCCGATGTCCTCATGCGGCACGCGGAACCGGCCAATATGCTTTGGCTTGCCGTCGCGGCAGCTCTCGCTTTTTTCATTCAGCTGATTTTTTCGGTAGCCCTTGCCACCGCGTGGGCCAACTACGCCGGCGAATCGCTTATCGCGAGCACGTGGCCGACGTTGCAACTCGTCGACCGCGGGCTTTATCCGCTGGTCCGCTTTTTGCGTCTTTTCGACAGCCTGCTTCGGCGCCTCATTGGCATAACGCCAGAATCTCAGGCCATGCACGAAACACACGAACAACAGGAGGAAATACTGGCCGTGGTCTCTGAAGGTACCGCCGGCGGCGCTGTGGATGATGAGCAGCGAAAAATGATCGAGGGGATCATCAGCTTCCGCGATTTGCAGGTCAGTCAAATTATGACGCCCCGCACCGACATGGTCAGCATTAATGTCAGCGACCCGCTCGATGTCATCCGCGATAAAATTATGAAAGATGGCCTCTCACGCGTCCCCGTGCATGAAGGTTCAACCGATAATATTGTCGGCCTTCTTTACGCCAAGGATCTTCTGCCCTGGCTTGGCAGCAGCCGCCCAGCCGATCCGCCCGATGTGGCCAAACTTATGCGCCCGCCACTTTTTGTTCCGCACTCCAAGCCCCTTCGCGATTTATTGCGGCAATTCCGATCGCTCCACGTTCATATGGCCATCGTGCTCGATGAATTTGGTGGCACCGCCGGGCTTGTAACCAGCGAGGATATTCTGGAAGAAATCGTCGGCGATATTGCCGACGAATACGAAAAACTCACCCCGCTCCCCTTCCGCCGCATCGACGACCGCACGGTCGAGGTTGACGGCCGCGCCAATGTGACCGACATCAACCGGGAACTGGATTTGAAACTGCCGGAAAATCAGGATTATCAAACCATCGGCGGCCTGATGATCAGCGAACTCGGCATCATTCCCGCCAAGGGCACCAGCCTCGAGATTGTTGGAATAGAACTGACCGTAACCGAAAGCGATCAGCGCCGTATACGCAAAGTGCGTATTTGTACGCCGCAGCAAATGCCTCAGGAAGGAAGCCAAACCGGGACACAGTTGGTTTAATATGCCCCCTGCACGTAACACGAGCCGATCGGTTATCCGCTCGGAATGATTGCAAAAAAGTGTTTCCGATGGAATAAATCCATCGGCTCGCAAAACACTTACTCGTGCAAAACGTCCCGATTCAGCGGACGCGCCCTACGCCGGCCAGCCTGCTGGCCGCGCCTCGTCGTGCTGCCCGCAGGCAGCCTCTGTGCCTCTGCGCCTCTGCGTGAGACAATCGGCGGTTTAGTTAATTTAATGAATCATGCCGCGGCATGATGCAATTAATTAATATCTCACGCAGAGCAGGGGAGACGCAGAGACGACGGCGACCCGCGGCCAGCAGGCTGGCCGGCTTAACGACGCCGACAAGCAGGCGAGACGTCTGCGGTCCACGGCGGTGCGGCGCCCGCACGCCACCACGATCCGAGCGGTTTATCCGCTCAGAATGGCTGCAAAGAAACTTTCCGATCGAATAAATCCATCGGCTCGTAAAACACTTACTCGTGCAAAACGTCCCGATTCAGCGGACGCGCCCTACGCCGGCCAGCCTGCTGGCCGCGCCTCGTCGTGCTGCCCGCAGGCAGCCTCTGTGCCTCTGCGCCTCTGCGTGAGACAACCGGCGGTTTAGTTAATTTA
>JAJZGD010000228.1 GCA_021804985.1 Planctomycetota bacterium
GTCTGTGTTTGTGGCACGGTGGCGCACAGGCAGGAATGCCTGTGTCACCTTGGGGGTTTGATGGGGCATAATGACCGCAGCGTGCAGCCGCGACGCGCACGAGGAAACGTTTCCACACTCCGCCGCCAGCAAACAACACGACCCGCGGCCAGCAGGCTGGCCGGCTTAGTGGCGCACGCTGCATCACGGCGGCCGCGCGTTTTCCGCCGGCTAAATGACGCGTACGCGCGGGGCGTCGCCGCGTCGTCGCCCCACCGTCCTCTGCGTCTTGCCTGCTTCATGCCTGAGGAAAATTTTTCACCCTGCGGTTATCCTACCGTTTCGAGGTATTCACGGCGCGGAGTAACGGTGATGGATACGGATAAACCAGAATTATTGGCGCCTGGCAGCCCAACGGTGGCCATCGATGTCATTCTTTGGCTGCGGCGTTACGGCGTATACATTTTGCTGACGGTGGCCATTATCGTACTGGCCATCGAGGTGCTTAACTTTTATCGCATCAGCAAGTTGCGCAAAGTTCAGGAGGCGTGGATTGCCCTGCAGTCGGCTTCATCGCCGGGCGCGATTGAAACATCGGTGCTCGGAATTTATCACACACCCAATGTCGATGCGCAGGCCTATTTAAAGATCGGTCGGTTGTATCTGCTGCGGCTTTCGCTGGGTGCGCAGGCGAACAAGCCGCTGGGCCTGAAGGCCACCCACGCCGAGGCCATCGCCGGTGCAAAACTGGCATTCAAGCGCGTGATCAGCGATTATCCCACGCCAATTATCAACAAGATTAGTGCGGAACTTGGGCTCGCATTGGTTTACGAAGATGCTCATGATTGGGCCAAGGCAGCCGCCATTTATCAATCCATCATTCGTGAAAAAACGAACCCGACCGCGGACAATTTTGTTTCGGTCGCCAAGTTCCGCCTTACGCATTTAGACCAATGGGCCAAGCCGATTCTTCTCGGGCCGGCCGTTAAACTCGGCATGCTGCCCGCGACGGCTCCGGCCAAAGCGACGGCCACGCGGCCTTGATGTTCGGTTCGCCGATCGGCGCTGGGCATACCGGCCAATATCTTTCTGCCGGTGCGTTGCAAGGGGCATGCCATGCATGAAGCAAACTCCAACGAAACGCCAGCTGGCTTTGCTCAGGGGTCTTTACAGGATTTTATTCAGGCACTCTCTGCGAAAGCGCCAACGCCCGGCGGGGGATCGGTTGCGGCGTTGGCGGGGGCTTTGGCGGCGGCACAACTGCTGATGGTGATTGAATACAGCGTGGGAAAGCGGTCGCTGGCGCCTCATCAGCCGCAGTTGGAGGATGCCCGCTCCAAAATGAAGCGAGCGGCAAGCTTATTTTTAGAATTTTTGGAAGAAGATGCTGCCGCCTATGAAGGTCTTTCCGCGATGCTCAAGCTGCCGGCGGATGAGCGTTACAAACAGGGCAACTATGCCGCGTCGATCACGGCCGCCATCCGCATTCCGCAAGCCGTCGCGGCGCTGGCAAACCAGATTCTCAGCGAGTGTCTGGCGCTGTCGGGCAAGACGAACGCCCTGCTTGAAAGCGATCTATGGGTGGCGGCGGATATGGCGGCGGCGAGCGGGCAGGCGGCCATCCGGAATGTTTACGTGAACTTGCCGCTGGTTCAAGACGCGGACGACCGGCAGCGCGAGGGCGACGCGACGGCAGAACTCGCCGCACACCGCAGCCGTCTGATAGCAAGCATCAAGGCGCCGGGCTGACAGGCCTGCGCACTGGGTACCGGGCCGGAACGCCGGCCGTTACTCGGACAGGCACCTAAACCGAGGTTTTAACCGTTTCCGGTGCAGCGGCCTTAGCACTGCGGCTTTGCTCAGCACTGCGTGCACCCTGCTTGCCGAGGGCCTGCAATTGTTCCTCGGTAACCCAATCCATTTGGGCGACATCATTGCGGAAGACCACGGCGAGTGCCCAGTCGATCATAATGCGGATACGGCGGCTCCATTTGGGCATTTGCAGAAGATAATATCCGCGCCACACAAACCATGCGGGAAGGCCACGAATTTTGAAATTCAGTACGCGGCCGATGGCTGAATAGCGCCCAAGGGCTGCAAGCGTACCCTTATTTTTATAGACGAAGGGCTGGGGATTCTGCCCTTTGAGCACGCCGACGATATTTTGTGCGAGCAAACGTGCCTCGCGGAGGGCGTGCTGTGCGAGCTGTGGATAGGGTTTGCCTTCCGGATCGGGAATGACGGCACAATCGCCGAGGGCCCAAACCTCCGGGTGGTCTTTTACGCGCATGGCCCCATCCACGACGATGCGTCCGCGGCTTTTTTCCAGCTGAATGCCGGCCAAAAGTGGGTTTGGTGCTACGCCGGCACAAAGGACAACGGTCTGTGCGGTGACGAACTGATCGGTTGCGAGCAGCACGCCGTCGGTCCGAATCTGCTTTACCGGCGCTTCGAGATAAATCGCGATGCCCCGCTTGGCCAGTTTTTCGCGCGCGTACTGGGCCAGATCCTGCGGCAACTCGCGCAAAAAGCTGGGCGTTGCCTCGTACATGATCAGCTTGATTTCGCTCATGGAAATATTTTTGTAGGTGCTCACCAGATTGTGCATAAAATCATTGAGTTCACCGGCGAGTTCGACGCCGACAAGCCCGGTACCGATGATCACAAATGTTAACAGCCGATTCTTCCGCTCTGGATCGGTTTCAATGTCGGCCTGTTCAAAAAGATCGAGAACATGGTTGCGCAGCAGAACCGCATCCGCCACCGTTTTAAATGCCATGGCGAGGTCTGAACCCGGAATAATCGCCCGATTGGTGATCCCCCCCACCGCGATGACCAACTGATCGTAGTGAAATTCATAATCACGAATGCCTGATCGGTGGGCCGCCTTGACAATGCGGTTGGCGATGTCCACTTCGGTAACGTGGGCTTCGCAAAACTTGGCCTTGTTCAGCATAGCGCGGCAGGGGCTAACCACATGCCGCGGGTCCAGCACGCCGGAGCCTGCCTCAAAAAGTAGTGGCGTTACCAGCAGGAAGTTATCGCGGCTCACCAAGGTGATTTCCACGGATGGATCTTCCCGGGTAAGTTTGTCCAAGGCGCTGGCCGTATAAAGGCCGCCAAAGCCACCGCCGACAATAACAATTCGTGTCTTCTTGTTGCTCTGTTCACCCATACAGCAATCCAGCTCCAGCAAAGAAACCAACAGTGTAATGGAAAAGTACCAAAGCCCGCAAAGGCTCGGTTTTGATGGTGGGCAGGCAGAGCGGCACGGGGGCCAGGTTCAGCGGCCATCCCGATCTGATACATGCGAGGCATCGAGCAATTGCAGCATGGATTCCATCTGCGTGCGCAGGCGGCGGCTGATAGCCTCCAGCGCGGCAGCCGAAGTTGGTGCAAGGGGACCATATTGCTTCATCTGCTGCGGGCGCAAATTGTCGGCGTAATTGGTTGCCTGCACCATGCTCACGCGCAGATTCCATACCGCGCTGACATCGGGCTGCGGAAGCGGAATGGAATTTTCCTCGAGAATGGATCGCATGGTGGCGCGCGTATCTTCCAACCAGTTCTCCGCAATGGATATCAGCACCCCATCAGCATCGGGAATAACCGCTTGAAGCGGCGAAGGGCATTCGCGCTCCTCCAACTGCTCAACGGCCTGAGTCAGAATGCGATCAATTTCCTGAAACGTGGAGACCAGATTTCGCTTGTGGTTTTCATTCAGCAACGACATGCGCAACCTCAGCTTCACAAATTATGGGCGATCCCATGTTCACCGCGGCATCTCATCGGGATGCCCCGGTGTGACCGCTGGCCATATATTCTCATTTTTCAGCCGGAACACAGTGGATCAATTGCATAAGCCGGGGCCAATTAACAACTCCGCCCCAGCTTTACATCCAACATCGTGCCGTTGCGGCGGCGGTTTGTCAAATATTACCGCGCGATTTGCGGAACATTTGGCTCGGGCAGCAACGCCCGGCCGGACGGGGGCGGTGGGATGGCCGGGGTCGGCGGTCTGCGGATGGGGGACGGCTGGGGGCACAAAATTACGTGCGACCGGTATACTTCGGGGCGTACGAGTGGCCTTGATGACAGGTAAAACACACGACGCGATGGCACAACTTATTGATGGAAAATATATCGCCGCTGGTATACGCAGCCGCGTCGCCCAGGGCGTAGCCGAACTTCGAGCACGTTCCATGGCCGTGAATTTAACGGCCATCCTCGTGGGTGGCGCCCACGCGGCAAAAGTGTACGCCGAAA